>CAZSYT010000027.1:0-36030 GCA_964610905.1 uncultured Acidimicrobiaceae bacterium
TATAACTGGGCGTCACCTAATGCGAAGATGCCGCCTACGGAGGCCACCTACCAGTAGCCGCCCCGGGCGGGCGCCTCGGCCATGCCGACTACCGGGGCGTTCAGGTGGTGGCCGCCCATCGAGCCGCAGAACGGCTGGCCGCCGAAGCTGAACACCCCGCCGTCGGCGGCCACCAGGGCGTATCCCCCGAGCGCCCCCGCGGGGACGGCACAGGCAGGGACGGACCCCGGCGCCGGCGTGCCCCCGGCGTCACCGGTCAGCTGGGGGTCGTGGTGGAACATCGGCCACGACCCGGGGCCGACGGCCGCCGCACCGTCGCTGGACGGGATCTCGTAGTGCTCGACGATCCCCTGGCCACCGGGGACGGCACCCGTGTACCCGGCGATCGTGATGCCGACGTCGCCGTTGGGGTCGTCGGTGACGAGGGGGGCGTTCTGCACGCCGAGGTCGACGGCGAGGTGGGCGATGACCTGGCCCGTGCGCCCGTCGAGCACGTCGGTCTCGCTCGGCTTCCCGGGGGCTCCGACGACCGGCACGATGACGTCCTGGACGTCGGTGCCCGCCAGGTCGGCCGTCACCGGGGACCCGACCACACGGCCGAGCCCCGCGTCCTCCCACAGGACCTGGCCGGTGGCGGCGTCGACGGCGTAGACGGAGCCGGAGCCACCGGTCCCCTGGTCGGTCCCCTCGACGACGTCGAGCTGACCGTTGCCCGTCAGGTCGGCGAGGGCGGGGGACGATCCCGTCGCGCCGTCGAGGCGGAGCGACCACTGCTGCTGGCAGTGGGTGTCGAAGGCCACGAGGACGTCGGAGTCGGACGCCCCGGCGAAGAACGACCCCGTCCCCACGACGATGCCGGTGGCACCGCCGGGGAGGAACCCACCCACCGCAGGCGACGAGTCGACCACCTGGGTCGTGTCGGCGCGACAGATGAGCTGGCCGGTCGTCGACCAGATGCGGAGGTGCCCGCCGTCGGTGTAGGTCTGCCCGCGCCCGGTGCCGGCCGACTGGTCGGCACCGTCGACGATCTCCTGGCGGCCCGTGCCGTAGAGGTCCGCGACCGCCGCCGTCGAGTGGGTGGAGTCCGAGGTGAAGAACGGCCACCCGCGGGCCGGGACGCCGTCGGTGGCGTCGAGGGCGTAGGCCTGCTGGCCGAGCGAGCCCGCCATCACGAGCTCCGGACCTCCGCCCGTCTGGTCGGCGACCGTCAGCCCGGCCTGGACGCCGACCGCGGGTGCGCCGTCGGTCGTCGGGTTGGACGGCCGCGTGTACCAAGCGAGCGCGCCCGACGCCGTGAACGCCTGGTAGCCCCCGACGGCGGGTTGGGCGTCGTTGCCGGTGCCGACGGCGACGAGCGTGCCGGTCGGCCCGTTGACGACCGACGGCGTCGAGTCGATGGGGCCGCTGCCGTCGTCTGCCGGCCAGCCCGGGAGCTCGCTGCCCGTGGTGAGCGAGAGCGCGTAGAGCTCGCCCCTCCGGTCGCCCACCACGACGGCGGGCACCCCGCCCAAGGTCGCCGGGACCGGTGACGACTCGGCGATGGGCTGCCCGGGGTCGTCCACCATGGTCGTCCACTGGGGCGAAGCCGCCCACGAGGGCTCGACGAACGAGGTCGGGCGTGCGGTGGTGGCCGTGGGGCGCTGCCCCTCGGGCGATCCCGACCCTCCCAGGACCGCAGCGAGGGGGAGGACGGCGGCGACCACCGCGACGGAGGCAACGACCAGTCGGCGCGACGAGGCGACCCGGCAGTGGCGACGGCGGTGGACCGGGCTCCGCCGCCGCAGGCGGGCAGACCGGTGGCCAGCCGGCCGCCGGCGAGCCGGCGGCGGCGGTTGTGGCACGGAGAAGCCGGCGTCGGGCTGCACGCGTCGGGCATCGTAGACACCACGTGCGCCCGTGTCACCAGCAGCACGGGTGACCAGGTCACGGTCGCCGCGGGCTCGGGGGCACGGTCGCCGCGCGCGGCGGGCGACCAGGGGTGCGGCCGGGTGGGCGACAATGGGACATGGCCACCCATCGACTCGACCGCGTCCGCTCCGCCGACGGCGACACCTTCACCGGGCACGTCGTGCTGCCGCCTGCCGGTTCGGGGCCGGGCGTGCTGCTGCTGCAGGAGATCTTCGGCGTCAACGACTTCGTTCTCGGCAAGGCCGAGGCGCTCGCCGAGCTCGGCTACGTGGTGTGCTGCCCCGACGTGTTCTGGCGGGTCGAGCGCGACGTGGCCCTGGGCCACGACGACGAGGCGCTCGCCCGCGGCCTCGAGCTCGGCGGTCGCTTCGGGTCCGAGGTCGACAGCGACGTGACCGTCTCGGACCTCACCGCGGCCCTCGACCATCTCCAGGGGCTGCCCGAGACGAGCGGCCGGGTCGGCGTGCTCGGCTACTGCCTTGGTGGGACGCTCGCCTACCTGGTGGCGACAGGCGCACCGGTGGACGCGTGTGTCTCCTACTACGGCTCCGGGGTGGCCGGGGCGCTCGCCCGGGCCGACCGGCTCGGCTGCCCCACCCTCTTCCACTTCGGCGGGCGCGACGACTACATCCCGGCTGCCGACGTCGCGGCCGTCGCCGCCGCCTTCGCCGGGAGGGGCGACGTGGAGGTCCGCGTCGAGCCCGATGCCGGGCACGCCTTCGAGAACCTGCTCTCGCCCCGCTTCGCCAACCCCGATGCCGCCAGCCGCTCGTGGCCCGTGACGACGGCGTTCCTCGCTCGCTGGCTTCGGCAGGGTTGAGCTCGCCCGTCGCGAGGGGGCTGGAGCTCTCGGCGCGCCGCGACCTGGGCGTGTGCCCCCGGCAGGAGTCGAACCCGCAACCTGGTGGGTAGAAGCCACCCGCTCTGTCCAGTTGAGCTACGGGGGCCACAAGGCAGCCGAAGCGCCGCAGGGCCGCCCCGCGAGGCTAGTGCGGATCGTCGGGGCACGGCCGGGAGGGCCCGCGTCGTGTGCCAGACTGGGAACTCCATGGTGGCCGTAGCTCAGTTGGTTAGAGCGCCAGGTTGTGGCCCTGGAGGTCGGGGGTTCGAGTCCCCTCGGTCACCCGCCGAGGACCGCCGCGGGCTCTCACCCGAGGCACCTCTGACGACAACACCCTGCCGTCTATGATGCGCAGGCGCCTCTAGCTCAACGGCAGAGCAACGGACTCTTAATCCGCAGGTTCCGGGTTCGAATCCCGGGGGGCGCACCGCGAGGCCCGCGAGGCCCACGAAGGACGGGGGCGCGACGGCCGTCCACCGGTGCCGCGCCGGGTCCGGGCACGCCCCCGTGAGGTGGGCGCGCAGCCGCTCGGCACGCTCGACCAGCCCGTCGACACCGACGGCCACGGCGCGTGACGGCGATTCACCACAAAGCCTGGTCTTCCCACTACGAAGCGTGGTAGAAAAGCAGGAACCGCCCGACTCGCACCCGAGCCCCGACGGGGCACGCACGGGGAGTTGACGATGACCGACGACAGCGAGCACATCGTCGTAGAGCCCCGGGGCGGCGGCGTCGGGACCACCGACGAGCCCGCTCGCTCGGAGGTCGCGGTCACCGCCCGCCCGGTCGTCCTGCCGTCCCCGCCACCTCCCGTCGTCGCGCCCACGTCGCCGCCGGCCCCTGATCCGCCCACCGAGCGGACGCGTGTCCCCGCTGCCCCCGACGACCCCGTCGTCCGCTACCGCCTCCGCACCGTGCACGCCGGCGTGTGGGCGTCCTTCGCCATCCTCGTCGTCATCGCCCTCTACGTCTTCCTGCCGGGCAGCTCGCCGCGCGACAACCGGGGCGGCACGGTGGTCCTCATCTGCGTGGCCGCCGTGCTCACGGCGACGGCGGCCCTCCTGCCATGGCGTTCCATCGTCTGGTCGCGCTGGAGCGTGCCCCTCCTCGCGACGTGGGTGCTCGTCACGGTGGGTCTCATCGACGTGGGGATCGCCCTGACCGGAGGGACCTCGTCCGACCTCTTCGTCGTGCTCGTCGTGTGCGCCGTGTTCCTGTCGGGCGCCACCTATCCCCTCGGTCTGCAGGTGGGGCTCAACGTCGCCTCCGTGGGCGGTTACCTGGTGACCGTGGCGGCGAGCACACCGGGGCCGCTGGACGCCGCCACCCTGACGTTCCGGACCGGCATGATGGCCTCGGCCGGCCTGGCCGTCGGCGCCGTGGGCCACGAGCTCGGCCGCCACTTCGCTCGCCAGTCGGCCGAGCAGCGCGCCGCCGAGCGGCGGGTGGCGCTGTGGAGCCGGGTCGCCCGCGTCGCCCGCAAGATCGACGTCCTCGACAGCGACGGCGTGCTCGACGCCGTGGTCGAGGCCCTCGGGGTCCTCGAGTTCGAGTCGGCGGACATCTGCGCGCTCGACCCAGGTGGCCGCACCTACCGTGTGCTGGCGGCCCGCAACCTCGACGAGTCCTACACACGGTCCCGGCACCCCGCCGACGACGGCGTGGTCGCCCTCGTCGTCCGCGAGCGCCGGGTGGTGGTGGTCGACGACTACTCCCAGACGACCGCGCCCAACGCGATGCTGGCCCAGGCGGGGTACCGGACGGTCGTCGCCGGACCCGTGTGGACGAACGGCGAGCTGGTCGCCGTGCTCGAGGCCGGCACCCGGACGCGGCGGCAGGTCCAGCCCGACGAGCTCGCCGCCTTCGAGATGCTGTGCGCCCAGGCCGGTCATGCCCTCGAGAACGCCTCCCTCCTCGAGCAGCGTCGCAGCGACGCCGAGCGCTACCGGCGGCTGCTCGAGGCCGCCCCCGACGCCGTGGTCGTCTTCGACTCGTCCGAGGGCAGGATCCTCCAGGTCAGCCGGGCAGCCGAGACGCTGTTCGGCTACACGGCGAGCGAGCTCGTCGGTCGCTCGGCACGGACCCTCGTGCCCGCCCGTATCGTCGAGCTGCTCCTCGGCGAGATCGACGACTGGCTCGCCCGCGGCGGCACCCGGGTCGTCGGCACCGACCGCTCGGTCGTCGGGCTGCGGCGCGACGGGGTCGAGTTCCCCATCGAGATCACGTTCTCGTCGCTCGACACTCCCGACGGCCCCGTCGTCTCGGCGGCCATCCGCGACGTCACGGAGCGCCGCGAGTTCGAGCGCCGACTGGCCCACCAGGCGACCCACGACCCGCTCACCGGCCTGCCCAACCGGACCCACTTCCGCCAGCGCCTCACCCACGCCCTCGACCAGCGCCTGAGCGTCGACCCGCCCGTCGCCGTCCTCTTCCTCGACCTCGACCACTTCAAGTACCTGAACGACAGCAGGGGTCACTCGGTCGGTGACCAGCTGGTCATGGCCGTCGCCGACCGCCTCGTCGGCGCGGCGGAGGGGAACTTCATCGCCCGGGTGGGAGGCGACGAGTTCGGCTTCCTCGTCGAGAGCGTGGCCGGCAGGGGCGAGGCCGAGGCGTTCGCCCAGCGGCTGGGCGCGCTGTTCGAGCGCCCGTTCTCCGTCGACGGCACCGACTGCTACGTCACCGCCAGCATCGGCGTGGCCCTCGGGGCGACGGGCGACTCGGCCGACGTCCTGGTGCGGAACACGGACGCCGCGGTCAACCAGGCCAAGCAGAGCGGTCGTGACCGGGTCGAGCTGTTCGACCACTCGCTCACGCTCGCCGCCGCGGCACGGGTCGCCACCGGCGCCGAGCTGCACCTCGCCCTCGAGCGCGACGAGCTCCGCCTGGCGTACCAGCCGGTGGTGTCCGTGCCCGACGGGCGGCCGGTCGGCGTCGAGGCGCTCCTGCGCTGGGACCACCCCGAGCGTGGTGCCGTCCCGCCGCTCGAGTTCGTCCCGATCGCCGAGGAGAGCGGGCTCATCGTCGAGGTCGGGCGGTGGGTCCTCAACCGCAGCTGCGCGCAGCTGGCCGCCTGGCGGGCGGCCGGGGTCCCCGACGTGTCGGTGAGCGTCAACGTGTCGAACCGGCAGCTCGAGCACGACCACTTCGTGGGCGAGGTCCGCGACGCGCTCGAGCGCACGGGCGTCCCGCCCGGCCTCCTCGTCCTCGAGATCACCGAGAGCGTGTTCATCCGCGACTTCCGGGCCGCTCTGCGCCGGCTCGAGGCCCTGAAGGAGCTCGGCGTCCGTCTGGCCATCGACGACTTCGGCACCGGGTTCTCCTCGCTGTTCTCGCTGTCTCGCCTGCCCGTCGACGTCGTGAAGATCGACAAGGCGTTCGTCGACGGCCTGGGCAGCCGGTACGACGCGGTCGTCGAGGCCGTCGTCACCCTGGCCGACGCCTTCGACCTGACCGTCGTGGCCGAGGGCATCGAGCGCCAGGAGCAGTGCGACCGGCTGGTGGAGCTCGGTTGCCGCTTCGCCCAGGGCTTCCTCTTCGCCCGGCCCCTCGCTCCCGACGCAGCTGCCGGGCTCCTGAGGGAGGGCGCCACCTGACACCGGCGTGACCGGCCGGCGGAGGCGGGGCCCGCCGAACCTGCGTCAGCGGGGCACGATCCCCCACGACGCCGTCCACCGGGTCCCCGGGCGCAGCTCGACGACCGACACGCCCGAGCGCAGGGCGTCCGGCGGGCACGTCATGGGCTCGACCGCGACCGAACGGCGCCGCTCGTCGGGGGGGAGCGTGTCGCCCGTGTAGACCATGACGTAGCCGAAGCGCTCGTCCATCCACAGCGTGACGCCACCGCCGTCGCCGGGCGGGTCGAGGTCGACCCGGGCCCTGCCGTCCCCGTCGCGCACGAGGTCGGTGAACGCCGTGTCGAGGTGAGTGGGCCCGACGAGGCGGCCGCTCCCGAAGTCGAGCTCGCTCCCGGCCACCTCGGCCGATCCCGTCGGAAGGCCCCGCTCGTCGGTGACGAGCCGGCGGCGGGCCGGCACCCGGAGGCGGACGGCGTCGACGGTGGCGGTGCCGACGGTCAGGTAGGGATGGAAGCCGAGCCCGAAGGGCAGTGGGCCCGGACCGAGGTTCTCGGCGTCAGCGGTCACCACCAGCCCCTCCCGCCCGAGCCGGTACTCGACCGAGAGCCCCAGGGCGAAGGGGTAGCCCGGGCACGGACGGAGCTCGCACGACAGCGTGACCCGGTTCTGCGCCCGTCCCGTCATGACGAAGGGCATCCAGCGCACGAGCCCGTGGATGGCGTTGCCCCGCTCGGGCTCGTCGAGGGCAGCCCGGGCCGTCTGGCCGGCGAACTCGTAGCGCCCGTCGCCCAGCCGGTTCGGCCACGGGGCGAGGACCTGGCCGCGGCCGCCGTGGCTCCACTCCTCGGGACCGAAGCCGTCGAGGACACGGCGGTCCCCCACCGTGTAGGCCCGCAGCGTCGCCCCGACCTCGGTCACAACGGCACGCTGGTAGCCGTGGCCGATGACCCACTGGTCGCCGGTCGCAGCCGTCGTCTCGGCGGGCCTGCTGTCCTCGCTCGGTCGTGGAGCCATCGTCGTCGCTCGTCCTCCCTGGCTCCCGGCGCCTCGTGGTCGGCAGGACGCTCCCCGCGCCTCGCGTCGGGACCGTCGCCGGCACGCGCCGCCGTCCGTCCGCTCGTGTGCTGTCTGCGGAGCCGCCGCCTGCGACACGGGGCGGTCCCGTGAGGCGTCGGGGCGACGTCCCGGCCGGTCGGCCACCGGTATGGTAGGCGACGGTGCCGGCCCGTCCGGGGGTCGGCCGATCGGGGCCGGCAGTGCGCATCCTGGTGACCAACGACGACGGCGTGTTCGCACCGGGCATCGCCGCGCTCGCCCGAGGGCTCGCCGACGCGACAGCGGGCGACGTGGTCGTCGTGGCCCCGCTCGCCGACCACAGCGGCGCCGGCGCGGCGGTGGGTGCCGTCTACGAGCGCGAGACGATCCCCTTCGAACAGGTCGAGGTCCGCGGGCTCGAGGACGTCGAGACCTACGGCATCGACGGCCCGCCGGCCCTGGCCGTCATCCTGGCCTGCATCGGTGGGTTCGGCACACGACCGGACCTCGTGGTGTCGGGGGTCAACCACGGCGTCAACGCCGGGCGCTCGGCCCTCCACTCGGGGACGGTCGGAGCCGCCCTGACGGCCGCCCAGTTCGGGCTGCGGGCGATGGCCGTCAGCATCGCCTGGGGGCCCGACCCCGTCCCGTGGGAGACCCCGGTGGGGCTCGCCGCGCGCACCGTCCCCGTGCTCGCCGTCGCCGAGCCGTCGACGGTGCTCAACCTGAACGTGCCCGCCGTGGCCCCTGACGCCCTCCGCGGCGTCCGGCACGCCGGCCTGGGGTCGACCGGCCTGATCCGGGCGGCCCGGCGAGACCCCGGGGACCACCCGGTGGACGCCACGACGCTCGACCGGACCGGTGGGTCCATCAGCCTGGTGCTCCGCGGCGCCGACGGAGCCGACCACGACGCCGAACGCCACGAGCTCGACCCGGGCTCGGACGCCGCCGCCCTCGTCGACGGGTGGGCCACGCTGACCGCGCTCGCCGGCGTCCGCGAGGACACCGGTCCGGCGGCGGCCGAGACGCTGGCCAAGGCGTTGGCCGTCCTCGACGCCTGATCCCGTCGGCCCGCCGCGCCGCTCGGCCTGCCCGATCGCGCTTTGAGTAGGGTGCTCACCACTTCCGGCGCACGAGTTGCACCGATGTGAGTTCCGTCCTAGGGTGTCGGTCCTCGACCGGCCCGACCGGTCGGGACCGGAGGAGCAGCGCGGAGGCTGCTCGGTCACCGGGTCGAACCCGGCGCAGCTCCGGTCGGTGCCCGTCGCCGCGGCGTGGGCACGGGCCCCCGGCCACCGGGGGCTGCCCGACCGAGGGACGGCACGAGGGTTATGACCCGACACGCTGCCCACGAGCAGGTCCCCACGAGGAGCTGCCGCTCGACGAGCTGATCTGGGTCGTCCCGCCTGCACCTCGTACGGACCCGTCGTCCAGGGTCGCGCGCCCTCCCCGGTCGCGGCCCGCGAGTCGCATGCACCCCGGCGGACGCCCGTTCCCTCCAGCCGTCCGAGAAGCCCGGCACCGACCCTCCCTGGTCGCCCGGCGCTTCGGCCGCCCCGAGGAGGCGCATGCGCTCCCGCCGCTTCACCCTGTCGTTCCTGCCCGTCCTGGCGGTCTCCAGCCTGGCCGCCCACCACGCCCAGGCCAGCCGTCCGGCCGGCCTGGGCACGACCGCCGGCCGGACCATGGTCCGCCTCGGCGTGGACCGGCTGGCCGTGAGCCCGGGCGTCCCCACCGTGCTGGCCGCCCTCGCCGAACCCACCCTGCCCTCGGCCGCGCCCGTGGCGCCTGGCGCACGGTCCGTCCCGACCCCCGCTGCCCGGCCCCCGGTGCCTCCGCCGGCGACGCACGCCCTCGTCCCTCTGCCCGCCACCGCACCCGACCCGGTGGGTCCTCGGCCTCCGGCGGGTGCCGGCCCGGACCGTGCCGCGCCCTCGACGACGACCACGACGACCGGGCCCGTCTCGCCCTCGGCCACGGTGTGGGCCGCCCTGCGCCGCTGCGAGTCGGGCGGCGACTACGCCGCCGACACCGGCAACGGCTACTACGGCGCCTACCAGTTCTCGCTGACCACGTGGCACTGGCTGGGCTACGCGGGCTTCCCGAACCTGGCTCCGCCGGCCACCCAGGACGCGGCGGCGGCTCGTCTGGAAGGCCTGCGGGGCTGGTCGCAGTGGCCGGCGTGCTCCCGCGCCCTCGGCCTGCGGTGAGCCGGGTGTCCCGCCGCGACGCTGGAGGCCCGCCCGTGCGGGTCCGCCGGACGCAGGGTCCTCGCTCGCGCCGATGACTCGGGCGTAGCGTGGCGCAATGGCTACGAGCAGTGTCAACCCTCGCCGCAACGCCCGAGCGACGCCGGACCGGCCGACGGTCGGGACCCCGTACCGGCTCGGCTCCTTCGTGCACGACGACGTCCGGCTCGCCTACGAGGTCCACGGCACCGGGGAGAAGGTCCTGGTCTTCCTCCACGGCATCCTGCTCAGCGCCGACCTGAACCGGCGCCTGGCCGCCGACCTCGCCGCGACCGGCCACCGGGTCGTGCTGCTCGACCTCCCGGGGCACGGTCGCTCCGACAAGCCCCGGAGGGCCTCGGAGCACCGGATGGACACCTACGCGCGCCACGTCGTCGCCCTCCTCGACCACCTCGGCGTGGAGCGGGCCGTCGTGGGCGGCGTCTCGCTCGGGGGGAACGTCAGCCTGATGGTGGCGACCCAGGCACCCGACCGGGTCCAGGGCCTGGTCGTCGAGATGCCGGTGCTCGAGTGGGCGGTCCCTGCCGCCGCACTGACCTTCGTCCCGCTCCTGTTCGCCGTCCACTTCGCCCGGCCCGTCGCCGCAGCCGTGGCCTCGGCGGTGCGCCGTGTCCCCCGCACCGGCGTCGGCCCGCTCGACAGCGCCCTCGGCGCCTTGGCCAACGACCCCCGCGAGACCGCGGCCATCCTCCACGGGGTCCTCGCCGGTCCGCTCGGTCCGACGGTCGGCGAGCGTGCCGCCATCACCGTCCCCGCACTGGTGATCGGCCACCGCTCCGACAGCGTGCACCCCTTCCACGATGCCGAGCAGTTGGCCCGGCGCCTGCCGGGGGCCCGGCTCGTCCAGGCCCGCTCGATCCTCGAGCTGCGGGCCCGACCCGCCCGGCTCACCGCCGAGATCGCCGCCCTGCTCGACGAGGCCTGGGATCGGGACGCCGTCGGGCCCTCGGACGTGGCCGGAGGGCGGCGCCGGGCGGGCTGACCGCCGGCGCCGCACCGCTCACTCCTCGCCGGGCAGCTGTCGCCGGGCCTTGCGCTCGGCCTGGCGACGCTTGGCGGCGAGGCGCCGCTCACGCGCCGCCGTCGACGGGCGCGTCGGACGACGCGGAGGCGAGACGGCGAGCGCTGCGGCGAGTCGTGCCCCCAGGCGCTCGAGCGCGACCTGCCGGTTGCGGGCCTGGGACCGCTCGCCGTCGGCCACCACCCGCACCTCGGGGCCCAGGCGCTCGAGCAGCCTGGCTCGCTGGCGCGGCCCGAGCGAGGGCGAGCCGGCCACGTCGAAGCGCACCTCGACCCTCGTGGCCGCCTTGTTGGCGTGCTGCCCCCCGGGCCCGCCGCTCGGGCCGAAGCGCAGGCGCAGCTCGGCGAGGGGGATGGCGAGGGTCGGCGAGACTCGCAAGCGGTCCGGTGCCGCCTCGGGCGGGGTCACGGGCCCGCTCGCCCCACGCGGGCCGGGGACGCGGGCTGCGGCGCGAGCGCGGTCCGGGAAGAGTCGGCGAGCACGTCACCGACGCTAGGCGCACCGGCGCCCGTACACTCGCGCCATGCCGAGCGACCCCACGTCGAACGAACCTGCCCGCCCGAGCCCGTCCGACCCGGTGCCCGACGACGCGCTGGTGGGCCAGGTCATGCTCGTCACGGGGTCCTCCTCGGGCATCGGTGCCGCCCTCGCCCGCCGGCTCGCCCACCTCGGCGTCACCGTCGTCGTCAACTCGGCCCGTTCGGTCGAGGCCGGCCAGGCCCTCGCCGCCGAGCTCCCCGGCGCCCGCTACGTGCAGGGCGACGTGGCCGACGAGGCCTCGGCGCGCCAGCTCGTCGAGACGGTCGTCTCCACGCACGGACGCCTCGACGCGCTCGTCAACAACGCGGGGACCACCGAGGTGATCCCCCACCACGACCTCGAGGCCGCCACCCCCGAGGTGTGGCGCCGGATCTTCGACGTGAACGTGATCGGCACCTGGCAGGTGACCGTGGCCGCCGTCCCCCACCTGCGCGCGTCACCCGCCGGCCAGGTGGTCAACGTGTCCTCGCTGGCCGGCGAGCGCCCCACCGGCAGCTCGATCCCCTACGCGTGCTCGAAGGCGGCACTCAGCCACATGACGCGGCTGCTGGCCAACACCCTCGGCCCCGACGTCCGGGTGAACGCGGTCGCCCCGGGGCTCGTCGACACACCGTGGACGGCGGACTGGGACGCCGTCCGCTCGTTCATCACCGCCCAGGCCCCGCTCCGCCGCACGGCCACCCCGGAGGACGTGGTCGAGGTGATCCTCGGCCTCCTGCGCTCCCGGTACGTGACCGGCGAGGTCGTGCTCGTCGACGGCGGGGTGAACCTGCGCTGACCGCCGGCGGAGCACCCGTGGCCGGCCGTCCCGGCGTCGTCGCAGCCCGGCTGCGCCTGGGGCGCGCCCGCCGGGCCTCGGGCGACACCCCCCTCGAGCTCTGGTCCCTGCAGCGCCGCCTCTCGGTCGGTGACGTGGTCGAGGTCACCGTCCCGGCGGTGCGGGGCGCCTCACGGGTCGCCCCCGCGGCGCTCGCCGTCGTGCACGACCTCCTCGTCGGCGGGGGGTTCGAGGTCGCCGGCAGGACCCGGGTGGACGCGGGCGCCGTCGTCCTGCAGGCGGTCCGGGCCCGGACCCTCGCCGACACGGTGGCGCCCGGCCTGCGGCTGCTCGTCTGCGGGCTGAACCCCAGCCTCTACACCGCGGACGCCGGCATCCCCTACGCCCGGCCGGGCAACCGCTTCTGGCCGGCCGCGCTGGCCGCCGGCCTCGTCACGGTCGACCGCGACCCGCTGCACGCCCTCGAGGTCCACGGCGTCGGCTTCACCGACCAGGTCAAGCGGGCGACCCCGTCGATCGAGACCGTCGGTGCCGCCGAGTTCCGGACGGGCGCGGAACGAGTCGAGCGGCTGGTGGCCCGCCTCGAGCCCGCCGCCGTGTGCGTCGTCGGCCTGTCGGGCTGGCGCGCCGCCGTCGACCGGCGCGCCGGGACGGGGTGGCAGCCCGGGACCCTCGGCGGCCGTCCCGTCTACGTCATGCCGTCGACGAGCGGCCTGAACGCCCACGCCACGCCGGCCGGCCTGGCCGCCCACCTGCGCGCCGCCGGCGCGCCGCCGCCCGCCGCGGGGGACGCCTGAGGGGGCCGCGAGCCAGCGATCGTCGGCGGCCCGGACCGGCCGTGCTCAGCCCGACGTGGCGAGCCCGTCGCGTCGGCGACGCAGCATCGCTCCCAGCTCGCGCCACGAGATGGGCACGGCGCCGAGCTCCTCGGCCCGTCGTCGCGACCGCTCGGGGACGTCGTAGTGGGCCCGGTGCGGCCGGGCGGGGTCGTACTGGAACCACCGGCGCTCCATGCCCAGCCGCGCGGCGAACGCGTGGAGCTCCTCGTGGGTGTCGGCGACGAGGTGCGACCACCGGTCGTCGACGGGGCCGAGGGTGGCCCGCTGCCTCCAGTCGTCGAGGTACACGGCCACGGCCGACGCCCCGGTCAGCGAGGCCGGGGCGTCGCCACCATCACCGGGATGACGCGGTCGGTCTTCGCCTGGTACTCCGCGTAGGGCGGGTACGCCTCGACCGCCCGCGCCCACCAGCGCTCGCGCTCTGTCCCACGGACCTCCCGGACCTGGACGTCGACGGGCTCGGCACCGTCCTGGAGGGTGACGGCGTCGGGGTCGGCAACGAGGTTGCGGTACCACGACGGGTGCGTCGGCGCCCCGCTCTGCGAGGCCACCAGGGCGTACTCGCCGCCGTCCTCGACCCGCATCAACGGGGTCTTGCGGACGGCGCCGCTACGGCGCCCCCGCGTGGTCACGACGACGATGGGCAGACCGGTGTCGAGCAGCGTGTTGGCCTCGCGCCCACCCGAGCGCTCGTACGCCTCCACCTGCTCGCGCACCCACTCCATGGGGCTCGGCTCGTACTCCCCCGACAGCGGCACGCAACGAGCATAGGCCGCGGGCCAGCCGATCGGGACGGGCCGCCGGGCCCGTCCCGGTGCCGGCCCGTCACGCCGGCCCGTCGCGCCGGGGCGTCACGCCGGGGCGTCACGCCGGGGTGTCGGCGAGCCTCCCCCCGATGCGTACCAGGTGCTCGGTGGCGCCACCGAGGGTCAGCTCGAGGTGCCGGGTGAGCAGGAAGAACCGGTGCAGCGGGTAGTCGCGGTCGACGCCCACCCCCCCGTGGAGGTGGGTGGCGGCGTGCACGACGCGCTGGCCCCCCTCGGCCGCCCAGTAGGCGGCGACGTCGACGGCGTCGTCGGCCGGGAGGCCAGCGTCGAGGCGCCAGACGGCCTGCCACGCGCTGAGACGCACCGCCTCGGTGTCGACGTAGGCGTCGGCGGCACGCTGGCCCACCGCCTGGAACGTGGCGATCGCCTTGCCGAACTGCTCGCGCTCGGCCGTGTAGGCGGCCAGCAGAGCGAGTGCGGCGGCGACCACGCCCGCCTCGGTGACGGCCAGGGCCGCCTTCGTACGGAGGAGGAGCCACTCCACCACCTCCTCCCCGGTCGCGTGCCGCGCACCCGCGCGGCCGAGGACGTCGTCGGGCCCGAGCCGGACCCCGGCGAAGGCCAGGAGCGCCTCCGGCCGGCCCGACGTGGTGTCCTGGCGCGTGCGCGCCACGCCCGGTGCCGCCAGGTCGACCACGAAGACCTCTACCCCGCCGTCGGTGCGGGCAGGCACGAGCGCGGCGTCGGCCACCAGCCCCGAGGGGACGCACGCGGTGGCACCCTCCAGCACCCAGCCGTCGCCCTCCGCCACGGCCCGCGCCGCCGGGTGGGCGGGGTCGCCACCCGGCTCGGCGAGGGCGGTGGTCAGCACTATCGTGCCGGCCACGACGCCGGGGAGCCACCGGCCCCGAGCCGCCGGAGCGCCGAAGACGTCCACCGCCGGGGCGGCGGCGGCCATCGTCTCGACGACGGGGACGGGCGCGGCGTGCCGGCCCACCGTCTCGGCGACCACGGCGACCTCGGCGAGGCCGCGCCCACCACCGCCGACGTCCTCGGACAGCCCGATCCCGACGAGGCCGGCCTCGGCCAGCGCCACCCACAGGCCGCGGTCGACGGAGGCACCGTCGGGGTCCGACTCGAGCACCCGCAGGCGCTCGTGAGTGGCGAAGTCGCCGACGATGCGCTCGGCCAGCGCCGAGACCGTCTCCTGGTCCTCGCTGTAGGAGAAGTCCATCCCTCTGCCCTCCTGCCGGGCCCGCGGGGGCGGGCCGTCCGTGTGTCGTCGAGTGCCGGTGCCGTGCCCGCCGGAGCAGGCGGTGGCGTCCCGCCTGGTGCCGCCTCAGCGCAGCGAACGAGGCAGGCCCAAGCCGAAGATGGCGATCAGGTCGCGCTGGATCTCGTTCGTCCCGCCGCCGAAGGTCAGGATGACGAGGCTCCGGGCGTACATCTCGAGGCGCCCCGCCAGCACGGCGCCGGGCGTGCCGCGCACCAGGTAGCCCCGCTGGCCCACCACCTCGAGCAGGAGCCGGAACGCCTCGAGGTAGAACTCGGTTCCGAACACCTTGATGGTCGAGGCATCGGCGACGTCGAGGCGCCCCTCCGTGGCGGCCCAGGCCACCTTCCAGTTGACCAGGCGCAGGAACTCGAGCCGGGCGTGGACCCGGGCGAGGTGGACCCGGACCCACTCCTGGTCGACGACTCGGCGGCCGTCGGCGAGGTGGGTCTCCTGCGCCCAGCGCCGGACGTCGGCGAGGGCGCGCTCGACGATCCCCGGCGAGCACAGGGTGACCCGCTCGTGGTTGAGCTGGCTGGTGATGAGCGTCCAGCCGTTGTTCTCGCCGCCGACCAGGTTGGCCGCCGACACCCGGACGTCCGAGAAGTGCGTCGTGTTGATGTTGTGGTCGCCGAGGAGGTGCATGGGCACGACGGTGATGCCCGGGGTGTCCATGGGGACGACGAACAGCGAGATCCCCTTGTGCTTGGGGGCGTCCGGGTCGGTCCGCGTGGCCAGCCAGATGTAGTCGGCGTCGGCGGCGAGGGAGGTGAAGATCTTCTGGCCGTTGATGACGTACTCGTCGCCGTCGCGCACGGCCCGGGTGTTCAAGGACGCCAGGTCGGTACCGGCGTTGGGCTCCGTGTAGCCGATGCAGAAGTGGATGTCGCCCGCCAGGATGCGGGGAAGGTACTCGGCCTTCTGCTCATCGGAGCCGAAGTCCATGATGGTGGGGCCCACGGTGTTGATGGTGAGCATGGGCACCGGCGCACCGGCCCGCATCGACTCGTCGAAGAAGATGAACTGCTCGATCTCCGAGCGCCCCTGACCCCCGTACTCGGTCGGCCAGCCGATCCCCAGCCAGCCGTCTGTGGCCATCTGCTTGACGACTCGACGCACCTCGGGCCCGATGCCGCCGGCACCGGCCAGGGCGGCTTCGACCTCGGGCGTCAGCAGTTCGGCGTAGTACCGGCGCAGCTCGAGACGGAGCGCCTCCTGCTCGGCGGTGTACCCGATCTCCATGCTCGCGCCTCCCCTCCACCGGGGGACCCGGCGACCCCGGCGCTCCCCCGGCCACGGCCCGAGCCCGGGGCCCACCGCGCCGGCGGTGGACCGGGCAGCGACCGGCTGACCAGAACGCGTTCTATTCTTGCCCATGGAGGCCGTCCCCGCCACCGCAGTGGCCGCCCGTCGGGGCTCGTGCGGCGGCCGGGCCTCGCAGCGACCGCAGCCAGGCGCTCCCCGGCCCCTGGCCCGTCCGTCGACGGCACCGGGCGGGGGACGGCCGTGCTCGCCGCGATCGGGTCGGTGACCACCCTGTAACCTTGCGACGCCCCGCCCACGGGGTGGTCGCGCCGAGCCGCACGGCACGGCAAGACCGCTCGTGCCCGCGTACACACGAGGAGCTCACTGATGCCCGAAGCCGTCATCGTCGCCACCGGCCGCACGCCCATCGGACGAGCGATGAAGGGGTCGCTCGTCGACTGCCGACCCGACGACCTCGCCGCACTCGTGATCAAGGAGGTGCTCGCCAAGGTGCCCGCCCTCGACCCCACCACGGTGGAGGACGTGATCCTCGGCTCGGGCCAGCCCGCCGGCGAGGCCGGCTACAACGTCGCGCGGGTGGCCGCCCTGCTGGCCGGCCTGCCCAACGTCCCCGGCGTGACGGTCAACCGCTACTGCTCCTCGTCCCTGCAGACCATCCGCATGGCCGCACATGCCATCCGGGCGGGCGAGGGCGACGTCTTCGTCGCCGCCGGGGTCGAGACGGTCAGCCGCTACCGCCACGGCGCGGCCGACGTCGGCCCCCACCACCCGGCCTTCGCCACCGCCGAGGAGCGCACCACGGCGCGCACGCCCAAGGCCGGTGACCCCTGGACCCCGCTCGAGGGATCGTTGCCGGACGTGTACATCGCCATGGGCCAGACGGCCGAGAACGTGGCCGAGCTGATGGGGGTCTCGCGCCAGGAGCAGGACGAGTACGCCCTCCAGTCGCAGACCCGGGCCGTCGCCGCCCAGGAGTCGGGTTTCTTCGATCGGGAGATCATCCCGGTCACCACGCCAGACGGCACGGTCGTGTCCAAGGACGACGGCCCCCGGCCGAACACGACCCTCGAGGGGCTCGCCAACCTCCAGCCGGCGTTCCGCGAGGGCGGCACGGTGACGGCGGGCAACGCCTGCCCGCTCAACGACGGGGCGGCTGCGGTGGTCGTCATGAGCGACACCAGGGCGGCAGAGCTCGGGATCACCCCGCTCGCGCGCATCGTGGCGAGCGGGGTGTCGGGCCTGAACCCCGAGATCATGGGGCTCGGGCCGGTCGACGCCGTGCGCCAGACCCTGGCGCGGGCGGGCATGACCATCGACGACGTCGACCTCGTCGAGATCAACGAGGCGTTCGCCGCCCAGGTCATCCCGTCGGCCCGCGAGCTCGGCATCGGCTGGGACAAGCTCAACGTCCGCGGCGGGGCGATCGCCCTCGGGCACCCCTTCGGGCAGACCGGCGCCCGCATCATGACCACCCTGCTCAACGCCCTCGAGGACACCGGCAAGACCATCGGCCTCGAGACGATGTGCGTGGGCGGTGGCCAGGGCATGGCGATGATCGTCGAGCGGCTGTCCTGACCGGCTGTCCTGACCGGCCCCACGGGCCCACGGGCCCGCACGCCGGCCCGGCGCCGTCGCGCCCGCACGCCGTCAGCGGACCTCGCCTGCCCGACGGGCCTCCTTGGCCTCGTCCGCGGCGCGCCAGCAGTACCAGGCGACCACGCTGCGGTGGGGCCGGAACCGGTCGCCGGCCTGGGCGAGGACACGCGTAGGCGGCGGGTCGGCAAGTCCCCAGGCCGCCGCGTAGCCAGCCCGCACACCGAAGTCGCCGGTGGGCCACACGTCGAGCCGCCCGAGCGTGAACAACAGGAACATCTGCGCCGTCCACTCCCCCACCCCTCGGACGCGGGTGAGGGCTGCGACGACGGCGGCGTCGTCGAGGCGGGCCAGGGCGTCGAGGGGCACGTCGCCGGAGCGGACCCGCACCGCCAGGTCGCGCAGTGCCGCCTCCTTCGACCCGCTCAGCCCGCACGCTCGCAGCACGTCGGGCGGTGTCGCCACGACGGCGTCGGGCGTCACGGCGCCGCCCAGCGCCTCGACCACCCGACGGTGGATCGAGGCAGCGGCCGTCCCCGCCAGCTGCTGGTAGACGATCGAGCGGACCAGGGCGGCGAACCGGTCGGCACGCGGTGCCGAGCGACCGATGCTCGGCGGTCCGTGCCGCTCGGCGAGGCCGGCGACGACGGGGTCGCGGCGGGCCAGCGAACGGACCGCGTCGACCACTGCCCGGGGAGCCACGGCCGGCCATGGTAGACGGTGTGGCACGAGCGGGCGCCGTCCCCGACCAGGCACGATCCGGATGGACCACCTCAAGGGCCCGCGTGCGCGCGTCGATACTCACCCATGTGGACCAACCGTTTGGGCAGGACGGGACCGGGCAGGACGGAGACGAGGACGGCAGCGACGGGAGCAGCCGGCTGGCAGCCGCGGTGACGGCGGGCGCGGATCGACCGGCCGGGACGCCGACGGCCTCGTCGTGGGTGGTGATCTCGGTCGACCCCGAGGCGCGGGCCCGGACCGCCGAGGGCGACCTCGTGACGCTGACCGGCAGGACCCGTGACGACCTGGTGGGCCGGCGGCTCGCCGACTGCCTCCACCCCGACGACGCGGCACAGGCCGCTCACCTGCTCGCCGACCCGGGCACGCAGCGGCGCCCGCTCCGGGTGACGAACCGCTTCGTGCACCCGGACGGCACCGAGGTGTGGGCCGAGTCGGTCCTCATCAGCCGGTCGACGGTCGACGGCGACGACGAGGTGGTGCTGGTGGCGATGCCGCAGGCCGGCGCCGCGCCCTGCTCGACCCGCCGTCACCGCCGGCGCTCGGGCGAGCCCCCCGCCGCGCTGGCCGAGCCCGCAGGGTGACCGGCGGGGACCACGGGACGGCCCCGACCGTCAGTGGACGGCCCCACCCCCGCGCGCCTGGGCTCCGCCCTGGGGCTGGTCGCCGCCGAGGTCGAGGCAGTGCAGCCTGTCGGTGAGCGCGACCAGGGCGGGCAGGGCCCGGGCGATCGCTCGGCGCTCCTCCGAGCCGAGGTGCTCGAGGGCCCCCCGCAGCGCCTGCGTGCTGCGCTCCCTCAGCTCGTCCAGCAGGTTGCCGCCCTCCGCGCTCAGCTGCACCACGCTCGCCCGGCCGTCGACCGGGTCGGGGACCCTTGCCACCAGGCCCTGGGACTCGAGCGAGTCGACGAGGCGGCTCACCGTGGCGGCTGACGTCCTCTCGGCCTCGGCCAGGGCACCCATGCGCATCGGTCCCTCCTGCTCGACGCGGGCGAGCACGGACGCCTGGGACGGGGTCAGCACGCCTCCCGACCGGGCCCGCAGCTGACGCTGCAGCCGCACGAGCACCACCCGGAGCGCCGTCGCGTCGTCGACGGCGTGCCCCCCTCCCGTGCCGAACGTCTTCGCTGGCGTCGTCGTCCCCATCCCGTCCACCCTCCGCCGCCTCGTCAGGAGGCACGCTGCTTAGTTGCGGTCAAACAAATACTATGCGACCCTGGGAGCGAGGGGCGGCCCACCGCCGTAGGGCGCGGCCGGCAGGCTCGGTGGCCCCTCCCGGCGGGCCGCCGCGCCTCGGTCGGACGGCCCGATCGGGCACCGCCGGTGACCCGTGCCACGGCGAGAGGAGCGACAGGGGACCGATGAGCGACGAGCGGCACGACGAGCGGCCGACGGCAGGATCGACGGCACCGGGTGAGCACCCCGACCGCTACAAGTGGATCGCCCTCTCCAACACCACGATCGGGATGCTGATGGCGACCATCAACGGCTCCATCCTGATGATCGCCCTGCCCGACATCTTCCGCGGGATCGAGCTCAACCCGCTCGCCCCCTCCAACACGTCCTACTTCCTGTGGATCCTGATGGGGTTCCTGCTCGTCACCTCGGTGCTCGTCGTCAGCCTCGGGCGTGTCGGCGACATGTTCGGGCGGGTCCGCATGTACACGCTCGGCTTCGCCGTCTTCACGGTGTTCTCGGTCCTGCTCGCCGTGACCTGGATGACCGGTCCGGCGGGCGCGCTGTGGATCATCGTCATGCGGGTCGGCCAGGGCGTCGGCGGCGCCTTCCTGTTCGCCAACTCGAGCGCCATCATCACCGACGCCTTCCCACCCAACGAACGCGGGCTGGCCCTCGGCATCAACGCGGTCGCAGCGATCGGAGGATCGTTCCTCGGCCTCATCCTCGGAGGCCTGCTCGCTCCCGTCGAGTGGCACCTGGTCTTCCTGGTGTCGGTGCCCTTCGGGCTGTTCGGGACGGTGTGGGCGTACACCAAGCTGCGCGACAACGGCCGGCGCGTGCACGCTCGGATCGACTGGACCGGCAACGTCACCTTCGCCCTCGGCCTCGTCGGGGTCCTCACCGGCATCGTCTACGGCCTCCAGCCCTACGGCGGCCACACCATGGGCTGGACGAGCCCGTTCGTGCTCGCGTGCCTGGTCGCCGGGGCCGCCGTGCTGGTGGCCTTCGTCTTCGTCGAGCTGCACGTGGACCAGCCCATGTTCCAGCTCCACCTGTTCCGCAGCCGGGCCTTCGCCATGGGGAACGTCGCGGCCCTCCTCGGCGCCCTGGCCCGCGGCGGCCTCCAGTTCATGCTCATCATCTGGCTGCAGGGGATCTGGCTGCCCCAGCACGGCTACTCGTTCCGGGAGACGCCGCTGTGGGCCGGCATCTACATGGTCCCGTTGACCGTGGGCTTCCTCCTCGCCGGTCCCGTCTCCGGGCGCCTGGCCGACCGCTTCGGCCCAAGGCCCTTCGCCACGGCCGGCCTGGCCCTCACCGGCGTGTCGTTCGTGCTGCTCCAGCTCCTCCCCATGGACTTCCCCTACCCCGCCTTCGCCGGCATGCTGCTGCTCGTGGGCATCTCGATGGGGCTGTTCGCCGCGCCGAACACCAGTGCCGTCATGAACAGCCTCCCGATCGACCAGCGGGGCGCCGGCGCCGGCATGCTCAACACGTTCCAGAACTCGGCGAGCGTGCTGTCGATCGGCGTGTTCTTCACGGTGATCGCCCTCGGGCTCGCCTCGAGGCTTCCCGCCGCCCTGCTCTCCGGGCTGACGGCCCAGGGCGTGCCGGCCGCCTCGGCCCAGACCGTCGCCCACCTCCCGCCCATCGGCAGCCTCTTCGCGGCCTTCCTGGGCCTCAATCCGATCAAGGAGCTGCTCGGACCGCACGTCCTCCACCAGGTCGGCGCGGCGCATGCCCGCTTCCTGACCGGGCGCGGCTTCTTCCCCCACCTGATCTCAGGGCCCTTCGGCCACGGTCTCCGCCTCGCCTTCGACATGGCCGCCGTGTCGTGCTTCCTCGCCGCCGGCTTCTCGTGGCTGCGCGGTGACGAGCGGGCGACGGCGCACCGTCGGACGGCGGCCCCCGCCGCGCCCGGCCTCGCCGGCGCCGCCGAGGTGGCGATGGAGGAGGTCGGTGCGGGCGCCCCGGTCAGCGCCCCCGCCGGCGCACCCGCCGGCACGACCGGCGAGGGGCACGGCG
Organism: uncultured Acidimicrobiaceae bacterium; assembly: GCA_964610905.1. Lineage (GTDB taxonomy): Bacteria > Actinomycetota > Acidimicrobiia > Acidimicrobiales > RAAP-2 > JAJZJT01. Next base: position 21,633 of record CAZSYT010000027.1, read on the forward strand.
ACGGGCACGGTGGCGAGCCGGTCGGCGGCGCCGTGGTCCTCGGGAGCTGACCCGGAGCGCCACGGGCGGCGACGCCGGCCCGCGACGGCTCCGGCGCGGCGCGCCTCGCGGATCGGTCAGCCCGCTGGAGGCGGGCTCTGAGCGGCAAAGCGGTCGCGCAGTGCTTGCTTGAGGATCTTGCCCGCCGGGTTGCGAGGGACGGCGTCGACCACCTCGAGCTGCTCGGGGACGGCCTGGAGCCGGAGCCCTGCGCCGACGAGGAAGGAACGGACACCCTCGAGGTCGAGCGCCTCCCCCGGGCGCAGGGCCACCACCGCGCACGCTCGCTCCCCGGTCCTCTCGTCGGGGAGGCCGACCACGGCGACGTCGGCGACGGCCGCGTGGCCGTAGAGCAGGTCCTCGACCTCCTTGGCCGAGATGTTCTCACCGTTGCGGATGATCACGTCCTTCAGGCGGCCCGTGATCGTGACGTAGCCCTCGGCGTCGAGCCTCCCCAGGTCGCCGGTGCGGAAGAAGCCCTCCTCGTCGAAGGCGGCGGCGTCGAGCGAGGCGTCGAGGTACCCGCGGGTGACCTGCGGGCCGCGCACCCGCAGCTCGCCCTCGTCGCCCGGCGGCAGCGGCCGGCCGTCGCCGTCGACGACCCGGATGGTCACCCCGGCGGTCGCCCGTCCCTCGGTCTCGGCCAGCTTGCCGTCGGGGTCGTCGATCGTGGCCATCGCCACGATCGGTGCCTCCGTGAGCCCGTAGCCCGAGACGATCCCGAGACCCCCGATCTCCTCGCGCACGTCGCGGTGGAGCTGGGGCGGCTTGGGCGCGCCGCCCCCCGGATAGGCGCGCACGGCGGGGAACAGCGAGCCGGCGCCGGGCGGGCGTGCCCGCTGGGCAGCCAGGTAGGCCTGGTGGAACGGCGTGCCCGATCCGGCGAGGGTGACCCCGTGGTCGGCGAGGAACGCCGGGGTCGCCGCGGGGTCGAACGCCTCGGTGACGAGCAGCGAGCACCCCGTCACCAGGGCTGCCATCAGCCACCCGATGCCCCCGATGTGGGTGAAGGGGAAGACGAGCGCCGAGACGTCGTCCTCGGTGATGGCCAGGCACTCGCTCATGGCCAGGGCCGAGGCGAGCACCGTCAGGTCGGTGTGCAGGGCGCCCTTCGGGTCGGCCGTGGTCCCCGAGGTGTAGAAGACCCACCGGACAGGAGCCGCCTCGTCCCGTTCGGGGTCGGGGGCGGGCGGCGGAAGCGACGCCGGATCCGCCTCGGGCAACGCCCGGTCCGCCACCAGCACGTCGAGCCCGTCGCTCCCCGCGGCGACCTCGGCGGCCATGGCAGCGAAGTCGAAGCCGCGGTAGCTCGGAGGCACGACGAGCAGCCGGGCGCCGCTCTGGCGCGTGACGAAGCCCACCTCGCGGCCCCGGTAGATGGGGATGATGGGGTTCTGGCGGGCGCCGAGCCGGGCGAGGGCGCCGACCAGCACGAGCGACTCGACCCAGGTGGGCAGCTCCCAGCTCACCGGGGTGCCCTCGCCGACGCCGTGGCAGACGGCCAGGCCGGCGGCGGCGGCGATGCAGCGGTCGCGGTACGCCGCGAAGGTGAGCCGGACCCCGGTGTCCTCGACGGCGAGCACCCGGTCCGGCGTGGCCGAAGCCCTGCGCTCGACCAGCGACCACAACGAGGGTGCGCCCACCCACCCTGGCCGCTCGGAGCACCGGGCCAGGCGAGCGACGACGCCCTCCCCCCCGCCGGTGGGCGAGCCGCCCGGCGTCGTGGCGCTCACCGTTGGTCCTCCCACAGCCGGTCGGTGTAGGTGTCGGTGCCGACCACGGTGGGCCGGAAGGGTGCCTCCCACACGATGCGTCCGCGCTCCCCGAGCAGCTCCGCGTGCCCGGCGAGGACTCGGGGCCACGCCGCCGCCGGCTCCTCGTCGAGGAAGCACAGCAGGAGCAGCCGCCGCTCGGCCGCCGCGTCCCGCGGGACGTCGCCCGGAGCGTCGTCGAGGAGCGGCCGGGGCGTGAAGCCGAGCACGGTCGCCACCGGCGTTCCCGCGAGGAGGCGGCCGAGTGCCTCGGCGCGGTACCACGCCACGAGCTCGTCGACCGTCACGCCGGCCGCTTCGACGAACACCGAGGCAAGCCCGGCGAAGCGGTGGTCGAGGGCCAGCTCGGCGGGGACGCCGTCCTCGTCGCGCCGGTGCTCGAAGGCGAAGCGGTAGAGACCGGTGTGGACGTGGTCGCGCTCGGTGAACATCCGGCCCGACGCGTGCAGCAGGTTGACCTGGTCGACGGCCCACCGGTTCCACTCGTCGTGGTGCCCGTCGAGCACGAAGTAGAGGGCGAGGTAGGAGCCGGTCTGGGGGTCGGCGACGAGCGGTGCGGGCGCTCCGCCCGGGACCGGCCGGCGCAGCGCCTTCAGGTCGGCCGTGGCCACGAAGCGCCCTCCGGCGAAGTTGTAGGCGCCGATCTGGCAGCCGGCGTAGAAATGGTCGCGCTCGTACCACCGGTTGTAGTCCACCTCGTGGCCGCGATGGGGCTCCACCAGCGTGTAGAGCATCGTGCCGAGCCGGATGGGGTCGGCGGTGACGCCGGCGACCGGCGGAGGCGATGGGTCCACGGTCAGCTCCTCGTCGTCGTGGCCGGGTGTCGGCCGGCCGCCTCGGGATCGCCGGGATCCCCGGCGTCGGAAGTCGTGGCGCCCCCGCGTGTGGCGGCGCCGCGTGCGGTGGCGCCGCCACGGGGCACGTCCTCGGCCCACCGCCGGAGGGTCCGCCGGTCGACCTTGGACATGGGGGTGAGCGGCAGGGCGTCGACCACCACCACCCCGTCGGGCAGCTTGTAGTCGGCGACGAGGGGGGCGAGCCCGGCCCGGACCCGGCCGAGCAGCTCGTCGCCGGCCGGCGATCGGCCGGCGCCGGTGCCGAGCACGACGAAGGCCACGCCGACCTCGCCGAGGACGGGGTCGGGCACCCCGACGACGGCCGCCTCGGCCACCTCGTCGAGGGTGCCGAGCGCCGCCTCGACCTCGGCCGGGTACACGTTGTAGCCCCCGCGCAGGTAGCGGTCGTGCTCGCGGCCGGCGAGGCGCAGGTTCCCGGCGTCGTCGAGGGCGCCGAAGTCGCCCATGCCGAGCCACCCCTCGGACCGCAGCACCGCTGCCGTCGCCGCCTGGTCGACGACCACGCCGGCGGCCCCCTCGCCGGTCAGCGGACCGCCCCAGTAGCCGCGCATGACGGCCGGCGAGCGCACCTCGACCCGACCGACCACCCCGGGCGGCACGGCGTACCCGGCGTCGTCGACGACGCGCAGCTCGACCCCGGGGACCGGGCGTCCCACCGTGGTCGCCACGACGGCGTCGTCGTCGTCGAGCGTGGTCCCCGTCCCGAGCGACGCCTCGGTGGACGTGTAGCGGACCACCACCGGGACGCCGAGGCGCGTCCGCAAGGCGGCCACCAGCTCCTCGGGCACGCGCGCCGCCCCGGTGCCCACCACGCGGAGCGAGGACAGGTCGGCGGTGTCGAGATCGGGCCGGGCGAGGACGAGGGCCCACTGGGTCGGGACGCCCTGGGCGACGGTCACCCGCTCGGCCTCCATGACGGAGATGGCGTCGGCCGCCCGCCACGGGGTCGGCGTGATGACGGTGGTGACCCGCTTGAGCGCCTCGTCGTACGTGCGCGTCATGGTGCCGACGTGGGCGAAGGGCAACGGTGACAACCTCCGGTCGCCGGGAGCGGACAGGACGTCGGTGCCCTCCGCCACGGCGGCCAGGTTGCGGTGGTCGAACACCGCGCCCTTCGGCACGCCCGTCGTGCCGCTCGTCCACACCACGGCGACCGGGTCGGTGGGGTCGAGCGGGGGCCAGCCGGCGGGCGCGGGCGCGGTCGTCGCGTCGCGCACGTCCTCGACGGTGACGAGGGTGCCGAGAGGCCCGGACGGTGCACCGGCGGCGCCGGGCACGACGGTGACCATCGGCCTCGTCCGCTCGAGGATCGAACGGACCTCCTCGGCCCCGAGCCGGGGGTTGATCCCCGAGGTCACCGCGCCGAGCTTGGCGGCGGCGGCGTAGCAGACCATGTAGTCGATGCTCGAGGGGAGCCACAGGCAGACGACCGTGCCCCGCCGGGCGCCGTGCGACGCCAGCAGGCCGGCCACCCCGTCGGACATCCGGTCCCACTCGGCGAAGCTCACGGCCCGCCGGGGCCGACCATCGAACGCCGGCTCGACGAAGGCCTCCACGTCGGGCGCGCCGTGCGCCGCGTCTCGCAGCACGTCGGGCAGCGTGCGCGGCCCCCCCGTTTTCTGACGCCCCGTCATACGACGGCCGACTGTAACAAACCTCCAGCCGGCGCGGTGCTCCCGACCCCGGCCGTGCCGCCCGGAGCAGGCCTTCCGCCCCCTCCGTGCCGGCCCGTCACCGGTGGCCGGGGCGGGCTCGCCGGGGTCGGCTCGCCGGGGTCGGCCAGGCCAGGTCGCAGAGCGCGAGGACCAGGTGGTGGAGCTCCTCGGCCGTGGCCCGATAGCCCTCGGGCGGGCCTCCGATGGGGTCGGCGACGTCGTCGTCGGACGACCTCCCGAGGAGGGCGGCGCGGGTCCGCCCCTCCCCCGCCCTGGCCAGCCACGTGTCGAGGGACTCGCCGGCCGGACGGGCCCCCACGGCGCCGGCGCGCCGGACGAGCTCCTTCAGGGTGAACGCCCTCGGGAAGGCCGTCGGCACCCGCACCACCGCCTCGCGCACGTGTGCCCGGGTCATCCCGAGCACGAGGTCGGCGTGGGACAGCAGCTCGTCGTCGACCTCCCTGGCCCGGTGGCCCGACGTGTCGATGCCCCAGGCCGCCATGGCGGCGACGGCCGCTTCCGGAGGCCGCTCGGGACCGAGCGCGGTCCCCGCCGACCCGACGGCGGCGTCGACGCCGCGCGCGTCGAGCTCGGCGGCGAGGAATCCCTGCGCCATCGGCGAGCGGCACACGTTGGCGGTGCACAGCACGAGCACGTCGAGCACGCCAGCACCCTAGGACTTCCCGCCGAAGTGGCTCCCGTCCGGGACGAGCAGAGGGTGCGTCTCCCCCGCCCCGGGGTCAGGCGGGACCGGGCGCGTGGCGCACGCCCCGGACCCGACGCCGCCTGCCCGCGGGCGTCAGAAGGTGAGCACGCCCCGGGCGAGGCGACCCGCCTCCATGCCGGCGACGATGTCGCGGAAGCCCTCGAGCGGCTGCGTCTCGCTCACCAGCTCGTCGAGGAGCAGCCGGCCCGACTGGTAGAGGTCGACCATGAGGGGGATGTCGTGGTGGGGACGCGCCGAGCCGTACCGGCAGCCGAGCAGGCCCCGGTCCACGTAGGCGAGGGCGTTGACGTCGACCGCGACCTCGGTCCCCTGCGGCGGGATGCCGATGGCGAGGGCCGTGCCGCCCCAGTCGAGGACGTCGAGCGCCGTGCGCAGCACCGAAGGGTGACCGACGCAGTCGAACGACCAGGTGACGCCGCCCGTCCACCCGAGGCCCCCGCTCGGCCGGGACGGGTCGTGGGGCACCACGGCGCGCACGGCGGCCACCGGGTCGGTGCTCGAGGCGTCGACGAAGTCGGTGGCGCCGAAGCGCCGAGCCAGCTCCTCCTTGGCCGGCTGGGTGTCGACGGCCACGATCCGGCTCGCCCCGGCGAGCCGGAGCCCCTGGACGACGTTCAGGCCGACCCCGCCGACCCCGAAGACGGCGGCCGTCTCGCCCGGGCGTACCCGTGCCCGGTTCAACACGGCGCCGACACCGGTCAGGACCCCGCAGCCGATGAGGCAGGCCGAGGTGAGCGGGACGTCCTTCGCGATCTTGACCGCCTGCACCTCCTGGACGATCGTCGACTCGGCGAACACCGAGGTGGCGGCGAAGTTCGAGGCGGGCTCGCCCCGGAAGGTGAAGGGCTGCGACACGTTGCCGAGGGTGCGGACGCACCAGGTCGGATGGCCCGTGCTGCACGCCCGGCAGGTGCCGCAGCTGGCCAGCGTGGCCAGCACCACGTGGTCACCCGGCCGCACCGAGCGCACCTCGGAGCCGACCGCCTCGACCACCCCGGCGCCCTCGTGGCCGAGGACCGAAGGGGCCTTCCACGGGATGGTCCCGTTGATGACCGACAGGTCGCTGTGGCAGACGCCGGCGGCGGCCATGGCCACCCGGACCTCCGTCGGGCCCGGCCGGCCGACCTCGAGCTCGTCGGTGACCTCGACGCCGCTGCCCGTGTAGACGATGCCCCGCACGGTGCTCCCCCTTCTCTCGCTCCGTCGCCCGCGATGGCGACGTGCCACCACGACGTCCTGCCCGTCATGCCGCCACCGCTAGGAGGTGGCGGCCCGCCCCTCGCCGCCGGTCGCCCCGCCGTCGCCGAAGCGGTCTCGCAGCTCGCGTTTCAACACCTTCCCCCCGGCGTTCACCGGGAGCTCGTCGACGACGACGACACGACGGGGGACCTTGAAGTTCGCCAGCCGCTCGCGGGCCCACGCCACCAGGTCGTCGGCCAGGTCGTCGGCTCCCTCCGAGCCGGTCGACGTGGGGTCGGGCACGACCACGGCGCACCCCACCTCGCCGAGACGGGCCTCGGGCACCCCCACCACGGCGACCTGCGCGACCCTCGGGTGGGCGCGCAGCACCGCCTCGACCTCGGCCGGGTAGACGTTGAAGCCCCCGCTCACGTACATGTCCTTCAGGCGGTCGGTGATGGCGAGGTTCCCCGCCTCGTCGAGGATGCCGACGTCGCCGGTGTGGAGCCACCCCTCGGCGTCCACGGCGGCGGCCGTCGCCTCGGGGTCGGCGAAGTAGCCGCGCATGACGTTGTAGCCGCGCACCACCACCTCGCCCGGCTCCCCGGGGGGGAGGCCGCGACCGGCAGCGTCCACCACCCGCACCTCGACGTCGGGGATGGCGCGGCCGGAGGTCCTCGCCACCACCTCGGGCGGGTCACCCCGGCGGCACATGGTGACCGTCCCGCACGCCTCGGTGAGCCCGTAGGCGGTCAGCACGGTGGCGATGCCGAGCTCGTCGCGCAGGCGCTCGACGAGCTCGACGGGCACCTCGGCGGCGCCGGTGACGGCGAGGCGGAGGCTCGAGAGGTCGAACCGGTGGCGCTCGGGGTGCTCGAGGAGCGACCGGAGCACCGTCGGGGGCCCGGGGAGGACGGTGACGCGTTCCGCCTCGACCGTACGCACCAGCCGGTCGAGGTCGAAGACCGGCTCGGGGACCATGGTCGCCCCCGCCATGAGGCAGGCGAGGACCCCTGCCTTGTAGCCGAAGGTGTGGAAGAACGGGTTGACGACGAGGTAGCGGTCGCCGGCGGCCAGCCCGACGACGGCCGACCACGTGGCGAACGTCCGGAGGGTCTGGGCGTGGGTGGTCATGACGCCCTTGGGGGAACCGGTCGTGCCCGAGGTGAAGACGAGGTCGGAGACGTCGTCGCCCGTCACGGCGGCCGTCCGTCCCGCCGCCACCTCCTCGGGGACCTCGTCGGCACGCGCCACGAAGGCGTCCCACGGCACGCACGGGCTCGGGCCGAGCGGGAGCGCCCGGCCGCCTGGCCCGTCGCCGGCCCGGGGAGCGGGCACCGTCACCACCGTCTCGAGGGCGGGCAGCGGCTCGTGGCGCACGGCCTCGGCCAGCGTCCCCGGATAGTCGACGCCGAGGAACGTGTCGACGGAGACGAGCAGGCGGGCGGCGGACGTCCGCAGGACGCCGGCCGCCTCAGCCCCCTTGAACCGGGTGTTGAGGGGGACGAGGACGGCGCCCGCTCCGAGTGCGCCGAGCGCGGCGACGATCCACTCGAGCCCGTTGGGCGCCCACACGGCCACCCGGTCGTGGGGCCGGACCCCGCTCGCCACGTAGGCACGCGTCGCCGTCGCCACCTGCTCGGCGAGCTCGTCGAAGGTGACCCGCGCTCCGCCCGTCGGCCCCTCGCCAGGTGCCACGACGGCGACCTGCTCGCCGCAGCGGGCGGCGGCGTCGGCCACCAGGGCCGGGATCGTCCCCCAGGCGAGGTCGCCTCGCGGGTCGACCACGTCGCCGCCCAGGTCGCTCACCCGCTCTCCTGACACCCCGTCAGGTTAGACCAGCGCGGCCGTGGCGGGGCGGCCGCGACGGGCGGGGACCGTCAGGGGTGCTGGCTCGAGACCGAGACCACCTCGCCGGTGAGGTACGACGCGTACTCGCTGGCCAGGAAGACGATGACGTTCGCCACCTCCCACACCTCCGCACCCCTGCCCCACACCTCGCGCGACCGCAGCACGTCGAGGTCCTCGTCCGACATGACCCGGTTGAGGAACGGGTGGAGGGCGAGGCTCGGCGCCACGGCGTTGACCCGGACCCCGTGCGGCGCCGCCTCCACGGCGGTGCAGCGCGTGAGCGCCATCACCCCGGCCTTGGCCGCGGCGTAGTGCGCCTGGCCCGCCTGGGCGCGCCAGCCGAGCACCGAGGCGTTGTTGACCACGGCGCCCCCTCGGCCCAGGCGGTAGAGGTGGCGGAGGGCGGCCCTGGTGCACCGGAAGGTCCCGGTCAGGGTGACGTCGAGGACCGACGCCCACTGGTCGTCGGTCATGTCGACCACCTCGGCCTGCCCGCCGAGCCCGGCGTTGTTCACGGCGACGTCGAAGCCCCCGTGCTCGGCGACCGTCGCGTCGTAGAGCGCCTGCACCTGCGCCTCGTCGGTGACGTCGCACGGGACGGCCAACGGGCGACGGTGCGACCGGTCGGCCTCGGCCAACGCGTCGGCGGCCTCCGACAGGCGGCGCTCGTGGGCGTCCGAGACGACGACGGTGGCGCCCTCCTCGGCGCACCGCCGGGCGGTGGCGAAGCCGATCCCCGTGCCGGCGGCCGCCGTGACCACCACCACCTTGCCGTCGAGGAGCCCGTGGCCCGGCGGCGGTGACGGCGGGGGCACCGGGTCGGTCGCGCTGCTCGGTCCGGTCGTCACGGCGCCCCCTTCGGCTCCCGGGGGAGCCCCAGCACCCGCTCCCCGATGATGTTGCGCTGGACCTCGTTCGAGCCGCCGTAGATGGTGTCCGCCCGGCTGAAGAGGAACGTGCGCCGGAGGGCGTCGTGGCCGGCCGGTTCCCCCGCCCCGTCCGCCGCGACACCGGCAGGCCCCAGCACGTCCATGGCGAGGGACCCGAACCGCTGGTGCCACGAGCCCCAGAAGAGCTTGGCGACCGACGCCGCGGCGCTCGACGGCGAGCCGTCGTCGGCGACCAGGCTCCGCAGCGTGTTGAGCCGCAGCAGCTCGAGCTCGACGTGGGCCCGCGCCAGGCGCTGCCGCACGACCGGGTCGCCGGACCGCCCGTTGGCCCGGGCCAGCGCCACCAGCACGTCGAGCTCGCGTCGGAACGACAGCTGGTGGCCGAGCAGCCCGACGCCCCGTTCGAAGGCCAGGGTGGCCATCGCCACGCGCCAGCCGTCCCCCGGCTCGCCGACCACGTTGGCGGCGTCCGTGCGAGCGCGGTCGAAGAACACCTCGTTGAACTCGGAGGTGCCGGTGAGCTGGACGATCGGCCGCACGTCGACGCCGCGCTGGTCCATCGGGACGAGCAGGTAGGAGAGGCCCCGGTGCCGGGTCGAGCCCGCCTCTGTCCGGCACAGGACGAAGCACCAGTCCGCCACGTGGGCGAGCGACGTCCAGACCTTCTGGCCCGTCACCTCCCAGACCTCGACCCCATCCGAGGTCGACCGCTCGGCCCGGGTGGCGACCGAGGCGAGGTCGCTGCCGGCGTCGGGCTCGGAGTAGCCCTGGCACCACAGCTCGCTGCCCGCCACGATGGGCGGGAGGAACCGCGCCTGCTGCTCGGGCGTGCCGAACTGGATGATCGTGGGCCCGAGCAGGCCCTCGCCGATCACGCTCACCCGGCCGGGTGCACGGGCCCGGACGTACTCCTCGTTGAAGACGACCTGCTGGGTCAGGGACGCTCCGCGACCCCCGTGCTCGACGGGCCAGCCGATGCACGTCCAGCCGCCGGCGGCGAGCTCGCGTTCCCAGGCGCGGCGCACGTCGAGCCCGGTGTCCTCGTCGCCCGGCCCGCCGCGACCGCCCAGGGCGGCGAAGTCGCCGACGACGTGGGCGGCCAGCCATGCCCGCACCTCGGCGCGAAAGGCGTGGTCCTCGGGGCGGTCGTCGTGGTCCATGGGCGTGCGGTCGCGGAGCGTGCCGGCCGCGCCGGCGCCCGGACCCGACGGCCCCGGACCGCGGACGCCCGGCGCCTGCAGATCTGACGCGACGTTAGCAAACGGCTCGGCGGTCCACGGGGCCTTGGGCTGCCCGGCGGACCGAGGCGCCCCGAGCAGGTCAGGAGGCTCCGCCGGCCCCCGGCGCCTCGGCGAACTCGCGGAACGCCTCGAGGGCCCGGGGCCCGAACACGGTGGCCGGGCCGCCGTTCATGAGCATGGTGACGGCGATCGTCTCGGCCACCTCGGCCTCGGTCGCCCCGGCCCGGGCCGCACCTCGTGCGTGCGAGGCGATGCAGCCGTCGCACTCCCTCGAGATGGCGATGGCCAGCGCGATCAGCTCCTTGACTCGGGTCGACAGGCTGCCCTCCGCCAGGGCCGCGCCATGGAGGTGGACGTACGCCGACCACGCGTCCGGCACCAGCTCCCGCAGAGCGCGGACCGGGGCTCGAAGCTCTGCCAGTACGTCGTGTGCGTGCCCGTCGCTCATCGAGCGCTCCTTCCTCGGGGCGCGACCGTCGGTCCCCGTCGCCTCCATGATGGACGCGCGAGGACCCACGAGGCCGACGACACGGCCTCGGTCCTCGACGCCCCGGTGCCTCAGGTCCGCGCTTCGACCTGCCGGCGCACGTCGTCCATGTCGAGGTCGGCCACCTTGCCGATGAGCTCCTCGAGGGAGGCCTCGGGCAGGGCGCCCGGCTGTGCGTACAGCAGGATCCCGTCGCGGAAGACCATGAGGGTCGGGATGGACATGATGCCGAGACGACCCGCCAGCTCCTGCTCCGCCTCGGTGTCGACCTTGCCGAACGTCAGGTCGGGGTGGCTCTCGGAGGCTCGTTCGAAGATCGGTCCGAACATCCGGCACGGCCCGCACCACGACGCCCACAGGTCCACCAGCACGGTGCCAGGGGCGGTCACGGTCGACTCGAAGGTCTCGTTGGTCAGGTTCACCGTCGCCATGGTTGCGTCGTTCCTCTCGCTCGCGTGGTGGTCACTCGGCTCCCGACTACAACCGATATACCCCTCCGGGTATTCCGGAGCTCCGGCGCGGGCGCTACGGTCGTGGCGGCGCCGGCGCCGGGGGACACCTTCCGCACCGGGGCGGTTGGCACGTCCGAGACGCACGCGCCGCCTGCCCGTGCAGGCCGGTGCGGACCGGACCACGAGCCCGAGAGGGGGACGGCATGGGGACCACCGAGCCCACGCACCAGGGCGGGAGCGGCGCCTCCGCCGACGCCCGCGGCCTCGGCGAGGCCGAGTGGCGGCAGCGGCTCTCGCCCGAGCGGTACCACGTCCTGCGCGAGGCGGGGACCGAGCCGGCATGGTCGGGCGCGCTGCTGCACGTCGACGGCTCTGGGGTCTTCACCTGCGGCGGCTGCGGTGCCGAGCTCTTCTCGACCGACGACAAGTACGACTCGGGCTCGGGATGGCCGAGCTTCACGCGGGCGCTCGACGCCCGGACCGTCGAGGAGCACGAGGACCTGAGCTTCGGCATGCGTCGCATCGAGATCCGGTGCGCTCGCTGCGGAGGCCACCTCGGCCACGTCTTCCCCGACGGGCCGGCACCGACGGGGCTCCGCTACTGCGTCAACTCCCTCTCGATCGACTTCGAGCCGACCGGAGGGTCACGTACGGGCGATCCGGCGCTCGAGTAGCTCGAAGAGCTCGGCCAGCCCGGAGCGCTCGGCGTCCCTCCCCGCTCCTCCCAGCACCCGGTCGGCGTCGGCGAGCGCCTGGCAGGCGGCGAACACCTCCCCCTTGCTCAGCACCACGGCCTCGCCGAAGCGGACTCGTCGCGGCGCGCCCCCGCGCGTCCCGGCCCGGCTCGCCACGCCATCCGAGGGCGCCGGCGCCCGCCGTCCGAGGGCGCTGGGCGTCACGACGCCGCCCCGTCGAGCGCCGCCTCGCCACCCGGGGCGGTGGCGTCGGTCGAGGCGTCACGACGCTCGGTACGGTGGACCTCGGCGGTGGCGAACCGGAGGCTCGCCGCCACCTCGTCAGCCACCACCTCGACCTTCGTGCGCCGTTCGCCGTCATCGGTCTCCCAGCTGCGCTGCTCGAGGCGTCCCGACACCACGACCCGGGCACCCTTGGTCAGGCTTAGGGCGACGTTCTCGGCAAGGTCACGCCAGCACACCACGTCGAAGAACGACGTCGCCTCCTCCCACTCCCCGGTGCCCCGCTGCTGCCAGCGGCGGTTGACGGCGACACCGAGCGTCGTGGTGGCCTGGCCTTCGCGTGTGTAACGGATCTCCGGGTCCCTCGTGAGGTTGCCGACGAGGGTGGTCGAAGAGCTCATGGTCGGATCCCTTTCCGGTCGCACCAGACGGGGCCCGGCTCGACCGGGTGCCCCGTCACCGCCCCGGGTGGCCGGCGGCGGCGATGCCAGCCTCGGGCCGTGCCCTTGCACGCGACCTGGCCGGGCCGCTTGCCGGCGGGTGCGCCGGCGACGGGGCCGGCGCACCCGGGCCGCTACCAGGTCGCCGGGACGCCCCGGAGGTCGGCGAGCAGCTCGGCGAGGGTGCCGGCGCCCAGCGGGGTGCCCTCCCGGCCCTCGGGGTAGGCGGGATGGTCGACGGCGAGCCGCACGGGCCCCGCTCCGAACGCCTCGACCGCCTCGGGGTCGAGGCGGAACCGCACGTAGTGCACCGCCGCGGTCACGGTCTCCCGGGTGAGCTGGGCCTCGTGCTCGACGTCCGGCGACCCCGGCACCACGAGGGGTCCGCCGGGCGCCTCCGGGTCCCCGACGCGCAGCAGGAGGCTCCGCTCGACCCCGACCAGGGCCGGCAGCCAGTGGCGGAGGGCCGCCTCGTCGGTCAGCTCGAGGAAGAGGGTGGCCGACAGTTCGCCGGGTGCCGGCAGCAGGCGGTTGTAGACGTCCAGCTCGTGGAGGACCTGGGCGTCGGAGGTCATCCGCTCGGCTCGAGCCATCTCCTGCACCTGGAAGCGCATGGTGAGGCGGTTCTCGAACGTGCAGCTGATGATGGGCCCGACGGCGACGCGCCGGAGCTTCTTCACGGCGATGACCCGGCGTCGGAACTCGTCACGCTCGCGCTCGTAGGCGCGCAGGTCGGCGATGTCGGCGAGCGTCAGCAGGTGGGCGTCGCCGCTCACGGCTGGGTCCCGTCGGTGAGCCCGTAGGCGCGTGCGAGCAGCTGCAGGGGGTGGAGGGGCCGCCGGCCGGTCTCCTGCTCGATGGCCCCGTTGGCCAGGTGGCAGTCGCCGCAGACCAGGTCGTTGCCGGCCGACTCGATGTCGCGGGCGAGCGGCCGGGCCACGGAGCGAGCCAGCTCGTAGTGCTCGGCCCGGTACCCCCACGTGCCGTCGATGCCCGAGCACCGCTGCACGAGCGTCGTCTTGACGCCGGCCACCTTCAGCAGGTCTCGGCTCTTCAGCCCCACCTGCTGGGCCTGCAGGTGGCAGGCGACGTGGTAGGTCACCTGGTCGGGCACGTCTCTCCGGTCGCGCCCGGGGAACTCGGTCACCAGGGGGTGCGACCCGTCCCGGTGGCGGGCCATCAGGTACTCGGCGGGGTCGCTCGTGTGCTCGGCCACGAGGACGGCGTCGTCGGCCAGGGACGAGTGGGCCAGCACGCGCGGGTAGTCCTGGCGAACCACGTAGGCGCAGGTGGGCTGGGCCACGACGACGTCGCGGCCCGCTCGGACCTCGCGTGCGAGGGCTGCCACGTTGCGCTCGGCGGCGCGCCCGAAGGCGTCGAGGTCACCCGAGTGCAGCCAGGGTGCCCCGCAGCAGCGGGTGCCCTCGGGCACGGTGCACCCGACGCCGTTGTGCTCGAAGACCTTGACGATGTCCTTGCCGATGGCCGGCTCCATGTACTCGACGAAGCACGTCGGGAAGACCGACACCTCGGCCTCTCCTGCCGCCGGCGTGCCGGCCGGCCTCGCCCGGCGCGCGAACCAGGTCGTGAACCGCTGACGGGCGTACGGGGGCAGCAGACGCTCGGCCGCCAGGCCCACGGTCTTCTCCATCACGCGACGGGGCAGCGAGCCCGGCGTGCCGGTCACGGCGTTCACGAGGGGGGCGAACGCGGTCGACACCGTCCCGAGCAGGTCGGTGCGCCCGAGGAACTGGTCGGTGAGCCGGGCCTTGAGCCCTTGCCCCTTGGCGTGGCGCACGGCGTGGGCCCGCATCATGAGCCGGGGGAAGTCGAGCGCCCACTCGTGCGGCGGCACGTAGGGGCACTTCACGTAGCAGAGCTTGCACTGGTA
>CAZSYT010000028.1:0-2171 GCA_964610905.1 uncultured Acidimicrobiaceae bacterium
CGAGGCCGTGGCGTGGGGCGCCGGCCGGGCTCGGTGCGCCGGCCACGGGAGGGCGCCGAGGCGGCTCGGCCCGTCCGATCTCGGAGGCGGCCGACGACGAGCCCCCGCCCGGCCACGCGTCGCCGGGCGGCATGGGCCGGGCGTCGCGTGCTCCCGGCTCGGGCCGAGCGCGCGACGTGCCCGGGCGTGGTCACGGGGTCGTGCCCCTTGGGGGCGACCCGCTGGCGGACAGGGCGTCGCGGCCGCGGAACACGGCAGAGGACCCGAGTGCCTCCTCGATGCGGAGGAGCTGGTTGTACTTCGCCACCCGGTCGGAGCGCGCCGGGGCCCCCGTCTTGATCTGGCCACAGTTGGTGGCGACGGCCAGGTCGGCGATGGTGGCGTCCTCCGTCTCTCCCGAGCGGTGCGACATGACGCACGTGTACGCCGAGCGGGTGGCGAGGGCCATCGTGTCGAGGGTCTCGGTCAGGGTGCCGATCTGGTTCACCTTGATCAGGATGCTGTTCGCCGTCCCGGCGTCGATGCCTCGGCGGAGACGCTCTTCATTGGTGACGAACAGGTCGTCGCCGACCAGCTGGATGCGCCGGCCCAGCGCCTCGGTGAGCGCTGCCCACCCGTCCCAGTCCTCCTCGGCCATCCCGTCCTCGATCGACACGATCGGGTAGCGGTCGCAGAGGTCGACGTAGTACTCGACAAGCTCGGCGGACCGCAGCTTCCGGCCCTCACCGGCGAGGTCATAGGCGCCGTCGCGGAACAGCTCGCTCGAGGCCGGGTCCATGGCGATGGCAACCTCGTCGCCGGGTGCCCGCCCGGCCGCCTCGATGGCGTCGACGAGCACCTGCACCGCCGCTTCGTTGGAGGGCAGGTTCGGTG
The DNA here is from genome assembly GCA_964610905.1 of uncultured Acidimicrobiaceae bacterium. GTDB lineage: Bacteria > Actinomycetota > Acidimicrobiia > Acidimicrobiales > RAAP-2 > JAJZJT01. The sequence goes on from CAZSYT010000028.1 coordinate 874, forward strand.
CGAACCCGCCCTCGTCACCGACCGCGGTCGACAGGCCGCGTCCCTTCAGGACCGTCGCCAGAGCGTGGTAGGTCTCGACGCCCCAACGAAGCGCCTCGGAGAACGACGCCGCCCCGACCGGCATGATCATGAACTCCTGCAGGTCGATCGAGTTGTCTGCATGGACGCCGCCGTTGACGACGTTCATCATCGGCACCGGCAGGACATGGGCGTTGGTCCCGCCGACGGCCCGGAAGAGCGGCAGGCCGAGCTCGCTGGCGGCTGCCTTCGCACAGGCGAGGGAGGCACCGAGGATGGCGTTCGCTCCGAGGTGCGCCTTGTTGTCGGTCCCGTCCGCGTCGACGAGGGCGAGGTCGATGGCGCGCTGGTCGACGGCGTCGTAGCCGGCGAGCAGGTCGGCGATCGCCCCGTTCACGTGCTCGACGGCGCGCGCGACCCCCTTCCCTCCGAAACGCTCGCCGCCGTCACGCAGCTCGACCGCCTCGAAGGTTCCCGTCGACGCGCCGGAGGGCACGATGGCGCGCCCGACGGCTCCCGAGTCGAGCACGACCTCGACCTCGACGGTGGGGTTGCCGCGGGAGTCGAGGACCTCCCGTCCGATCACCTGCTCGATGGTGCTCACGCTTCGCCGTCGCTCCTGTCTCGACCGTGGCCGACGCTACCAAATGCGACTACCCCGACCTGGGCATTCACGGTGGCGGCCCGGCGTCGCCCGGCGGGTCGGAGACCCCTTCACGCCGACGCACCTCGGCACGGAAGCGCCGGGCCCGGTCGCGCAGGGCCGCTTCGGCGTCGACGCCGACGGCGGTCGCAAGCGCGACGGCGTCGAACAGGAGGTCCCCGACGACCGCGGCCCGGTCGGCGGCCCCGAGGACGCGGCCCGCTCCGGCAGCGAGGCCCTCGACCAGCGCTCCGGCACCCACCTCGGCGATGCCGACGGTCGACGCCTTGCGCTGGAGCTTGGCCGTGACCGCGAGGGCTGGAAGCGCCTTGGGGATGCCGTCGGTGACGCTGGACCGCTGCTTCTCGGCCAGCTTGCGCACCTCCCAGTCGACGGCGAGCGCGGCAGGCTCCGTCTCCCCCCCGGCCTCCGGGCCGAACACGTGGGGATGGCGGGCGACGAGCTTGTGGTGGACGCCGCGTGCCACGTCGGCGAGGTCGAAGCGACCGGCCTCGGCAGCCAGGGTGGCGTGGAGGAAGACCTGGAAGAGCACGTCGCCGAGCTCCTCCTCGAGGGCGGCGACGGCGTCGTGGGCCGCTCCGGCGTCGTGGGCCGCTCCGGCGTCGTGGGCCGCGAC
>CAZSYT010000028.1:2271-7144 GCA_964610905.1 uncultured Acidimicrobiaceae bacterium
CGGCGTCGTGGGCCGCTCCGGCGTCGTGGGCCGCTCCGGCGTCGTGGGCCGCGACTTCGTCGATGGCCTCGAGGGCCTCGTGGGCTTCCTCGAGCAGGTGGCGCGCCAGGGAGCCGTGCGTCTGGCGGCGGTCCCAGGGGCACCGCTGGCGGAGGACGTGGACCAGCTCGTCGAGCGCCACGAGCTCCGCGGCGACCGGTGCGGCGAGCTTCGGGATCCACAGCGAGGTGAGGTGGTCGGGGTCCACGTCGTGGTCGAGGTCGTGCCAGGAGACCTCGGAGAGCTGCTCGTCGGGGAGCCCGAGATGGTGGAGCACGGTCACCGTTGTGCCCGGCGGGGGCTCTGCGGCCAGCTTGACCTCCGAGAGGACGTCACGCGAGTAGCACTGTGCCACCAGGAGCGGGCCGGTGAGCCCGGCCGCTGCGGTGGCGAACGCCGTGGCGTCGACCAGGTGCACGCCGGCGGCGACCGGGTCGACGCCCAGTCGGGCGCAGGCCAGGTCCACGAAGGAGACGGCGGGGTGGACGACCAGCGAGACATCCCCCCGGACCACGTCCGGGTGGGTGCCGAGGAGGACCACCGTACGCTCGGCGACCGCCGGTGACCCTGGCACGGCGTAGACGACGCCTCCGGCCGCTCGGGCGAGCGAGACGAGCTCCGCCACGATCGTCTCGTAGACCTCGTCGAACGTGGCTGCCCGCTCGTAGCAGTCGTCGAACGTGGGGACGCCCGGGAAGCCGGCCGCGGCCGGATGGCGGCCGGTGCGCAGGCGGGTCGGCAAGGCCCCCCGGAGCAGGATGGACGCTTCGTCGGTGACGAGCTCGGGACCGGCCGGGCCGAGCCCGACCACGTGGACGGTCGGCACCGATCGCCCTGCGGCCGTGCTCGTCTGCCTGTCAGCCACCCGAGGCCGTGCCACCCGAGGCCGCGCCGCCCCCGTTCGACGTCGGGCTTCCCGAGCTCGACGCACCCGTTCCGATGCCCGCGGCGCCCGGCACCAGCGACGCGCTGGCCGGCGGCCTCGCCACCGCGCCCGACGCGGCGGCGAGGAGGAAGCGGGCCGGGGGCGCCACCGGCGCCACGACCGAGGGCGGCTTCCACGAGCCGTAGCGCGGGTCGACCGTCACCGACGAACGGCGGGAGAAGGCGACCACCTCACGCGACACCCTGCTGACGTTGGTGGCCGACTCCATCAGCTGTTGCCGGATGCCGCTCGCCACCTGCGAGAGCGGCTCGAGGGTTCGCTTGGTCACCTCGTAGAGGAGCCAGGCGCTCGACGCCGAGTCCTGCACGGGACCGATGGGCTTCCCCACCGTCGCCGGCGCCGTCAGCTGGAGGGCCTGGTCGACCTGGGCCTCGGACTGGTTGCACCCGATCGCGCCACCCGAGCTCGCCGTCTGGGGGTCGAGGGAGTGGGCCTTGGCCACCGAGGCGAACGAGGTACCGGCGTTGATCTCGGTCAGGTACTGCTGGGCGTGGGCCTGGGTGTCAGTCACGATCACGCTGACGCAGTCAGCCTGGAACTGCGTCGGGTTGGCCAGGTAGTAGCTGAGGATGGCCTGGTTCGAGAGGTCGGCCCCGTCGCTCAGGAGCGCCTCGTCGACCGCTTGGTTGTGGATCTGGGCGGTCCGCTCGCCGGCTGGCAGCCCGGCCAGCACTTGAGCTGCCGTCAAGGTGGCCCCCGACGCCGTCTCGCAGGCGGTGACCCCACCGCTCTGAGCGGCCAGCGATGCCGCGCTGGCGATCTCGCCGTCGAGGAGCGACTCGAGGTCCCGCTTCGCCGTGACCAGGTCGGCGGCGGTGATGTCGAGGTGCTTCGCCGCGGCGAGCTGGGTGGACAGCGTGTTGCCGATCCGGTTGTCGAGGATGTCGTCGACGAACGGCATGGCGTAGGTGTCGCCGCTGCCTGACCCCTGCACCTGCAGCGACGTGCCTGCTCCGACCTCGACGGAGAGCAGGCAGGCGCCCGCCTGGGTGTGCGTGTAGGCATGGAGCGCCTGGTTGAGCCCCGACTGCGAGAGGGTCGTGCCGTTCACCGTGGCGGCGGCAGGGAGGACGTCGCAGGCCGTGGCCAGCGCTCCGGCCAGGACGACGGCGAGCACGGGCACGGCGAGGGAGACGAGGCGCTTCACGGCGGCGATGCTACCGGGTGCCTCGCGACGGCTCGTATCGACCGAGGTCGGCGGCAGCCGGTCAGGCCTCGGGAACGAGCTGGCGCAGCAGCTCGACGAGGACCGGTGCGTAGCGACCGTCCGCCGGCCGTGCCAGCGGGACGAGGAGGCGACGCTGGTCCTCGAGGTAGCTGGCGTCGGGGGCGAGCCGGCGGAGCCGGACGCTCGCCGAGGCCGCGAGCACGACGGGGGCGAGCTTGGCGGCCGCTCGGCCGTCGCCCAGGGCGCCGCGGGGGACCTGCACGGTGACGTCCTGGACGCCCACGCGGAGGCATTCGACCCTGAGCCGGGCCACGTCGAGCAGCGCCTCGGCCGGCGCGGGCGGGGGGCCGAACCGGTCGCTCCACTCCGCCCGCACGTCGTCGACCTGGTCGCCCGTGCGCACGTTCGCCAGGCGCCGGTACGCCTCGAGCCGCACGTCCTCGGCCTCGACGTAGCTCGCAGGCAGGTGGGCGGCATCGGGAAGGTCGAGCGACAGCTCGACCGGGGCAAGACGCGGCTCCCCCTTCAGCTCCGCCACCGCCTCGGAGACCAGCTGGACGTAGAGGTCGTAGCCGACGGCGGCGATGTGGCCCGACTGGTCGCGTCCGAGGAGGTTGCCGGCACCCCGGATCTGCAGGTCGCGGAGGGCGATCTTGAAGCCCGATCCCAGGTCGGTGTGGTCGCCGATCGTGCGGAGGCGCTCGTAGGCCTGCTCGGAGAGCACCTGGTCCGGCGGATGGAAGAGGTAGGCGTAGGCGCGCTGTCCGGCCCGGCCGACCCTGCCCCGCAGCTGGTGGAGCTGTCCGAGGCCCAGAAGGTCGGCGCGGTCGACGACGAGGGTGTTGACCGTCGGCATGTCGATGCCCGACTCGATGATCGTCGTGCAGACGAGCACGTCGTGCCGTCGCTGCCAGAAGTCGAGCACGACCTGCTCGAGCGCACCCTCGTCCATCTGGCCGTGCGCTACGACCACCCTCGCCTCGGGAGCGAGGCGCCGGACCCGCTCGGCCACCTGCTCGATGTCGTGCACGCGGTTGTGGACGAAGAACACCTGTCCCTCACGCAGCAGCTCGCGTCGGATCGCCTCGGCGACCGCCCCTTCGTCGTACTCGCCGACGTGGGTGAGGATCGGCCGGCGCGCCGCCGGTGGCGTGTTCACCATCGACAGGTCGCGGATCCCCGTGAGGGCCATCTCGAGCGTGCGTGGGATCGGGCTCGCGGTGAGCGTCAGCACGTCGACGCCGTGGGCGAGCGTCTTGATCGCTTCCTTGTGGGTGACGCCGAAGCGCTGCTCCTCGTCGACCACGAGCAGCCCGAGCTTGGCGAACGACACGTCGGTGGCCAGCAGACGGTGCGTGCCGATGACGACGTCGACCGACCCGTCGGCCAGCCCGGCGAGGACCGCCCTCGCCTGGGCCGTGGTGAGGAACCGACTGAGCAGCTCGACCCGGACCGGATAGGGCTCGAAGCGGTCGGAGAACGTCTGGAAGTGCTGGCTGGCGAGCAGGGTCGTCGGGACGAGCACGGCGGCCTGTCGCCCGTCCTGGACGGCCTTGAAGACGGCACGGATCGCCACCTCGGTCTTGCCGAAGCCGACGTCGCCACAGACCAGCCGGTCCATCGGCTGCGGCCGCTCCATGTCCGCTTTGACCTCCTCGACGGCGCGGAGCTGGTCGGCCGTCTCGACGAAGGGGAACGAGGACTCGAGCTCGGTCTGCCACGGAGTGTCGGGGGCGAAGGCGTGGCCGGCCACCTGCTGCCGGGCGCGGTACAGGTCCACGAGCTCCTCGGCGATCTCGTGCACGGCGGCACGCGCCTTCGCCCGGGTCCGCTGCCACTCCGAGCCGCCGAGGCGGCTCACGGTCGGGCTCTCCCCGCCGGCGTACGGCGTGAGCAGCTCGATCTGGTCGGTGGGCAGGTAGAGCTTGTCGTCGCCTCGGTACTCGAGGAGGAGGTAGTCGCGGGTGACCCCACCCATCGTCCGGGTGACCATGCCGCCGTAGCGGGCCACACCGTGCTGCCGGTGGACGACGTAGCTGCCCGGCGCGAGGTCGTCGAAGAAGCCGTCCACCGGCCGGGCCCTGGTCCGTGCCCGGCGGTGCGGCCTCCGGCGGCCGGTCAGGTCCGACTCGGCGAGCACGGCGAGCCGAGCACCGGGCAGCACGAACCCGCGGTCGAGCGCGGCCACCGTCACCTGCACCCCGGGCTCCCCGAGCCCAGGGTCCCCGTCCGCGACCGTCGCCGGCACCCCTTCGGCCTCGAGGGTGGCTGCCAGCCGCTCCGCCCCCGGCCTCGACGCCGCGCACACCACCACACGGGCACCGCCGCCCACGAGGCCGGCCACCTGCCCGGCGAGGGCGGCGGCGTCCCCCAGGACCGGCTGCCAGCCGCGGCTCTCGACGGCCGGTAGGTCACCACCGTCCGACGTGAGGGGCAGCGACAAGACGGCGGCGCCGGTACGAGCCAGGAGGCGTTCGTAGGGGGCGTGGAGCCGGGGCGTCTCGGCGTCTGCGTCGAGGCCCCACGTCTCGGCCAGGGCGTCGGCGAGCGACGCCTCCTCGTCGACGAGCTCGGTCGCCCGGTCGCGGACCCGACCGGGCTCGACCACGACCACGAGCGCCTCGGGCCCGAGCAGGTCCGTGAGCAGCTCGCCGCGCAGGCTCTCGCTCTCGCTCTCGCTCTCGCTCTCGCTCTCGCTCTCGCTCTCGCTCTCGCTCTCG
>CAZSYT010000028.1:7244-17422 GCA_964610905.1 uncultured Acidimicrobiaceae bacterium
CTCTCGCTCTCGCTCTCGCTCTCGCTCTCGCTCTCGCTCTCGCTCTCGCTCTCGCCGGGGCCGGGGCTGGGGCCGAGGCCGGGGCCGGAAGTGCCGGCATCGCCGTCCGGGAGGACGTCGGCGTCGAGCAGCCACGGCAACCACGACTCCATCCCGTCGAACAGCTCGCCGTCGGCCAGGCGCTGGAACTGCTGGTGTCCCCAGGGGGCCTGGTGGACGAGCCGGGAGGCCCGAGCGCTGACGGCCCCGTCGGGCACGAGCTCGCGGCACCCCGTGAGGCGGACCACCGAGACGTCCTCCACGGAGCGCTGGTCGGCGACGTCGAAGCGGGTGAGCCGGTCGACCTCGTCCCCCCATAGGTCGACGCGCACGGGCAGGTCGTCGGTGGGCGGGAACACGTCGACGATGCCGCCGCGGACCGCCAGCTCGCCCCGGTGCTCCACGAGCTGCTCGCGCCGGTAGCCGAGCCCGACCAGACGAGCGACCAGCCCCTCGGCGTCGACGCGGGAGCCCTTGGCCACGACGACCGGACGGGCTGCCGTGCGCCAGGGCCCGAGGCGTTGCAGGAGGGCCTTGACGGGTGCCACGACGACGGCGACGGGCTCGGCGCCCTCCGGCACGTCCCCGGCGCCGCCTTCGCCCGCTGCCCGCGCCCGAGCGTCGCCGGCCAGGGCCCACAGCACGGCGAGGCGCTGGCCCATGGTCGACACCTCGGGGCTCACCCGCTCGAAGGGGAGGGTCTCCCACGCCGGGAAGAGCTCGACACGCCCGTCGACGAAGAGGGCGAGGTCGTGCGCCAGCTGCTCGGCGGCCGCCGCGGTCGGTGCGACGACCAGCACGGGGCGACGGGTGCCCAGCCGGACCACCCCGGCGACGGTGACGGCCTGGGCAGGCGTGGCCACGGCGACCGCCGCGTTCGACACCCCGACGAGGCGTGTCATCACCGGGTCGTCGCGAAGGGCGGCGGGAAGGGCGTGGAGGCTCACCGGGGGCTCACCGGGTCAGGGTACCGGCTGGTCGCTGCGGTGAGACGCTTGGGGGCGGACAGGTACGTGGGTCCGTCACGCCCGCGCAGCGCGGGTCCGTCACGCCCGGACGTTGTAGCGGTTCATCGCCGCCTCGGCGCCTTCGCGGACGACCACCTCGACGGCGTCGGCAGCCTCGACGACGGCGACGCCGAGGAGCTCGCGCTCGGCGCGCCCTGGCCGCTTGAGGACGTAGTCGGCCCCGGCCTGCCTCCCCGGGGGCTTGCCGATGCCGATCCGCACTCGCGTGTACCCGCTGGCATGCAGGTGCTGGTCGACCGAGCGGAGCCCGTTGTGGCCGGCGTTCCCACCGCCCACCTTCACCTTCAACCGCCCCGGTGGCAGGTCGAGCTCGTCGTGGACGACCACGAGGCGGCCGGCGAGGTCGCCGGCGTCGTTGGCATCGATGCCCGTCCGCAGGGCCAGCGCCGCGACGGCCCGGCCCGACTCGTTCATGTACGTCGTCGGCACGGCGAGCACCACCCGGGTGCCGCCGATCCGGGCATCGCCGACCAGGGCGCTCGAGCGCTTGTCGGCACGTAGTCGAGCACCGTGGCGCCGGGCCAGCTCGGCCACCGCGCCGCCGCCGACGTTGTGGCGCGTCCCCTCGAACTCGCCACCAGGGTTCGCCAGGCCGACCACGAGCACGTCGGCCGAGCCCCCTCGGGCAGGCACCTCGTGCCCGTGGGCCCGGAGGGGCAGGGTCAGCTCTCCGAGGGGGCTTCGGCGGCTTCGGGCGCAGCTCCGCCTTCAGGCACTCCCTCGGCCGCCTCCTCCGCCACCGCCTGCACCCGCGGCGGGACCCCGCTCACCACCGGTGTGTCGGGGTCGACGTCCGACCCGACGCCCGAGGGGAGCTCGATGTCCGACACGTGGAGCGAGCTGCCGATGGTGAGCGCCGAGATGTCGAGCTCGACCGAGCTGGGGATGTCGGCGGGGCGCGCCTTGACGGACAGCGCGAAGAGGAGCTGGTCGACGATCCCGTCCCCGTGGTTGACCTCGACCGCCTCGCCGACCAGCGCGACGGGGACCTCGGCGGTGATGACCTCGTCGCGGCGGACGATCTGGAAGTCGACATGGGTGACCGTGTTCCGCACCGGGTGGCGCTGGACGTCGCGAGCCATGGTCAGATGGTCGCGGCCGTCGACGACGAGCGACAGCAGGGTGTTGAGCCCAGCGTCGCCCGACATCGCCACCCGGAACTCGCGTGCGTCGACGGCTACCGGGACGGGGTCCATGCCATGGCCGTAGAGCACGCCCGGGATCTTTCCCTCGGCGCGCAGACGTCGGGTCGCGCTCGAACCGGTGGTCCGGCCGACCTCGGCAGCAAGCGTGATCTCGGGCATGGGGACTCCTCGGGTGGGCGTTCGGACGGAGCGGAGACGAGCACCGCACCGACGGAGCGGCGTGCCGGTCGGACCCGGGTTCGCCGCCGGCGAGCGGGCGGGGGTGGCCGCCCGATCGCAGCGCTCCATGGTAGACGCTCCCGGACGGGCGGGTCGACCGGCACCCAGGGTGGGAGCGGCGGCGGAGCGCGGCGGCCGGTACGCTTGCCAGCAGAGCGGCGGGCGTCCCCGGCCCCGGGGCACGAGCGCAAGCGGGCGCAGCCCGTGCGAGCGTCGGAGGTGCGCATGGAAGGTGACGTCGTCTCGGTCGAGCGGGTGATCGCTGCACCTCCCGAAGCGATCTTCGCCGTGGTCGCCGACGCCTCACGGCACCCCGACATCGACGGGTCCGGCACGGTGAAGCAGGTGAAGGCCGGCGCCCCACAACGGCTCGGTCCCGGCTCCACGTTCGGGATGGCCATGCGGATGGGGATCCCCTACTCGATGGTCAACACCGTCGTCGAGTTCGAGCAGGACCGCCGGATCGCCTGGCAGGCGCGGCTCCCGGGCGCGCTCGGCCGGCTGGTGGGCGGGCGGGTCTGGCGCTATGAGCTCGAGCCGAAGGACGGCGGCACGCTCGTGCGCGAGAGCTGGGACGTCTCGCACGACCGCCAGCGACCGCTCCTCAGGCTCGGCAAGCTCCCCGAGGTGACCCGCCGCAACATGGAACGGACGCTCGAGCGGCTCGACCACCTCGTCGCCGGTGGGGGCTGAGCCCTCCGAGCGCGCCAGCATGGTCCCGTCCCGGGGTGGTGGCACCGGGCCGCGCACCCGCGGGTAACGTGCCGAGGATGGCGACGGCGGCCGCTCCCCGACCGGGCACCCCCCGCCCCCCCTCGTCGTCGGACGAGGCGATCATCGAGACGCGCAGCCTCACCAAGGTCTACGCCGGGACGGACTTCCGCGCCGTCGACGACCTCGACCTCACCGTCGGGACGGGCGAGATCTTCGGGCTGCTCGGACCCAACGGCGCCGGCAAGACCACCACGGCCGGCATGCTCACGACCCGGGTCATCCCGACCTCGGGCCGTGCTCGCGTCGGCGGCGTGGACGTCGTCGCCCACCCGGCGCTCGCCAAGCAGATCATCGGCATCGTGAGCCAGCAGAACACGCTGGACCGGCAGCTGACCGTGTGGGAGAACCTCTACTTCCACGGGCGGCTCTTCGGGATGGGCGCCGGCGAGTCGCGCCGCATGGCCGACCGTCTGCTCGAGCGGTTCCAGCTCGCCAAGTGGGCCAAGGCGTCCGTCTACGCGCTCTCGGGCGGAATGGCCCAGCGCCTGATGGTGGCCCGTGCCATCTTCCACCGCCCGGCCGTCCTCTTCCTGGACGAGCCGACCGCTGGCCTCGACCCCCAGAGCCGCCTGGTGCTCTGGGACATCCTGCGCGAGCTGAACGAGGAGGGCCAGACCATCCTCCTCACGACCCACTACATGGAAGAGGCCGACCAGCTCTGCGGGCGAGTGGCCATCATGGACCACGGTCGGATCCTGGCCCTCGACACGCCCGGCGCCCTCAAGCAGAGCGTCGGGGCGGACACCATCGTGCGGGTCACCTCGAGCGGCGACCCCGGGCGACTGGGCGCCCACCTGCAGGCCGAGGTCGCCGGCGTCACCGCCGTCCGCCAGCTCGACGGCGCCGTCGAGCTGCAGGTGCAGGGCCGCGACGGGCTCGTCCCCGCCGTCGTGACGGCGGCCGAGCGTGGGGGCTTCCCCGTCCTCGACCTGTCGATCACCGAGCCCACCCTCGAGACGGTGTTCATCGGGCTCACGGGCAAGGAGCTGCGCGACTGATGGCGATGGCCGCCACGACCTCGGACGGGCGTGAGCCGGGCACCGGGGAGCGATCCGGGGACCGGTCGGACCTGCCGCCCATCGCCGTCCACCCGAGCCGCTCGACGCTGGCGGCCAGCCGCGCCGCGCTCTGGGCGCTCGTCCTGCGCGACCTCGTGGTGCTGCGCAAGCACTTCGTCGAGTTCGCCGTCCGCACCGTCGTCCAGCCGTTCCTCCTGTGCTTCGTCTTCCTCTTCGTCTTCCCGAAGATCGGCCAGGGCATCGGCGGAGGAGGCGGCGCGGCGAACGAGTCGGCCTTCGCCACCGTGCTGGTGGCAGGGGTGGTGGGCATCTCGACGATGTTCCAGGGGATCCAGGCCGTCGCCACCCAGCTCGCCCAGGAGTTCGGCTTCACCCGCGAGATCGAGGACCGCGTGCAGGCGCCGTCCCCGATCTGGCTCGTCGCCGGGGCCAAGGTGCTCTCGGGGGCCGTGCAGGGGGTCATCGCCGCCGTCATCGTGCTGCCCATCGCAGCCGTGGTGCACGCTCCCGGCGTCGAGGCCCACCTCACGCTCCACTGGTGGGTCGTCCTCACCCTCGTCCCGCTGTCGTGCATCGCCATGTCGTCGCTCGGGCTGATCCTCGGCACGTCGTTCGAGCCCCGCAACATCGGGCTCATGTTCGGCTTCGTCGTGCTGCCGATCACGTTCCTCGGCGGCACCTACTACCCCTGGACTCGCCTCGCTCCGGTCACGATCGGCGGATTTCCCTGGCTGCAGACCCTCGTGCTCGTCAACCCGCTCATCTACGTCAACGAGGGGATGCGGGCCGCCTTCACGACCGCACCCCATATGCACCTCTACGTCGTCTACCCGGTGCTCGTCGGGTTCTGCGTCGCCTTCATGGCCCTCGGCCTGCACAACTTCCGCAGGCGGGTGCTGTCGTGACGGACGGCCCGGCTCGCCCGGGCGAAGGCCGGGCAACCGGCGGTCGTGGGCGCTCGGGCCCTCAGGCACCCGACGCGACACGCGGCAGGCGCGACCTTCGGGAGAGCTGCCGGTAGAGGTCGATCGTCGCCGGGTGCACCGAGTCGCAGGGCTCGACGTCGTCGGCGACCAGTGTGAGCAGCTCCGCCATGACCGCTTCGACTCCGGCTGAATTGCCCGCCAGGTCGGCCGCTCGCATGAGCATGCGGTAGAGGCGCTCGTCGTAGGGGCTCACCTGCAGCCCTTGTCGCGCTGCCCAGCTCGACGCCCGGGCGTCGCCACGCTTCAGGGCGACCGCCGAACGCCTTCCCGCCAGGTCGACGACCGACGCCTCGATGGCCGGCGAGATGCCCTCGAGCAGTGGCCAGTCGGGAGCGCGCAGCCCCTCGAACGGGCGGCCGCGCACGAGGCCGAGGGCCTCGGACCATGCGTCGGGGTCCTCCTCGTCGGCAAGGCGGACGAAGCGTGCCCAGTCGGTCCCGACGGTCGGGCGCAGCAGGAGCCGCCCTTGGGACCGGGGGAGATGGTCGAGCCCGTCGCTGGCGACGCCAAGTGCCCGCCTGGCCACCGACGCTGTCGAGTGGAGGCTGGAGGGAGCAAGCGTCCGGTCGGGCCAGAGGGCCTCGGCCCACGCGTCCGTCGTCGCACCGCGCTCGTGCATCGCCAGGTAGACGACCAGCTCACGGGCCCAGGCACGCGTGAACGGCCGGGTGGCACCGCGGACCTCGACCGGGCCGAGCACGAGCACTTCGACCTCGGGGGCCCCCGGTCTGGCTCCCGTGGCCGAGGGGAGGTCGGGTGCGGCCTCCGCAGCGATTGGCGCACGGTCCGGACCCGGGCCCTCGATCGGGACTCCCGCCACTGGGGGCGCTGCCCCCGGGCCGACCGGCGCTGCCCCCGGGCCGACCGGCGCGCTCTCGGTCGTCGGCCCGTAGCGCCGGGGCAGCGGCATCGTCAGCGCTCGGTACGGGGCAGCGTCGGCCGAGACCGCGTCCCCATGCGTGGCGGCCACCAGCGCCCCGAGCGCCTCGGCGTCCTCCGGGTCGAGACCGGCGGGCCGGGACCCGGCCGCGCGAGCGGCGGACGTATCCGGTGTCGGGTGGGACAGCGGGTCGGTCTCCAGCACGTCGGACCCGTCGACGGCCGGCGGTGACGGGAAGCAGTACGGGGAGACGAACGAGGCGGGATCGCCGACGCGGGCGCGTCGGGCGCCGTGCCCGTCCCCGGAGCACACGAGCTCCTCGAGGACGGGCACGGGCCCAGCTCGGTCGGGCCGTGGCTCCGCCGCCACGACCGTGGTTCCCCCACCGACCGTCCGAGCGAGCCGCACGAGCCTCTCGACGTCGCTGCCTCGACAGCGCGACCCGCAGACGACGAGGAGCGCCTCAGCATGCGCGCGCCCTGTTGGCCCCTCACGGGACGTCCGCGCCGTCCCTCTCCCCGGCTCGCAGCGCGAGCTGGGGCACGGCGATGCCTCGAGCTCGTCGAGCACGGGGCTCGCGTCCGCGGCGACCTCGACGCCGGGGAGCCCGGACGGGACCGCGCCGAGCCCGACGGCGACCACGCGCGTCGACCAGCGCCAGGGAGCCGTTGCCAACTCGACCACGAACGAGCGGAGCTGCGCGTCGACCACGTCGGGGGGACCTCCGACGATCGTCGGCCCCACGGCGAACAGGTCGACGAGCGCCGCCGAGCCTGCGCCGACGGCAACGGTGACGAGCGCGAGGGGCAGGGGCTGCGGCAGGTCCGAGTCGGCGTCGGCGTCGCCTCGGTCGTGAAACGGCGTGCTCCGACCGAGGGCGTGGCGGGACACCACCGACCACCCAGGCACGGGATGCGGCCGGAACGGCACCGGGACGGCCGCGCCCCCGTCGCCCTGCGAGCCGACCGAGTCGACCAGCACGGCGACGTCGTCGGCGGTGACGTGCACGGCGACTACGCGGTTGCCGCTGGAGCCGTCGCGCTCGGAGGGCTCGACCGCCGCGACGGCGTGCCGAACGGCGCGGACCGCCTCACGGACGTCGTGGGAGCGGGCTTCCGACCGGAGCCGTCGCTCGAGGTCGACGGCTGTTCCGTCGGCGAGCCGAGGGAACCGGTCGATCGGTCGTCGGCGCGACTGGGCGCGTCGCAGCCGGTCGACGAGCACCGTCGCACCTGCTCCGAGGGCGATGGCCGTCCCGAGCTCGAACAGGGAGACCGCCTCGGCCCGGTTCCCGCCCCGGGCGCCATCGGCGGGCGTCGTGTCGGCGGGCGTCGTGTCGGCGGGCGTCGTGTCGGCAGGCGTCGTGTCGGCGGGCGTCGTGTCGGCAGGCTCGCCAGGCGTCGCTTGCAGGGGACGGCTGGTGGGGGTGCCCGCCGGGACCGGCAGCTGGAGCCGCCACCCCGGGCGCACCCAGTGGTCTGAAGCGAGGGAACCGCCGTCCGGCTGGACGACGCCGTAGTTGAGCGAAGCGATCTCGGGCCACCGGAGGGAGGAGCCGAGCGTCCGCTCGGCGATCGACCAGAGCGTCTCGCGCCGGCCCACGAGGTGGACAGGTCCGCAGACCTGCTGCAGGGCATCGAGGCGCTCGCTTGCCTGGGCATGGCCCGCCCGGTGGCCAGCATGCTCACCGAGCCGTTCGACTGGCCCGCCGGTAGCGCCCGTTGACCCGCCGAGGTCGGCGCCGCGCTCGGTCGTGTCGCCGCGAGCCGGAGCCCCACCGCCCGCGAGCCACTCCGCGAAGTCGTCGATGACGGGGAACCCGTGCGTCGTCACACGGCCGACACGGTCGCCCGGCGCAGACGGACCGTCATCTTCGTCCGGACGAGACGCGCCGGTCGACCAGGCAGGGAGCACCCGCCTGCGTCCGGCGAGGTGCAGCACGGCTGAACCGTGCGACGGCGAGCCCGCTGCTCCGCTCGCAGCAGTGCGCGCCCCGATGTCCAGTTGGCCGGGCCTCCCGAAGGCACTGATCGTGAGGACGCCTCCCACGAGCAGGGCGGCCACGGACTGGAACGTGCGCGCCGCCGGCAGCCGTGGGGCAGGGAGCCCGAGCCGCTGGGCCCGCGCCTCGACGACGAGGCAGGTGCACATCCAGGCCCAGACCACCCACGCCGCGCCGATGCACACGGCGACGATCCACGCGACCAGGTCCGGAGGGTGGACCGGAGTGCCGCGGATCACGAGCTCGGGTAGGCGCACGATGGCACCGGTGAAACGTGCTGACAGCGGGTTGCCCCCGACGGAGACGAGGACGGCAGGGACTCCGCAGGTCACGGACACGACGGCGGCGGCGGCAACGAGACGCCTCAGGTGCGAGCCGGCTCGCACGACGGCGGGCATGTCCGCTCAGGCCCTTCCCGACATGACGATGACGCCGGAGACGCCGGAGAGGTCGACTGCGGTGGCCGACGCCGAGACGGCGATCGAGGAAACGCCGACGATGCCGAGCAGGAGCGTCGGCACGCGGTAGGAGACGACCACCGTGACCCTTCCTCCCGAGACCACTACCCGGCCAGGGTGACCTGCGGCGACCGTGGATGCGAACGCAGCACGTTCGGCGGCCGCCGGGTCGAGGGCGATCGCTCCCTCTCGCAGTGCGGTCACCGACAGTTGACCCGCTCCGGCACGTGCCGCGCTCGCAGCCTCCGCTGCTGCGGCTTGCCGGGCCGCCATCGCCCGGCCTCCGTCGCACGCCAGGCCGAGGAGCGCGAGCAACGGGACGACGAGCAGCGTCACATACGCCGACACGACGCCCGACGCGTTCGTGTCCCGCCGGACCCGACCGGCGGAGCGTCGCACGCGCCTCTTCACGGTGGCGTTCATGCGAACGCCCGGTACCGGTCGACGGGGGACGTCGCGCTCGCCGAGACGGCGACGGCCGCCGGAAGTCCCGGGGCGGCCATGCCGCCGAAGTCGACGCCGCAGGTGACGGTGACCGTGACGCTGCCCCCAGGTCCGAAGTCAGCGGTGGCGGTGTGCACGGACACCCGAGCGCAGGACCGATCGCCGTCCAGTCCGCTCTGAGCCATCGCCGAGGCAGCGGCTGCGGCCCCGGCTCGGTCCGGAGCGACCGAGGCTGCCTGCGCGCCGGCACGGGCCGCCTCCTCGACGCGCTGGTGTGCGGTGGTGACAGCCGAGAACGTCGCGGCAAGGAACCAGAAGAGCACCAGGACGGGTGTCACGACGACGAGCTCGACGGACGCGCTCCCCCGATCGCTCTTCCGCCCGACGAGGCCGCGCCCGTCTGGACAGCCGCGGCCTGGGCGCGATGGGACGCGGCGCACCACATGCCTGGGTCCGCACCGACGCGGTCTCGGCGGTGCAGGATCAACCACCGACTGCCCTCGCTCCGACCGCACCGGTGCCAACGACGAAGCGCTGTCTCGGCCCGACGACCGACGCCGACACGACGAGGTCGAGGCCGGGCAGCACGGCAGGAGCAGTCCCCGTCACGCGCACGGCCGTCGCGCCCGCGACGTCCGTCCGGACGACGATCCGCGTGCTGCCGACCGACGAGCCGGCCCTCGACAGGACGCCCTCCGCCGCTCGCTGTCCGGCCGCGTTCGTGCCCCCGTAGACGGTCGACGCGCTGTTCGCCTCGGCAGCGGCGAGCTGGACGACCTGTTCGGCATGCCCCCACAGGACGAACTGGACGACGACCAGCAACAGGAGCATCACCGCAGGAACGAGGACGACGACCTCGACCACGGTCGAACCGCGGTCGTTCCCGGTGAGCGCCCCGATTCGGGTCGTCAATTCAGGTTGATCGACTTGGCCTTCTGCGTGACCTTCGTGGTGATGATGATCCCGACGCCGATGGCCAGCGCTGCGAACACCGCCGTCAGGATCACCACCTCGACGACGGACCCGTGGTCGTTCCGTCCTCCGGGCCCGAAACGGGCGTGGACACACCCGCAGAGGTACTGCCAGATGGCGAGCACGTTCGTGGGGACCATGACGCAGCTCCTTCGTTTGGTCGGTGTTCGTGTGGTCGGTGTTCGTGTGGTCGGTGTTCGTGTGGTCGGTGT
>CAZSYT010000028.1:17522-22187 GCA_964610905.1 uncultured Acidimicrobiaceae bacterium
TGGTCGGTGTTCGTGTGGTCGGTGTTCGTGTGGTCGGTGTTCGTGTGGTCGGTGTCCGTGTGGTCGGAGTTCGTGTGGTCGGTGTTCCCGTACGGGTTCGTGGTGGTCTGGTCGGCCACCGCGTCTTGTCGGTTGTCCGGAGGCGAAGGACGCCTCATGCGAGACCTCCGAGGATCCGGGTCCAGGCCGGATAGCCGACGAAGAGGAGGAACCCTGCGACCAGCAGGGTGCTCGGCAGGAAGAGGCGCTCGGTGACGGCGTTCGCCTGCCGTTCGGCGTCCGCAAGCTCACGACGACGCAACGACGCGGCACGAGCAGTGAGCGCCCGTTGGACACGAGCACCCTCCGAACCGGCGAGCCCGACCGTCGCAGCCAGCTCGACCAGGTCGGGAACGCCAATCGCCCGGCCGAGGTCGCCGAGCGCAACCCACGGGGGCGTTCCCGCGTCGCGCGCACGGACGAGTGCCCGGGCGATGCGCTCGAACACCCAGTCGTCGGTGACGCGTGCCGCCTCCAGGAGCGACCCCTCGATGCCGGCGCCGCCGGCCAACGCGAGGACGACCAGGTCGACGAAGCACCCCACGGCAGCCCGCGCGTGACGTCGCGCCGCAGCCCCCTCGCGCCGCAAGGTCACGATCGGAACGAGCGCACCCGCGCTGCAGCACAGCATCCCGAGCGCCAACGCTGCGACGACCGACGCACCGGTCAGGCGGTGCAGGAGCACCCACCCGACCACGGGGACCACCGCCCCGGCGGCGCCGACCGAGATCGACCGGACGGCAATTTCCTCGAGCGACGTCCCGCACAAGGTCACCGTCGTTGTCAGCCACCGCCATGCCGGGGAGTCGGCACCTTCCCCGGACTCGGCGAGGTCGGTCACCCACCGCGCCGCGCGCGACCCGAGCGCCGATCGCGACCGATCCAGCCATCGCGCCGCGTGGGTCACGCCCGCTTCGGGCTCGTGACCCTGGCGCAGCTCCATCGCGCGGGCGAGCGACATCGGCCTTCGGGCCGACGACCAGACGACGCCCAGCACCCCCGCAGCCATCGCCGCGGCCGAGACGACCAGCGTGGTCACCGGTTCCCTCCGGGGTCGAGCAGTCGCTCGGAGGTCGGCATGCGGGACAACACCGCCAGGAGCGCCACGCCTCCTCCGTACAGGGAGACCACCGCGGCCAGGACGAGCTGGCCCTGCACGCTGGAGAAGGGAGCGAGGTACGGCCGGGCCAGTACGACGAGCGCCGCCGCGAACAGGAGCGAGCACACGATGACGAGGCGGACGCTGCTGTGCACCGAGGAGCGGCTCGTCTCCACGCGCACGCGCGCGGCGACCTCCTCACGCGTCGCGTCGGCGAGCGAGCCCAGGAGGTCTCCAAGCCGCTGCGCCGGCGCCGACGTGGCGAGCAGCAGGGAGCAGATCACTCGGTCGGCGCACGGGTCGGCGACGTCTTCGGCGAAGCGCAGCAGCGCCTGGGACGCGGGCACGCCTGCCCGCAGCCGTCCGGACAGCGCGACGACCGACGGACGGATGGCGATCGGCGCCACGGCGGCGGTGGCCCCGATCGCCTCGCCGATGCCTGCCGATGCCGCTAGCGTCCCGTGCAGCATCTCCGTCCAGGTGGCGACCGCCTCGACCCGCTCGACGACCGCGTCCGCCGACAGGGACGCAAGGAGCGGAGGCAGTGCCAGCACGACGGCGGCGGCGGCGAGGCCCGCGACGGGCCACGACGTGACGGCGGCCACAGTCGTTCCGGCGACCACGGCAACGACGGGCCTCGCCATGCGACCTCGACCCCGCCGCACCGGGCGGCGTGCGCCGATGCGAGCCGTCGTGGCTCCCGAGCCCAGGTCCCAGGCACCGACGACCAACGCCGCCAGCCCTCCACCGAAGAGCGCGCCGCAGAGCGCCGCGGTCACCGCCACGAGGGCGCCTCCGAGGCCCCCGCCAGCGAACCTCTCGGTCGGTAGCCGGCAGACACGAGCTCCGCCAACGTCTCCGAGCGGAGGGGTGCGCAGGGCATGGCACGCCGGTCCCGCCCCGGTCGGTAGACCTCGTTGGAGACGACCTGGAGTCCGTCGGCGTCGACGACCTCTCGGATCGACGACACCACGCGTCGACGTCGCCGTGGGGCCGGGAAGTCCGTCCCACCCGGTGTCGCCGAGCGCGTCCCGAGCCGGTCGAGGCCACTGGCTTCGCCGTCGTCACCCATCGGGATCGAGCGCTCCGGCCCGTCGTGTCGCTCGCCGCGGTGACCTGCTCCGTCAGCTCCCTGGGCCTCGCGAGCGGACACGTCGTGCGTGCCCACGTGGTGGGCGGCCAGGTCACGGGCGGCCAGGTCGTGGTCCGGGTCGTCGACGG
The DNA here is from genome assembly GCA_964610905.1 of uncultured Acidimicrobiaceae bacterium. Classification (GTDB taxonomy): domain Bacteria; phylum Actinomycetota; class Acidimicrobiia; order Acidimicrobiales; family RAAP-2; genus JAJZJT01. The sequence goes on from CAZSYT010000028.1 coordinate 19,882, forward strand.
TTGCACCGGCGTCACACGCGTCGTCCGACACGTCGGCGTCGAGGTAGACGACGAAGTCGACCGACCCGGCGATGAGCAGGTTCACGGCGTCCACTGCCAGTCGCTCCGGTGCCTGTACTGCGTAGGAGGCGATCCGACGGAAGACGCCAGCTGACGAGTCGGCGTGGATCGTGCACATGGACCCGGAACGTCCCTGGCTCATGGCGTTCAGCATGGGGAGGACCTCGTCACCGAGAACCTCGCCGACGACGACGCGATCGGCGTTCATCCGCAGCGCGCGGCGGACGAGGTGGGCGACGGTGATCTCGCCGACCCCCTCGAGGTTGGCAGGACGGGCCTCGAGCGCGACCACGTCCGGGTGGCGCGACGGGTGCTTGTCGAGGGAGAGCTCGAAAGCCTGCTCGATGGTCACGATCCGTTCGCGAGGCGGAATGGCGGAGGCCAACGCACGCAGCAACGTGGTCTTCCCCGAATTCATGGCCCCGGCGACCACGATGTTCTTGCGCGCTCGGACTGCAGCCGTCAGGAACGAGGCGACGTCCCGGTCCATCGTCCCGAGGGCGACCAGGTCGTCGATCGACAGGTCGTCGTGGCGATGCCGTCGGATCGACAGGACAGGCCGCTCCGCCACTGCCATCAACGCCGAGAGCCGGCTCCCGTCGGGAAGGCGAAGATCGAGCTCGGGGCAGGATGCGTCGAAGCGACGCTCGGAGAGACCGAACCGGACGGCGGCAGCCCGGACCAGCCCGACCAGCTCGTCATCGCTGTCGGCGACGGGCCCGACCCGGTGCTTGCGTCCGTCCGCCCTGGTGATCCAGACGCACTCGCACCCGTTGACGTCGATGTTCTCGACTTCGGGGTCGTCGATGAGGACCTGCAGGCGTCCCATTCCGAAGAGCGCGTCGAGCACGTCCTGGGCCAACTTCCGTTCGTCCTCGGGGGACAAGCCCGCGACGGCGTCGGCGGCTGCGGTGCGGCCGAGGTCGTCCAGGTGGTGGAAGATCCGTTGCCGAGCCAGCTCGCGCCGGTGCTCCGCTCCGAGGCTCGACGGCGTCGCGGCGAGGTCGTCGGCCACCCGTTCCCGAAGGTGCGTCGCGACGTCGGCTCGGGTCCTCACGACGTCCCCCCGCTCCTCGTCGGTGCAGGCCTCGCGTCTCGTCGGCCGTCGAGGCGCTCGGAGATGCCCGAGCCGTGCATGCGGAGGCCAGCGTCGTGCTCCCATCCCAGCCGAGGCTGCTCGGAGGAGAGGGTCTCGGCGAGCGAGGCGACGGCGCGCAAGTAGCGGGAACGACGCAGGCGCCTGGCCGCCGGCAGCTCTCCCGACAGGGCTCCTGCGGCAACCGGTGCATCCGGGACGACGCCCAGCACGTCGAGCCCCGTGGCGCGAGCGATGGCGCCGTTGGCATACGGCCCACGGCCTCGCACGACGACGCCGACGGCGTCCCCTGCGAACGAGCGGAGCCGGTCGACGTGGTCGTGGAGGCGGACGAGCGAGCCCACGTCGGGCCGGACGAGCACCACGACGCGGTCCGAGCGGGCCAGCGCCCTGTCTCCGGCCTCGAGCTCCGGGTCGAAGCGACCGAGGTCGACGATGACCTCTCGTGAGCGAGCTTCAGTCACCAGGATGTCGAAGGCATGTGCCCGAACCGGTCCCCGCAGCGCGCCGCGCTCGCCCGACCGACAGCCCACCAGCACGTGGAGGCCTCCCGGGAGCACGTCGACGTACGGGTCGACCATGACGGCACCACCTCGTCGCCGGACGTCGGCGCACAGACCGCCCCAGCCGCGACGGTCCGCCAGGCCGAACCGGGCGGACAGCACGCCGCCGTCCGGGTCGCACTCAGCGACCACCAGGGCCGGCCTGTCGGAGGACTCGCCCGCGGATGGTCCGCCCGGCGGATCGTCCGCGCGGACAGACGGCCACGTCATCCCCAGCGCGACGCACAGGCTCGTGACCCCGGGCGCACCGGACACCGAGAGCACCGACACGAGCATCACGCGCCCCCACGCCCGCCCGACCCCACCGAAGCGCCGCTCCCCGCGCGCGATGTGCCCTCCTGCGCCGGCAGCAGTACGAGGCCGACCTCGTCTGCCGCCGCGGCAACAGCCACCGTCGCGGCGGGAGCCTGCGGGAGGACCAACGAGACCAGCGTGGTTGCGGCAGCGCCGGAGCCGGCCGGCCCTGATCGGACGTCCGCCACCTGCGCGGCCGGCACGAGCACGGGCGGCGCGGGCGCTCCTTGTCCAGCCGCCGTGCCGGGCTGCACCGTGCCGGGCTGCACCGTGCCGGGCTGCACCGTGCCGGG
>CAZSYT010000028.1:22287-33334 GCA_964610905.1 uncultured Acidimicrobiaceae bacterium
CCGTGCCGGGCTGCACCGTGCCGGGCTGCACCGTGCCGGGCTGCACCGTGCCGGGAGGGCCCGTTTCGACCACCATCACGGTGTCCCCTGGGACGAGGCCGCCCGCGGGCATCTGGCCTGGTGCGGCCACGACGCCCACCTCGGCATCGCCGGGAGCGAGCGGCCCCGAACTCGTCAGATCGGATGAGCTCAGGAGCTCGCCGGGGGCCAGGGGCTCCGCGGCTCGCTCCCCGACGACCGAGCCGGCATCGCTGGCGTCCACCACCGCAACCGATCGGCCGACCCGGACGTACGTCTCCTCGACGTCGGACGGTCGGATCTTCTGACCCGCCGCGACCGGGACGGCCACCTCGAGGACGGGGACGAGCCGCCGGGCATGGGCGTACGAGTCGCTGAAGACCGCCGCGCTCGTCAGCACCACGAGCAGCGAGACGACCATCGCGACCGGCCTCCTCCGCCAACGGGCGGTGGGGACGTCGACAGCCGACCACCGCCGCCTCCCTGCCGAGGATTGCGCGCCGAGCGAGTCCCACCCCTCGACGGTCGTCACGCACCCGCTCCCTTCGGACGAATGCCGCAGCCACGAGCCGAAGGTCCGCGCGATCGGCTTCCACGGCTACGTCGGTCGTGCGAACGCCCGCTCCTGGTCCCGCCGATGGTCGTCCCCCGAGTTCGGGCGCGTCGCGCTCGGGGTCGTCCCGCCCGCTGACGACCGAGTGATCGTCCCGCCCACCCGCCATTGCTCCAATTCATCGTGCTCCGCCTCACACGACTCGCCTCCGCCGGAAGCGCACCATAAGTGCTTGCCTCCTCGTGCGCAAGCGCGTCTTTTCATGACATCGTCAGTGCAATCTCGCAGCCATCGCCGATGGCGGGGACCGGCATGCCCCGCGTCAGCCGTTGGCGATCGAGATCCCTGCTCACGGCCACAGGGTGGACGAACCACCTTGCACAGATGCTCGACCGCACCTTGCACGCAAGGACGCGGATGAGCGACTTCCCGTGACACTCGAGGTGCAATGCCTGCGAGACTGCGGCGCAGGCGAGGGACGCGCCGGGCCGAACGGGAGCTGACGGTTCGAATCGGCTCGCGGCGACCTCTCGGTGGTGCCCGGCCCGCACCGGCAGGAGCACCGGCGGCCGGTCGGACTCGCGCAATTGAGCCGGACCGCTGTTGGCCCCGGCTCCTCCATCGTGCTCGTCCGAGGCTCCGCCTGCACCGTCGATGACCACGGATCGTGGCTCGAAGATCGCTGAATGCGATAGGGCAGTCGCCGACGAATCGTCCCTTCCGCGAGCGTCGCAGCCGTCACACCCTCGTGCTTGCCTGATGCCGTGGTTGCAGGCAAGAGCGAGACGTACGGAGACGACGCGGTGGAGGGACACCACGCGCCTGACGGCGCGCGCGCCGGCCTCGGCGAGCTCGAGCAGGCGATCGACGTGATCGGATCGGTCGTCGGGGCCCTCGACGCACAGACCCTCGACGCGCGCCAGGCGATGGACCTCGTCGCGCTGTTCGCTCGCTGCGAGCACCTCAGCCACGCCGGCAAGACGCTCGCCGCTTCTCGTGCAGCGGTCGCGGCGCCACATGCGGCGACCGGCCACCGGTCCGCAGCCCACTGGCTCGCCGAGGTCACCGGTGAGCCGGTGGGCGAGGCCGCGAGAACGCTCGAGCTCGGCAGACGGCTTCCCTCCCAGCACGAGCTAGACGGCGCCCTTCGCTCTGGGAGACTCTCGCGGAGTCGTGCCACGGCGGTGTCCGACGCTGCGCTCGCGAGCCCCGACGAAGAGCGTGCGCTCGTCGGCGCCGCCACTCGGGACGACCACCGAACGCTCCGACAGCGGTGCCGCGCCGCACAGGCCCGCTCGCAGAGCCGGGAGGAAGCCGCCCGGCGTTACGAAGCCGTGCGCTCGTCCCGGTACTGCCGGACGTGGACCGACGCCGACGGTGCAGCCCGGTTCGACGCCAGGCTCACGCCGGACTCGGGAGCGGTGATCCGCTCCGTGCTCGAGGCAGCAACCCGAGGGCTCGCAAGCGCTGCCCGCCGGAGCGGGTCACCCGAGCGCTACGAGCGTCTTGCTGCCGACGCGCTCGTAACGGTGTTCCGCAGTGCGCGCTCGGGTCATGGCGCCGCCACTGGCGGCGGTCGCACGTCCGAGGACCCCACGGGCCCGGCAGCCGCCGCTACGCCACCGGTCGTCGTCCACGTCCGGGTCGACGCCACAGCGCTCCGGCGAGGAGAGCTGGGTCGTGGGGAGGTCTGCGAGATCGCCGGGGTGGGCCCGGTCCCCGTCGAGACAGCACGCGCGCTTCTCGGCGATGCTTGGCTCAAGATCCTGGTGACGGATGGCGTCGACATCGCCAGCGTCTGCCACGTCGGACGCACGATCCCCTCGGCGGTGCGGACCGCTCTGCTCGAGCGTGACCCAGTGTGCGTCGTCCCGGGTTGCGGCTCGGACCTCGGCCTCGAGATCGACCACTGGCAGGTCCCGTTCGCAGACGGTGGCCCGACGTCGCTGGCCAACCTCGCCCGGCTGTGCCACCACCACCACTTCTTGAAGACGTTCAGACGATTCCGGCTGACGGGGGGCCCCGGCCTCTGGGCGTGGCACCCCCCGGACGACCGCTCTGGGGCCGACAGCGCGCCCGACCGGCGCTGCGCCCCGGCGCGGCGACCATCGGCGGATACCTCGTGACCGAGACACCGCGCGGAGCTCCGCGTCGCGGGGACCGGGCGGAACGGCTCGCCCGACGAGACGTGACCAGCTCTCGTCATCGGCGTTGACGCCACAGCACGCGCCGGGACATCGATCGCGCACGGTCGCCCGGCCCCGTTCGCCGACACGCCGAGGGCCAGTGGCCCTCGGCATCACGCCAAGTTCTCGCCGCCGAAGATCTCGGAGACCGACGAGTCCTCGAAGACGGCGTCGATGGCATCAGAGATGATCTTCGCCACCGAGAGGACTTCCAGCTTGTCGAAGTGGCGGTCGGCAGGGATGGGCAGGGTGTTGGTGACCACGACCCTGGTCAGGGCCGAGTTCTTGAGGCGATCGACCGCAGGGTCGGAGAGCACGGCGTGGGTGGCCATGCACCACACCTCGGTGGCACCTCGCTCGGCCAAGAGGTCTGCCGCCGCCACGATCGTGCCTGCCGTGTCGATCATGTCGTCGATCAGCACACATCGGCGTCCCTCCACTTCGCCGACCACGTGCAGTGCCTCGACCCGGTTGGCCGAGCCACGGGGCCGACGCTTGTGGACGACGGCCAGGTCGGCAGAGAGGTGCTGGCTGAAGCGCTCGGCGACCTTCACCCGACCGGCATCGGGGGCCACGATGACGAGGCCGTCGGTCCCCTGCTGTCGAAGGTAGTCCTCGAGGACCGGCGCCGCGGTCAGGTGGTCGAAGGGCACATCGAAGAATCCCTGGATCTGCCCCGAGTGCAGGTCGACGCTGACGACGCGGTCGGCTCCGGCGACCGACAACATGTCGGCGACCAGCTTTGCCGTGATCGGTTCGCGCCCGGTGGCCTTGCGGTCCTGGCGGGAGTACCCGTAGTAGGGGCACACGGCGGTGATCCGCTTGGCCGACGCCCGCTTGGCGGCGTCGATCATGATCAGGTGCTCCATGAGCGTGTCGTTGACCGGGTTGCAGTGCGTCTGGACGATGAAGACGTCGCTCCCCCGAATGGAGTTGTCGTACCGGCAGTGGATCTCGCCGTTGGCGAACTCCCGCAGGTTGGCCTCGCCGAGCTCCACGCCGAGCTGGGCGGCGATGTCGCGTGCCAGCTCCGGGTGTGACCTCCCCGAGACGAGCTCGAGCCGGCGGCGGGGGGTGAACTCCATGAGCGGAGGCTACCGCAGGCGTAGCCGTCGGTCTGCTGGGCCGAGAGCTCCGTGCCACGCTCCACTTTGCTCACGAGCGGTCGTCGGGGGAAGGTAGAGGGAAGGGGGGAAGGTAGAGGGACGGACAGCCGTGGGCCCGGACCGTGGACCGGGGTCGCGAGGCGCTCTCGGCTTCGGCCGTGGCGGCGCCCGAGTCCGTGGGGGACACCGGGGCGAGGTGGGTCCCGATCACACCACCGCGGTCGGGACCGGCTCGCGTGGGTCCCTCCCGGTCAGGCCCGGACCTCGCCCCCGGGTGGCACCTTGCTCCCCTCGTCGAGCACCGCGAACGGTCCGACCCGGGCCTCGGCTCCGATCACGGAGCGCCGGCACACGCTGTAGGTCACGACGGCCCCCTCCCCGACCTCGGTGTCGACGAGGTGGGCGTTCGGTCCGATCTCCGCGTGGTCGTCGACCCGGCACGCTCCCTGCAGGATCACCCCGGGAAGCAGCACCACGTCGGTCCCGAGCACCGCCTCGGCGTCGATGTAGGTGCGCTCTGGGTCCCACATCGTCACGCCCCGGCGCATCCATCGCTCGTTGATCCGGTCGCGCAGCTCGGCCTCGGCGACCGCCAGCTGTGCCCGGTCGTTGACGCCGGCGACCTCCATCGTGTCGTCCACCACCAACGACTCGACCCGGTGGCCCGCCTGGTAGAGGACGTCGACGACGTCGGTCAGGTAGTACTCGCCCTGGGCGTTTGCCGGGCTGAGCCGTCGCAGCGACGGGGCGAGGACGCTCCTGCGGAAGCAGTAGATCGACGTGTTGACCTCGTCGACCTCCCGCTCCTCGGGCGTGGCATCGGCGTGCTCGACGACCCGGGCGATGGCGTCGTCGCGCCCTCGGACGACCCGCCCGTACCCGGTCGCGTCGGGCAGGACGGCGGTGAGCAGCGTGGCCGCCGCCCCGCTTTCGCGGTGGTGGTGCACGAGGGCGGCAAGGGTCGTCGGCCGGAGGAGCGGGGTGTCACCTGGCAGCACGACGACGTCGCCGCCGTCCTCCATGTCGGTCGGCAGCCCCGTCAGCGCCACCGACATGGCGTCTCCGGTCCCCCGCTGGCGCTCCTGCTCGACGAACTCGATGGCCATCCCCGGCGGCGTGTGCTCGATGAGCGTCTTGGTCACCCAGTCAGCCCGGTGCCCGACGACCACCACCACGCGGTCGACGTTGATCTCTGCGAGGGCGTCGAGCACGTGGAGCACCATGGGCCTCCCGCAGAGTCGATGGAGGGGCTTGGGGCGCTCGGAGCGCATCCGCGTCCCCTCGCCGGCGGCGAGCACGACTGCCCACAGCTGCCGGGCCCGGTACGTCTGCGGCTCGGCCGTGCTCACCGGTGCCACCGCTGCCCCGTACCGGACGGCACGGCCCTACCCACGGTCTCAACAGGCGGTCGATCCGTCATGGGGCCTATTCTTCCCACGTCGGGCGCGCCCGTGCTCGTCATCCGTGCGTACACCCCCAACCCCACGTGCCCGTCCTCGCCTCCGCCCTCGACCCCAGCTCGCCCGAGCACCGCGCCAACCGCCAGGCGCTCCTCGACTCGTTGACCGAGGTCGACGAGCAGCTCGCCCTCGCCCGACAGGGCGGCGGCCCCCACTACCTCGAGCGACACCGCCAGCGCGGCAAGCTGCTCGCCCGCGAGCGCGTCGAGCTCCTCCTCGACCGCGACTCGCCGTTCCTCGAGCTCTGCCCGCTCGCCGGGTGGGGCACCGACTTCACCGTCGGTGCCTCCGTGGTCGCCGGCATCGGGGTCGTCGAGGGCGTCGAGTGCGTCGTGAGCGCCAACGACCCGACGGTGCGCGGTGGGGCGATGAACCCCTACACGTTCCGCAAGAGCGCCCGCATCTCGGACATCGCCCTGCAGAACGGCCTGCCCATCATCAACCTCGTCGAGTCAGGCGGCGCCGACCTGCCCTCCCAGGCCGAGCTCTTCATCCCGGGCGGGCGAGCCTTCCGCGACCTGACCCGGCACTCGGCGGCAGCCCTCCCGACCATCGCCCTCGTCTTCGGCAACTCGACGGCGGGAGGCGCCTACGTGCCGGGCATGAGCGACTACATCGTGATGATCGACCAGCGCTCGAAGGTCTTCCTCGGGGGCCCGCCCCTGGTCAAGATGGCCACCGGCGAGGAGTCCGACGACGAGGAGCTCGGAGGCGCCTCGATGCACGCCCGGGTCTCCGGCCTGGCCGACGCCCTGGCGGTCGACGAGCACGACGCCATCCGGCTCGGCCGCCAGATCGTGCGCCGCCTGCACTGGCGCAAGCGGGGGCCGGGTCCGGCCCGGCCGGCGGAGCCGCCCCGCTACGACCCCGACGAGCTCCTCGGTATCGCCTCCGCCGACCCCAAGGTCCCCTTCGACCCGCGAGAGGTGCTGGCCCGGGTCGTCGACGGCTCCCGCTTCGACGAGTTCAAGCCGCTCTACGGCTCGAGCCTGGTGACCGGGTGGGCGGCCATCCACGGCTACCCGATCGGCGTCCTCGCCAACCACCGCGGCGTCCTCTTCTCCGAGGAGGCCCACAAGGCGACCCAGTTCATCCAGCTGGCCAACCAGATCGACGTCCCGCTCCTGTTCCTCCAGAACACGACGGGCTACATGGTCGGCAAGGAGTACGAGCAGGGCGGGATCATCAAGCACGGGGCGCAGATGATCAACGCCGTCACGAACTCGTCGGTCCCCCACCTGACCGTCAACATCGGCGCCTCCTACGGTGCCGGCAACTACGGGATGTGCGGCCGGGCCTACGAGCCGCGGTTCCTGTTCAGCTGGCCGAACGCCCGATCGGCGGTGATGGGCCCGGCCCAGCTCGCCGGCGTCCTCTCCATCGTCGGCCGCCAGTCGGCCGAGTCGCGGGGGCTGCCCTTCGACGAGGAGGCCGACGCCGCCATGCGCGCCGCCGTCGAGGCCCAGATCGAGTCGGAGTCGCTCCCGCTCTTCCTGAGCGGACGCCTCTACGACGACGGGGTGATCGACCCCCGCGACACGCGGACCGTGCTCGGCCTGTGCCTGTCCGTCATCGACACCCAGCCCATCGCCGGGACCCGCGGCTACGGCGTCTTCCGGATGTGACCGGCACCGTGGACCGACGACCGACCGACGCACGGACAGCCACCGGCGCGCCCCCCACGGCCATCCGCACCCTCCTCGTCGCCAACCGCGGCGAGATCGCCCGACGCATCTTCGCCACGGCCCGTGCCATGGGCATGACCTGCGTGGCCGTCCACAGCGACGCGGACGCCGAGAGCCCCCACGTCACCGAGGCGGACCTCGCCGTCCGGCTCCCCGGGTCGTCCCCCGCCGACACCTACCTCCGCAGCGACCTGCTCGTCGAGGCGTGCCGGGCCGCGGGTGCGGACGCCGTCCACCCCGGCTACGGCTTCCTGTCGGAGTCGGCCGCCTTCGCCCGCGCCGTCCTCGACGCCGACCTGACCTGGGTCGGTCCCCCGCCGTCGGCCATCGAGGCCATGGGGTCCAAGGTGGCCGCCAAGGACCTCATGCGGGCCGCCGGGGTGCCGACGCTCCCCTCGCTCACCGTCGACGGCGACACGCTCCCCGACCGCGAGGAGATCGGGTCGCTCGGCTGGCCGCTGCTCGTCAAGGCTTCGGCGGGGGGCGGCGGGCGCGGGATGCGCCTCGTCACCGAGCCCGGGGAGCTCGAGGCCGCGGTGGCCGCCGCCCGGCGCGAGGCGGCGTCGGCCTTCGGCGACGGCACCGTCTTCCTCGAGCGCTTCGTCACCGACCCCCGCCACATCGAGGTCCAGGTGCTGGCCGATGCCCACGGCACGACCGTCGCCCTCTTCGAGCGGGAGTGCTCCATCCAGCGCCGGCACCAGAAGATCGTGGAGGAATCGCCCTCCCCGGTCGTGGACGCCGAGCTGCGCCGCCACCTCGGCGACGCCGCCGTGGCGGCCGCCCGGGCCGTCGGCTACGTCAACGCCGGCACGGTCGAGTTCGTCTTCGAGCCGTCCACCGGCGAGGTGTCGTTCCTCGAGATGAACACCCGGCTGCAGGTCGAGCACCCGGTCACCGAGGCCGTCTCCGGGCTCGACCTCGTGCGCCTCCAGCTCCTCGTGGCCCAGGGCCTCCCCCTCCCCGACGAGGTCCACCGGGCGGTGGCGGCCGGCCCGGTCGGGCACGCCGTCGAGGCACGCCTGTACGCCGAGGACCCGGCCGCCGGGTGGCTGCCGTCGACCGGGAGGCTCCACCGCTTCGCCGTCGGCCCGCGCTCCGAGGCGCACGGAGAGCGCGCCGGGACACGCCCAGCGGGTGCCGTCGAAGCAGGCCCGGACAGCCGTCCGGGACCGGCGGCGGGCGCCGGTTCGGTGACGCTCCGGGTGGACAGCGGGGTCGAGACCGGGACCGTGGTGAGCCCCCACTACGACCCCATGCTGGCCAAGGTCGTCGTCCACGCCCCCAGCCGGGCCGAGGCCCTGTCGGCCCTGGCCGGCGTGCTCGAGCGGGCCGAGCTGCACGGCCCGACCACCAACCGCGACCTGCTGGTCCGGATCCTCCGCCATGACGACGTCGTGGCCGGCCGGACCGACACCGGGCTGATCGACCGGGTCGGACTCGCCGCGCTCGCCGCACCCCTCGCCGACGACGCCGCCCTCGCCCGCCACGCCGTCGCCGCCGCGCTGGCCGGCCAGGCGGCCCGGCGGGCCCACGCCGCCGTGCAGCCGAGCCTGCCGACCGGCTGGCGGAACAGCCCGAACGCGCTGCAGCGGACCTCGCTCTCGACCGGGGGAGGCCACGGCGAGCGTCGCCTCGAGGTCCGCTACCGCTTCGACCGGACCGGCGAGCACCTCGCCGCCCTCGAGGTCGACATCGACGACGCCCCGGTCGCCCGGCTCGTCGGCGAGGCTCGAGCGACCGATGCCGCCCCCGTGGCCTCCCTCGCCGTCGGCGACGTCGCCGTCGACCGGGTGGCCTCCCTCGCCGTCGGCGACGTCGCCGTCGACCGGGTGGCCGTCCTCGACGCGTCCGGGGTCGCCCGTCCCTACCGGGTGCACCGCGTGATGCTCGAGCCCCCACCGGGCGCCGAGCGGGACGGTGCCGTGGTCACCTACGTCGACGGGCCCGACGGCTCGTCGAGCCACGTGGAGACCGAACGCTTCGCCCCGCCGAGCGCCCAGCTGGCTGCTGGGTCCTTCGTCTCGCCGATGCCCGGCAGCGTGTCGCGCGTCGCCGTTGCCGTCGGTGACCGGGTCGAGCACGGCGACGTCCTCGTGGTCCTCGAGGCCATGAAGATGGAGCACACCGTGGCCGCCGCAGCCGGCGGTACGGTGGCCGCAGTGCACGTCACCGCGGGCGACCAGGTCGAGACGGGCCAGGTGCTGGTGGTGGTCGACGCCGGGGACTTCGGCGACGGAGCAGCCGACGTCGCCGATGGAGCGAGGAGCCCCGGCCCGGGACCCACCGCCGGTCCGAGGGAGGCCCGATGAGCGACCCGATCCGTATCGCCAACTGCTCCGGCTTCTACGGCGACCGCCTGAGCGCCGCCCGCGAGATGGTCGAGGGCGGTCCCATCGACGTGCTCACCGGCGATTGGCTGGCGGAGCTCACCATGCTCATCCTGTGGAAGTCGCGCCAGGGGGACCCCACCAGGGGCTACGCGCGAACGTTCCTCACCCAGATGGAGCAGGTCCTCGGCACCTGTGTCGACCGCGGCATCAAGGTCGTCACCAACGCCGGCGGCCTCAACCCGGCCGGCCTGGCCGACGAGGTCCGGCGCGTCGCCGAGGAGCTCGGCATCGCCGTCTCCGTCGCCCACGTCGAGGGCGACGACCTCCTTCCCCGCCTCGACGAGCTCGCCGGTGCCGGCCACCGGCTCGACAACCTCGACACCGGCCAGCCCCTGGCGGACCGAGGTGCCGAGGTGGTCACCGCCAACGCCTACCTGGGGGCCTGGCCGATCGTGGAAGCCCTCGACGGCGGCGCCGACGTCGTGATCTGCCCCCGCGTCACCGATGCCTCGCTCGTGGTCGGCCCGGCCGCCTGGCACCACCGCTGGTCGCCGACCGACTGGGACCGGCTCGCCGGGGCGGTCGCCGCCGGCCATGTCATCGAGTGCGGCCCCCAGGCGACCGGGGGCAACTACGCCTTCTTCACCGAGGTCCCCGGCCTCGAGCACCCCGGGTTCCCCATCGCCGAGGTGGCCGAGGACGGCTCGTCGGTCATCACCAAGCACCCCGGCACGGGCGGACAGGTCTCCGTCGGGACCGTGACCGCGCAGCTCCTCTACGAGATCGCCGGCCCCGAGTACGCCAACACCGACGTGGTCGCCCGCTTCGACACCATCACCCTCTACGAGGACGGGCCAGACCGGGTGCGGTTGTCGGGGACCCGGGGCGAGCCCGCACCCGACCACGTCAAGGTGTGCGTGAACCTGCTCGGCGGCTGGCGGAACACCATGACCTTCGTGCTGACCGGGCTCGACGTCGAGGCCAAGGCAGCCCTGACGCTGGCCTCGCTCGAGCAGGCGCTCGGGGGGCGCGACCAGTTCGACGAGTTCGACGTCCGCCTCGTGCGCTCCGACCACCCTGACGCCCCGACGAACGCCGAGGCGACGGCCCAGCTCCGGATCACGGTCAAGGACCGTGACGGAAGCCGCGTAGGCCGCGCCTTCTCGGACGCCGCCACCGAGCTCGCCTTGGCCGGCTACCCGGGCCTCCACCTCACCTCGCCGCCGACGGCGGGCAGCGTCTACGGCGTCTACTGGCCGGCCCTCGTCCCGGCGTCGCTCGTCGTCCCCGAGGTTGTCCACGCCGACGGTCGGCGGGTGCCGGTTCCCCACACGGCCTGGGAGCTCGCCGGGGAGGCGGGCCAGGTACCGCGCTTCCACCAGCCTCCCCGAGCAGCGCCGTCGGGACCCACCGTCCGCGTCCCCCTCGGGACGATCATCGGCGCGCGCTCGGGTGACAAGGGGGGCAACGCCAACGTCGGCCTCTGGGCGCGCGACGGCGAGGCCTGGGCCTGGCTGCAGTCGACCCTCACCGTCGCCGCCTTCCGCGCGCTCCTCCCCGAAGCCGACGACCTCCGGGTCGACCGCTACGAGCTCCCCAACCTGCGGGCGCTCAACTTCGTGGTGGTCGGCCTGCTGGGCGAGGGCGTCGCCGCGTCGACCCGACCCGACCCACAGGCCAAGGGGCTCGGCGAGTACCTGCGCAGC
>CAZSYT010000029.1:0-5484 GCA_964610905.1 uncultured Acidimicrobiaceae bacterium
CGCCCGGGCCGACGCGCAGCGAGACGGCTGCCATCGGCGTGAGCGAGCTCGCCTGCGGGGAGAGCTCGACGAGCGACGTCGAGCCGCCGAGCACCGCCGACCGGAGGCGCAGGAAGAGGACGGGGAGCTCCTCGCGGACGTCGCCGGAGAGGAGCACGACGGTGTCGGCCCGGGTGACGTCGTCGATGGTCGCCCGGGGCAGCCCGACGACGACCTCGGCCGGCAGACCGTCGCCGAGCTGGGCGTCGACCGAGTCCGTGCCGAGGACGCCCTTGGCCAGCTTCGTCCAGGCGTAGGCGCCCTCGTTGGTCAGGCGGGCACCGCCGATCACGCCCACGGCACCGCCGACTCGGGAACCGGCGCCGGCTCCGGCCGGGCGGAGGGCGGCGAGGCCCTCGACCACGGCGTCGAGCGCCTCGTGCCACGACACCGGCACGAGCGCGCCGTCCTTCCTGACGAGGGGCTGGGTGAACCGCTCCTCGGCGTTCGTGGCCTCGTAGGCGAAGCGGCCCTTGTCGCACAGCCACCCGTGGTTGACCGGCTCGGAGTCGACGCCGAGCAGGCGGGTCACCCGGTTGGCGGACGACTGGACGACGACCCGGCAGCCGAAGGCGCACGTCGTGCACGTCGACTCGACCTGGTCGAGGTCCCACGGGCGGGCGGTGAACCGGTAGGGCTTGGCGGTGAGCGCGCCGACCGGGCAGATCTGGACGGTGTTGCCCGAGAAGTACGAGTCGAAGGGCCGGTCGGGGAAGGTCGACACCTCGACCAGCTCGCCCCGTCCGGCGAAGTCGATGAGCGCCTCGCCGGCCACCTCGGCGGCGAAGCGCGTGCACCGGCTGCACTGGATGCACCGCTCGCGGTCGAGCAGCACGAGCTCCGAGATGGCGATCGGCTTCTCGAAGTGGCGCTTCTCCTCGACGAACCGGGTCTCCCCCGGCCCGTACGCCAGGGTCTGGTCCTGCAGCGGGCACTCCCCGCCCTTGTCGCACACCGGGCAGTCGAGCGGGTGGTTGACGAGCAGGAACTCGAGGACGCCGTCCTGTGCCTTTCTCACCTTGGGCGAGTCGGTGACCACCTCGGCGCCCTCGCTGACCTCGACGAAGCAGCTGGGCTGGAGGGTGGCCCCCCGCGGCCCGCTCACCTCCACGAGGCACATTCGGCAGACCCCGACCGACTCCATCCGGGGGTGGTAGCAGAACCGGGGGATGAAGGTGCCCGCCCGCTCGGCGGCGGCGATGAGCATCTCGCCCTTGGGCGCGGTGACCTCCCGGCCGTCGAGGGTGAAGGTGACGGTCTCCTCGGTCGCGTCCGCCGCCTGTGCCCAGGGGTCGCCGGCGCCGGGGGCCGCCGCGGGCTCACTCATAGGGGCACCCCCCGTCCTTCACGTGGACGAGGAACTCGTCGCGGAACATCCTGATCGCCGAGGCGATGGACGAGGGGATCGACGGCCCGAGCACGCAGATCGTCGTCTGCTGCGGGGGCCACGTCAGCCCGGGGGCGATGTTGTCGCAGGCGTCGAGCAGGAGGTCGAGGTCCTCCTCGCGCCCGCTGCCGGTCTCGATGCGCTCCATGATGCGCTCGAGCCAGCCCGACCCCTCGCGGCACGGCGTGCACTGGCCGCACGACTCGCGCGAGAAGAACTTGGTGATGCGCCAGGACGCCCGGACCGGGCAGGTGTGGTCGTCCATGACGACCACCGACCCCGAGCCGAGCATCGACCCGGCCGCGCCGACCTCGTCCTGGCCGAGCGGCAGGTCGACCTGGTCGGGGCCGAACCACGGCGCCGAGACGCCACCGGGGATGAACGCCTTGAGCTCGCGCCCGTGGCGGACGCCGCCGCCGAGCACCGGCGCGTGGATGAGGTCGGCGAAGGTCGTCTTCGCCATCTCGAGCTCGTAGACGCCGGGCTTGTTGACGTGGCCGGCGAGGGCGAAGAGGCGGGTCCCCGTCGAGCGGCCCTCGCCGAGGGCGGCGAAGGCGGCGCCGCCGTTGCGCACGATCCACGGCAGGTTCGACATCGTCTCCACGTTGTTGACCACGGTCGGCTGCCCGTAGAGGCCGATGGCGGCGGGGAAGAACGGCGGCTTGATGCGGGGGAAGCCCCGCTTGCCCTCGAGCGACTCGAGCAGGGCGGTCTCCTCCCCGCAGATGTAGGCGCCCGCACCGGGGTGGACCACCACGTCGACCGAGAAGCCCGAGCCGAAGATATCGGCGCCGACGGCCCCGTGGGCGTAGGCCTCGTTGAGGGCGCCCTGGACCCGCTCGAGCCCGAGGGCGAACTCGCCCCGGATGAAGATGAACACCCGGCTCACCTGCAGGGCGTAGGCGGCGATGACCACGCCCTCGACGAGCTGGTGCGGGTCGCGCTCGACGAGCAGGTGGTCCTTGAACGTGGCGGGCTCGCTCTCGTCGCCGTTGACGACGAGGTAGGTCACCGGGTCCTTGCGGAGCATCGCCCACTTGCGCCCGGCCGGGAACCCCGCCCCGCCCCGGCCCAGCAGGCTGGCCGCGTCGACCTCGGCCGCCACCGCCTCGGGAGCCATCGAGAGCGCCTTGCGGAGCCCCTCGTAGCCGCCGGTGGCGAGGTAGCGCTCGAGGGTGTGCGAGTCGGGGTAGCCGAGGCGCGACGTGACGATCTTCGGCGCGTCGGTGATCGCCATCAGCGGCCTCCCCCGTCGCCGGCCGCCGCCTCGCGCGCGGCGCGGGCCTCGGCCTCGGCGGCACGCTCGGCGGCCACGGCAGCCGGGTCGGCAGCGAGGCCGACGGTCCGGCGCACCCGGACGAGGGTCCCGTGCGGCGGGACCTCCTCGACCCGGCCCCCGGCGCGCAGCTCGGCGACGAGGCGCTCGAAGCTCTCGGGGGTCTGGGCGCCGACGAAGCGGTGGTTGACCTGCACGCACGGCGCCCGGTCGCAGTCGGCCAGGCACTCGGCCTCCTCGAGGGTGACGAGGCCGTCGGCCGTGGTGCCGCCCACCCCGACCTCGAGGTGCGCCTCGGCGTGCTCCAGCAGCTCGAGGGCGCCGCCCAGCATGCAGGCGATGTTCGTGCACACCGCCACGACGTAGCGGCCCACCGGCTCGGTGTGGAGCATGTCGTAGAAGGACGCGGTCCCGAGGACCTCGGCCGGGGTGACCCCGACGAGGTCGGCGATCTCCTCCATCGCCTCGGTCGTCAGGTAGCCGTCCTGCTCCTGGGCGAGGTGGCAGAGGGGGACGAGCGCCGAGCGGGGCTCGGGGTAGAGGGCCACGAGCTCGCGGGCGCGCTCGGCGAGCTCGGGCGCGAAGTGCGACGGGCCGGAAGCGGTCACCGGTCCACCTCGCCCATGACCGGGTCCACCGACGAGCACACGGCTACCGCGTCGGCCACCAGGCCGCCGCGCATCATGACGGGCAGGGTCTGGAGGTTGACGAAGCTCGGGCCCCGGATGTGCATGCGCCAGGGCTTGGACGAGCCGTCCGAGACGAGGTAGCAGCCGATCTCGCCCCGCGGCGACTCGATGGCCGTGTAGACCTCGCCCTCGGGGACCTTGAAGCCTTCGGTGAACACCTTGAAGTGGTGGATCAGGGCCTCCATGGACTCGTCGATGCGGCCGCGGGGCGGCGGCGTGACCTTCTTGTCCTGCACCCGGTAGTCGCCGGCGGGCATGCGCTCGACGACCTGGCGGATGATCCGGATCGCCTCGCGCGTCTCGTTCAACCGGACCGAGTAGCGGTCGAAGTTGTCGCCGAAGGTGCCGACGATGACGTCGAAGTCGACCTCGTCGTAGCGGAGGTAGGGCATCGAGCGGCGGAGGTCCCAGGGGATGCCGGTCGAGCGCAGGATCGGCCCGGTCGCACCGAGGGCGAGGGCCTCCTCGGCCGTGATCCGCCCGACGCCCTCGGTCCGCTGGCGGAAGACGGGCTGGCCGGTCAGCAGCTCGTCGTACTCGTCGAGCCGGGGCAAGACCGTGTCGCAGATGATCGTGACGTCGTCCTCCCACCCGTCGGGGAGGTCGGCGGCGGTGCCACCGGGCCGGATGAAGTTGTGGTTCATGCGCAGGCCGGTGGTCTTCTCGAAGAAGGCGAGGACCATCTCACGCTCACGGAACCCGTAGATCATCATCGACGTCGACCCCAGGTCCATGCCGTTGGTCGCCAGCCACATCAGGTGGGACGACACCCGGTTGAGCTCGGAGAGGAGCATCCGGACCCACTCGGCCCGCTCGGGAAGCTCGATGCCGAGCAGCGCCTCGACGGCGAGCGAGTACACGAGCTCGTTGTTGAGCGGGGAGAGGTAGTCCATCCGGGTGACGTTGGTGCCACCTTGGACGTAGGTGAGCTCCTCGCCCGTCTTCTCCATGCCCGTGTGGAGGTAGCCGATCACCGGCTTGGTCCGCAGCACCGTCTCGCCGTCGAGCTCGAGCATGAGCCGGAGCACCCCGTGGGTGGAGGGGTGCTGCGGCCCCATGTTGATGATCATCGTCTCGTCGTCGGGCCGCTCGACGTCGATGTCGTGCGGGTCGACCACGGCTCCCTCGGGGAGCCGCAGGACCGCCCCGACCTCGCGCCGCAGCTCGCCGGCCTCGGTCGTCGACCGGCGGGAGAGCTCCTGGCGACCCTCGGACGTCTCGGCGGCGAGCGACGCCGCGACGGGCTCGGCGGCCTCGCTGGTGGAGGTGGTGGCGTCGCTCATCGGGGCCCCGGGGCCTCCTTGAACTGGACCGGCACCCGGCCCACGCCGTAGTCCTTGCGGAGCGGGTGCCCTTCCCACTCCTCGGGGAGCAGGATGCGGGTCAGGTCGGGGTGCCCCTCGAAGACCACGCCGAAGAGGTCGAACGCCTCGCGCTCCATGGCCTCGACCCCCGGGTACAGGTCGAAGAGCGTCGGGACCACCGGGTCCGAGCCGGGCACCTGGACGCGCACGCGGGCCCGGCGCACCTGGCTGAGCGAGAGCAGGTTGACGACCACCTCGAAGCGCTCGGGGACGACCCCCTCGGGCAGGGTTCGGCCCGGGTGGCCGAGGTAGTCGACGGCGCACAGGTCGACGCACATCTCGAAGCCATCGTCGCGGTACCCGCCGACCACCCCCACGTACTGGTCGCGAGTGGGGAAGGCGAGCTCCGGGGCGGCTGCCGCCGTCACAGAGGCTCCCCCACGCTCCGGGCGATCACCGGGTTGCGACGGGGCGTCCCGAGCCGGACGGCGTCGGGACGGCCGGGAGTCCACGCCTCGCCGGGCCGCTCGCCGGCGGTGGCGTCGTCGGTCGAGGAGCCCTCGTCGTGGGCGAGCGGGTGGGCGAGCGCGGCGTCGCGCCCGGGCCGGCGGGCGATCGCCCCGGTCCGCACCTTCTCGTGGAGGGTCAGGATGGCGTGCATGAGCGTCTCGGGGGTGGGCGGGCAGCCCGGCGCGTACACGTCGACGGGGACGATCTGGTCGACGCCCTGGACGATGGCGTAGTTGTTGAACATGCCCCCGGTGCTGGCGCACACGCCCATCGACAGCA
>CAZSYT010000029.1:5494-8725 GCA_964610905.1 uncultured Acidimicrobiaceae bacterium
GGAGGACCGGCGCCATCTTCTGCGACACCCGCCCGGCCACGATCATCAGGTCGGCCTGGCGCGGCGAGGAGCGGAAGACCTCCATGCCGAAGCGGGCGAGGTCGAAGTCGGCGGCACCCGCCGACATCATCTCGATGGCGCAGCACGCCAGTCCGAAGGTGGCAGGCCACATCGAGTACGTGCGCGCCCACTTCACCAGGTCCTCGAGCCGTCCGGTGAGGAAGTTGTGCTGGAGGTCCTCGAGGCCCACGGTCCTCCCCCTACGCGGCCTGCCCGGGGCCGGCAGGGCCCGGGGCGGTGCCGCTCGGCGCACCGTCACGGCGGCCGGCGTCGGCGGCACGGGCGGCGATGCGGGCGATGGTCGAGTCCGAGGTACGGGCCGAGATGGCGAGGCCGACCCGCTTGGCGGGCCCCCAGGTGAGGGCGCCGTTGCTCACGAGGAAGAGGAAGGAGACGAAGACGATGGCGGCGAAGACGAGGACCTCGACGAGCCCGAACGAGCGGAGCTGCCGGAAGATGACGGCCCACGGGTAGAGGAAGACGATCTCGATGTCGAAGATGATGAAGATCATCGCCACCAGGTAGAAGCGCACGGGGAAGCGCGCCGGGGGCTCGATGGTGGGGACGATGCCGCACTCGTACGGCGCCACCTTCGCCGCCGTGGGCCGCTTGCGGGGAGCGAGCAGCGCTGACGCCACGAACGACAGGGCTGCGAAGAGGAAGCCCAGGACGATCAGGACGAGGATGGGCAGGTAGTTAGCCACGGCACTTTCGTTTCTACCACGGGGTGCTCCGGACAGGCACATCGGCGCGACGACCCCGCACGGACGCGTCGGCGACGCCCGGGCCGACGCCCGGACGGACCGGTTGGCGACGCCCGGGCCGACGCCCGGACGGGGGCGGGGACGGGGGCGCCCCGACCCTCCGGCCGGCGGCGTACGATCGCGAGGCGTGACCCCCTCTGCCTCCCCGACCCCCGCCGTCGCGCCTGGCGACGAGGCCCACGTGCACGACGTCCTGGTGGTCGGCGGGGGTCCTGCGGGCTCGTCGTGCGCCTACTGGCTCGCCGACGCCGGTTGGGACGTGGCGCTGGTCGAGAAGAAGGTCTTCCCGCGCGAGAAGACCTGCGGTGACGGGCTGACCCCACGCTCGGTGCGCCAGCTCGCCGACATGGGCCTCGAGGACGCCCTGGCCGGAGCCCACCGCTACCGCGGCCTGCGGGCCCGCGCCTACGGCCAGGTGCTCGAGCTGCCGTGGCCGGAGCACCCGAGCTTCCCTTCCTACGGCTACGTCATCACGCGGCACGACCTGGACGCCCTGGTCAACGAGCGCGCCGCCAAGGCGGGGGCCACGGTGTGGCAGGGGACCGAGGCGCTGTCCCCCATCGTCGACGACGGTGCCCGCGGCCAGGTCGCGGTCCGAGGCGGGCTGCCGGCGTGCGTGGGGGCAGTCGTCGAGGAGAAGGCGACGAAGCGCCGGCGCGAGGTGCGGGCGCGCTACGTCGTGGTCGCCGACGGCGCCAACTCGCGCTTCGGGCGAGCCCTCGGCACGGCACGCGACCGACGTCAGCCCCTCGGCATGGCGCTGCGCGGCTACTACCGCTCGCCCGGCCACGACGGCGCCTTCATCGAGTCCCACCTCGACATCCGGAACGCCGAGGGCAAGGTCGTCCCCGGGTACGGGTGGATCTTCCCGCTCGGCGACGGCCGGGTGAACGCCGGGGTCGGCCTGCTGTCGACCGAGCGGCGGTGGAAGGGGATCAACACCTCGGTCCTCATGGACCACTTCGTGGCGGGGGCTCCGGAGGAGTGGGGGCTCTCCCCCGAGGCAGCCGTGGGCACCCCGACCGGCGGGAAGCTGCCGATGGGCCTCGCCGTCGGACCCCGTGTCGGCCCGACGACCGTCGTGGTGGGGGACGCCGGCGGGACCATCAACCCCTTCAACGGCGAAGGGATCGCGTACGGCTACGAGACGGGGCGCCTCGCCGCCGCAGCGGTCGGCGAGGCCCTCTCCGGCGGTGGCGCCGAGGCGCTGGCCGACTACGAGCAGCGGCTCGAGGACACCTACGGGCTCTACTACCGCGTGGCCCGGGCCTTCGTCAGGATGATCAGCCACCCGCAGCTGATGCGCGTGTGCGTGGGCACGGGCATGCACTCGGAGCCGATCATGTCGTGGGTGCTCCGGATCATGGCCAACCTGCTTCGGCCCGACGAGGTCGGCCCGGCCGAGGCCGCCATGCGGGCCTTCGAGGCGCTGGCCAAGGCCTTCCCCGACAGCTGAGCCGCCGCGCCGGGGCAGCCCGGCCGGCCCGCCCGCTCGGGTGCGTGCCGTGGCACCGCGGCGCCGCGGCGCCGGACCAGGAGGGTGCCTAGCGGTGGAGGTCGGCCGCGATCCGACGTGTCATGGCGTCGAAGGCCGGATTGAAGGCCGACGACGGCACGGGCGGGCCGTTGGTGAGGGGGTCGATGGTGGCGACGACGCGCCCCCCGACGAGGTAGCCGTTGCCGACGATGCGCGTGCCCTGGCCCGGCACGGCGACCGTCGACAGGTAGCCATAGGCGGTGACCCCGGCGGGCGCGGTCAGCGTGACCTGGCTCACGCTCACGGTCGTCCCCGGCGCGAGGGCGGTGAACACCGAGGTCTCGAATTGGGTGAAGCAGCTGATGAAGTTGGCTGCCGCGAACGGGGCGAGGGTCCCCTGCGCCTCGGCGGCGGTCCGCATGACCGTTGCCGTCGAGCTCATCTGGATGGCCGCGTCGCTCGTCTGTGCGAACGTCGGTGACGTCGCGGTCGCCGAGACCGTCGGGGGGACCTGCCCGCCGAACAGCTGGCCCACCACCGGGGCAGGGACGCCCAGGCAGCTCGCAAGGGTGGGAAGGGCGCCCGTGCGGGCCTGGCGCTCGGCGGCCGTCGGTGCCACGACGGCGGAGGTCGGGGCCACCTCCCACCCAGCGGGCAGGTCGGCGAGGCGGAGGTTGACGCCCTGGGCCAGCACGAGGTCGGCGCTCGACGACGGCGGCGGCGACGCGGGCGCCGTGGTGGTCGCCGGGG
Source organism: uncultured Acidimicrobiaceae bacterium (assembly GCA_964610905.1). Taxonomy (GTDB): domain Bacteria; phylum Actinomycetota; class Acidimicrobiia; order Acidimicrobiales; family RAAP-2; genus JAJZJT01. The sequence continues at coordinate 8,546 of CAZSYT010000029.1, forward strand.
GAGAGCTCGAGGAGCGGTGGACGATGAGGTAGGCGCCGGCACCGACCACCACGAGGAGGAGCACAAGGAGGAGCACGAGGGTCTGGCGGCTGTACCCCGAGCGCGCCGGGGTCGTGCCCTCGAGCCCGGTGCCGCCCTCCTCGGGGGTGGTCTCCTCGGGGGTGGTCTCCTCGGGGGTGG
>CAZSYT010000029.1:8825-33133 GCA_964610905.1 uncultured Acidimicrobiaceae bacterium
TCCCCTCGGGGGTGGTCCCCTCGGGGGTGGTCCCCTCGGGGGTGGTCCCCTCGGGGGTGGTCCCCTCGGGCGCCTCGGTGCCGTTCTCGGCGAGCGGCGCGTCCGGCCTCGCCGGGCGCGAGGGGCGGAGCGTCCAGAAGCGCTTCTTCGGGGCACCCACCGTCAGCTCCTGGCCAGACAGCGGGTCGGGCCACGTGGCCTCGCCGGTCTTCGGGTCGATGGTGGGCTCGGGCTCGCCGGCTTCGGCAAGTGCCGGGGAGACGTCGGCTGCGGCCTCGACCCCCGGGGCGCCACCGGGGGCGCCGGCAGCGGCGGGGGCGCCGGCAGCGGCGGGGGCGCCACCGGAGGTGCCCGTGGGAGCCGGCGCAGGCGGTGGAGGCGGCGGGGTGGGACGGACCGCTGGCGGACCGGCGGCGGAGGCGGCGGCAACCGGAGGGGCAGGTCGCACCGGAGGGGCTGCGGCCGGCTCGGGAGCCCCGGCACGCTGTCCGTAGCGCTGGAGCCAGAACGGCAGCGCCTGGTCGAGGTAGGCGGCCTGCCCCGGCGAGACCGTCTCGGCGGGCAGCAGGAAGTGCACGGTCTGATGGCCCGACGTCAGCGAGAGCACCGTGGCGATCCGGCCACCTTCGAGCTGCGTCTGGTCTCGGCACGCGGCGGCGTCGAGGCCGGACCACACGAGCAGCCGCTCCATCCCCGGCTGGGGACCCTGGACGGTGATCCCCTCCACGGTGAAGAGCAAGGTGAGGCCCTCGGTGGTCGACGTCCCTCGCTCGGGGTCGCCGGCCAGGGCCACGCCACCGAGGACCATGCCTTCGGGGGGAAGCTCCATCGATCCGACCGTCATCGTCAGCTCCTTGTCCGACGGGCTCCCCGGTCCCTGATCCCGTCCCCGTTGCGCGCTACCCCTCGGTCTCCCGACGGCTCGGACCCGATCGCGCGCACGTCCGCACGATCGCGGTCGCACCGAACCAGCGGGAGCACCCGCCCATACTGGCGCACACCGACGCGTGGGCGGTGCACTTTCGCGCCGGAAGGCCGGAGACCTGTCATACGCACTGCACAATCACGCCGCCATCCCGCGCTCGTCGGGAAGGCACCCGACCGGCCGGCACGGCACGCCGCTCAGAGGGAGACGGCGTCGCCGCCGGTCACCAACCGGGCCTCGAGGGCGAGGAGGGCGCCGCGGAACGCCGTCGAGGGAAAGGCGGCCCCGACCGCGAAGAGCTGGAGCTGCGCCTCGACGCGACCTGTCCCGAGGACCACCTCGCCCGCCACGACGGGCACCGGGCCCGTCCCTTCGGCGAGGTCGAACGTCGCCGACACCCCCGTCACCTGCAAGCCTGGGACCGGTGGGAGCGTGACCGGAACGCCCACCACGCCGCTCGGCGTGCCCGAGCCCCCGGTGACGTCGTCGACGCCGAGCTGCATCTCGGCGGCGAGGGCAGTGCCGACGCACCCCGGGAACCCGGGGGAGGTGACGGGACCGAGGTCGGCGACCTCGTCGGCGTGGGTGCGGACGATCGCCACCGACGTCTGCAGCTCGAGGCCCGCAGGCGCACCCGAGGTGGGCCCGGTGAACACCGGCGACGACCGCTGGGCCGTCTGGTCGGGGCCCCGGTCGCCGAGGACCGTGGCGCCGCGGGTGGGCGAGACGCCGAGGCAGCGCGCGAACGTGTCGGTGACGCTCGCGAGGACGCTCCGGTCGTGGGCCGTGGGCGGCAGCTGGGACGCCGGGTCGGGGGCCACGTGCCAGCCGGCGGGCACGTCCGCCTGCGTCAGCACGAGGCGGTCGGCGAGCTGCTGGTCGGAGAGCCCGGCGGTCCGTGGTCCGAACGTCCCGCGTACCGACCGGCCCGCCGGCACGACGGTCTGGACGACCCCGAGCCCGAGCCCGGCCACGAGGAGGGTGAGGCCCGCCGCGAGCAGGGCCCGCTGCCGCGTCCGCCCGCCCCGTCGGCCCCGCTGCCGCCGGTGCGACGTCCCGTCGCCGTGGCCGGCGGCGGCGGCGACCGGCTCGTCGGGCGCCGACCACAGGGCCACCCACCACGACAGCCGGTCGAGCACCGAGCGATCGCTTCCCGCAGGGAGGAGGAAGTGGACGGTCCGTGAGCCCGAGGTCAGCACGAGGACGGGCGACGCGTCGCGGCGCCGGCCGGCTGGGACGACGACCCGTGCCGCCTCGAGCGAGGACCACGCGATGTCACGACGGTGCCCGGGGCCCGGGCCGAGGACGGCGATGCCGCCGGTGCCGACCACGAGGGTGAGCCCGGGCACCGACGCGGTGCCGGCGGAGAGGACGACGCCGGCGAGGCGCAGGTCCCCCGCCGCCGTGCCACCCTCGGGATCCGTCATCGACACGGGCCTCCGCGCCGGTGACGGCAGTGGCCGGCGCTGCCGGTCCCCAGGTTACCGGGCACCCTCGCGGGGCCCGCCGGGCCCCGGGGCCAACGAGAGCCGGTACTTGACGAAACGCTCGCCGCTCTGGCTGGCGACCTCCTCCCCGGCCTCCCAGCCGAGGCGCTCGTAGAAGCGGCGCGCCGCGAAGTCGGGCGGCGTCACCAGCTCGAGCCCGGCCAGCCCGGCGGCGCGGCCCTCCGCCACCGCCGCCTCGACGAGGGCACGACCGATGCCGCCGCCCTGGGCAGCCGGGTCGACGAGGAGGTGGGTGATCTCGCCGACATGACCTGCGGACCCCGGTCGACCGGTGGCTCCTCCAGCCGTCGCGCCGGGCACGTTCCCCGCAGGCGGGGGGGGTGCGGCCGACGTGCGGCGACGCAGCGAGCGCCACAGGCCGCGGGCGTAGCGACGGCTGCGCGTGACCACGAGCTCGCGAGCCAGCCGGGGACGGACGGCCGCCCCGGCGGCCATGCGCAGCGCGAGCCCGGCGGCGTGGCCGCGCACCATGGCGCGGGCATGCCCCGACGGGTCCGTCGCCCCGAGCAGGACGCCGACCACTCGCTCGCCGTCCGCCGCCGCCAGGGCGATGCCGCCGGGGCTCTCCATCCACGCCCGGTAGTAGCGACGGAGGAAGCCGGGGCCGAAGGCGGTCAGGAACTCGACGTCGAGCACCTGACGGTGGAGCGGCACCGCCGTCGCCAGGTCCTCGTCGGCGAGCGCACGCACCACCGGCGGCGACCCGGACGGAGGTCCGCCTCGTGGGCGGTCGGGCGCCCCGTCGGCGGAGCGGTCGCGGGCAGGGTCCACAAGGGGAGTAAGTGTAGCGAGCCCCGGCCCGAGCGCCGCCGCGCCGTCCGGGGGCCGGGCAGCATCGGTACGCTGCGGCGGATGCCCCGCCCGTCCCGAGCCGTCGTCCGGCGGCGTCGCCTGACCGTGGGGGTCGCGACCCTCCTGGTGGCCGCCGTCGCGGCCCTGCTGGCCACCCGGCCGGGTCCGGGGCCGGGGCGCAAGGACGGCGCCACCCGGACGTCGACGGTCGTCAGCAGGCCGGCCGGGACCACCACCACGACGACGACGGCACCCCCCCGCCGGAGCGGGCCCTTCGCCGTGGGCTCCGAGGACCCGACCTTCGCCGAACCGGCCGGAGCCGGCCTGCCCGTGCGGTTGCTCCCGACGCTCGTCCTCTACCCGGCGACGGGCTCCCCGGGCGGCCAACCGGTACCGGGGGCGGTGCCCGACCGGACCGACGGCCCCTACCCGCTGGTGGTGTTCTCCCAGGGCTACGACGAGACCCCGGCCTCCTACGGTGGCGTCCTCGCCGCGTGGGCGGCGGCCGGCTACGTGGTCGCCGCCCCGACCTACCCCTTCACCGACCCGCCGGTGTGCCCCTCCTGCGAGGCCGACATCGTCAACCACCCCCGCGACCTGCGGTTCGTCATCACGAGCCTCCTCGACGCCTCGGCCGGCACCTCCGGCCCCCTGGCCGGCCTGGTCGAGGCCACCGAGGTGGCGGTGGCCGGACAGTCGGACGGCGGGGACGTGAGCCTCGCCGTGGCCGCGGCCCCCGCGCAGCGCGACCCCCGGGTGAAGGCGGCCATCATCATGTCGGGCCAGGAGCTCTCCTCGCTCGGGAGCGGCTTCTACACGGCCGGGAGCGTCCCGTTGCTCGTGACCCAGGGCACGGCCGACCCGATCAACGTCCCCTCGTGCAGCGTCGAGCTCTACGACGCCGCGCCGGCGCCCAAGTACTACCTGAGCTTCGTGGGTGCCGGGCACCTCCCCCCCTACCAGGACCCCGGCACCGACCTCACCACGTTCGAGGTCGTGAGCACCGACTTCCTCGACGCCACGTTGAAGGGCGCCGCGGGCGCGGCGGCGTCGCTGCTCGCGGCCGGGAACGTGCCCGGGGCCACCACCGTCACCGACGCCCCGTCCGTCGGGCCCCCGACGGCACCCTTCTGCCAGGACACGCCGGCGGGGTGAGCCCTCGGCCGGCCAGGGGTCAGCGGTCGGGGTGGGCGAGCGCCTCGGCCAGCGCCTCGGCGGCGACGGTCACCGTGCGGTCGACGTCGGCGTCGGTATGGGCCATCGACGGGAAGGCCACCTCGTAGGCCCCGGGGGACACGGCCACGCCACGATGCAGGAGGGCCCGGAAGAGGCGGGCGTAGAGGCCGGTGCCGGCGGCTGCGCGTGCGCCCTCGAGGTCGCGCACGGGACCGCTCCCCGCCGGGACGAAGGCCAGCCCGAGCAGGGGACCCACCGAGGGGACGTGGACGTCGACGTCCTCGCCGGCACTGCGGACGACCTCGGCGAGGGCGGCCTCGAGCGCGGCGGCCAGGCGGGCGACGCGCTGGGCGAGGTCGTCGTAGGCGTCGTCGTCGACGGTCCCCAGCACGGCGAGCCCGGCGGCGGTAGCCAGCGGGTTCCCCGACAGGGTGCCGGCCTGGTACACGGGCCCGTCGGGGGCGAGCACGGCGAGGACGTCGCGCCGGCCGCCGAATGCGCCGACCGGCAGCCCACCGCCGATCACCTTCCCGAAGCACCAGAGGTCGGGCCGGACCCCCGACCACTCGCTGGCGCCGCCGGGCCCGAGGCGGAACCCCGTGATCACCTCGTCGAAGACGAGGAGGGCACCGACGGCGTCGCACGCCGACCGCAGCCCCTCGAGGAAGCCCGGCTCGGGGGGGACGAGGCCCATGTTGGCGGCCACCGGCTCGACGAGGACGCAGGCGACACGGTCGTCGAGGTCGGGGACGACGTTGTAGGGGGCGACCACCGTGTCGGCGACGGCGCCGGCCGGCACCCCCGCCGAGCCCGCCAGCCCGAGCGTCGCCACCCCGCTGCCCGCCGTCGCCAGCAGGGCGTCCGAGTGCCCGTGGTAGCAGCCGGCGAAGGTGACCACCCGAGACCTCCCCGTGAAGCCGCGCGCCACCCGCACGGCGCTCATGGTCGCCTCGGTGCCCGACGACACGAGGCGGACCTGCTCGCACCCGTCGACCCGGGCGCAGATGGCCTCCGCCAGGAGGACCTCGCCCTCGGTCGGCGCGCCGAAGGTCGTGCCGAGGGTCGCCGCCCTCCTGACCGCCTCGACGACGGCCGGATGGGCGTGGCCGAGCAGGGAGGCGCCGTAGGACTGCACGTAGTCGAGGAGCTCTCGTCCGTCGGCGTCCCACACCCGCGAGCCCGCCCCCCGGGCGACGAAGTAGGGGCGGCCGCCGACCGACCCGAACGCCCGGACCGGCGAGTTGACGCCGCCGGGGACGACGGCGAGCGCCCGGGCGAAGAGCTCCTCGGAGCGGGTCGGCTCAGCCACCGAGCGCCTGGGCCAGCTCGCCGGCGAAGTACGTGAGGACAAGGTCGGCCCCGGCCCGCCTGACCGCCGTCACCTGCTCGAGGGCGACGGCCGGGCCGTCGAGCCATCCCCGCTCCGCTGCCGCCCGCACCATGGCGTACTCGCCGCTCACGTGGTAGGCGGCCACCGGCACGTCGACCGTACGGGCCACGTCGGCCACGACGTCGAGGTTGGTCATGGCCGGCTTGACCAGCACGATGTCGGCACCCTCGGCCACGTCGAGCGCGACCTCCCGCCACGCCTCGCGGCGGTTGGCCACGTCCTGCTGGTAGCCGCGTCGGTCGCCCCCGCCGGCGATGGTCACGTCGACGGCGTCGCGGAACGGCCCGTAGAGGGCCGAGGCGTACTTGGCCGCGTACGCCATGATCGCCACCTCGACGTGGCCGGCGTCGTCGAGGGCAGCCCGGATGGCCGCGACCTGCCCGTCCATCATCCCGCTCGGGGCGACCACGGCGGCGCCTGCGTCGGCCTGCGAGACGGCAGCCCGGGCGTACAGCGGAAGGGTGGCGTCGTTGTCGACGCTGCCGCTCGCCCGGTCGACGACGCCGCAGTGGCCGTGGTCGGTGAACTCGTCGAGGCACGTGTCTGCCATGACGACGACGTCGTCGCCCACCGCGTCGCGCACGGCGGCGAGCGCCCGCTGCACGATGCCGTCGGCGGCGTAGGCCTGCGAGCCCACGGCGTCCTTGTCGGCCGCGAGGGGCAGGCCGAAGAGGATGACGCCGGGGACACCGAGGGCGGCGAGCCGGCGGACCTCGCCCACGAGCGAGCCGACGGTGTGCTGGACGACCCCGGGGAGCGACGGAACGGGGCGCGGGGCGTCGATCCCGTCGGCGACGAAGAGCGGGGCCACCAGGTCGTCGACGGACAGGCGGATCTCGGCGACGAGGCGGCGGAGCGCCGGCGTGCGGCGCAGGCGGCGCGGACGCGCCGCGGGGTAGCGGGGCACGGTCACGGCCCCGAGCCTAGGGCACCGCGCCCCGGCGGCCACCACGGGCGCCGGGCGCGACCCTCACCGCCCGAGGGCGGCGACCAGGGCCTCCACCAGCCCGTCGAGGGTGTGCTCGGACGCCTCGGCCGTGACCGCGAGGCCGGCTGCTCGGGCCGTCGCCGACGTGGCCGGCCCGATCGACGCGACGACCGGCGGGACGCCGGCCCGACGGAGGAGCGAGACCGTGCGCTCGACCGTCGACGACGACGTGAACGCCACGGCGTCGGCGCGGCGTGCCGCCTCGACGGCGACGGCGTCGGGCTCGCCGGCGACGGTGCGGTAGGCGACGACCTCGTCGACCCCGTAGCCGATGGCCCGGAGCCCGGCGGCGAGGTCCCCGTGCACCGTCTCGGCCCGCGGGAAGAGCACCCGTCGTGCCGCGCTCTCGGGCGGGCCCGACGCCGGGGGGAACGCGTCGGCCAGGGCCTCGGAGCGCGCCTCGGTGGGCACGAGGTCGGGCGGGTGGCCGACCTCGTCGAGGGCCCGCGCCGTCGCCGGCCCGACCGCCGCCCACCGGGTCGTCGCCGGCACCGGGCGCCGTCCGAGGGCCAGCGCCAGGCGGGACGCGGCGTTGGCCGAGGTCACCACCACCCACCCGTAGACGCCGGCGACGAGGTCGTCGGCAGCGCTCCGGAGGGCGGCTCCCTCGTCGGCAGGACCGGCCACCTCGATCACCGACAGCTCGACGACCGTCGCCCCAAGGGCCTCGAGCCGCCCGACGAGCGCGGAGGCCTGGGCACGGGCCCGCGTCACGACCACCGACCTGCCGGCGAGGGAGCGAGGTTCGGGCACGTCCCTGCGTGCCGGCCCCCGTGCCCGCGTCACCCGCTGCCAGGCGCCAGGGCGAGCGCCGCCACCGGCCCGACGACGATGGTCGCCGGCGCCGGCAGGTCGACGTGGGCGAGCCCGGCGAGCGTGGTGCGCACGACCTGCTGGTCGACGGTGGTGCCCCAGTGGACGACGGCCACGGCCGTGTCGGCGGGTCGCCCGGCGGCGAGCAGCGCCCCGGCGATGGCCGCCCGCTCGGCCATCCCCATCAGGACGACGAGCGTGCCCCCGGCCCGCCCCAGCGATGCCCAGTCGAGCCCGCCGGCCGCCGAAGGACCGCCGACGCGACCGGTGACCACGGTGACGGAGGTCGACACGCCCCGGTGGGTCACCGGGATGCCGGCGGCCGCGGGGGCGGCGAACGCCGCGGTCACCCCGGGCACGACCTCGAAGGGCACGCCGGCGGCGAGGAGCGCCTCGGCCTCTTCGCCACCGCGCCCGAAGACGAACGGGTCGCCGCCCTTCAGGCGGACCACCGTGGCGCCCCGCCGCCCGTGCTCGACGAGGAGCGCGTTGATGTCGGCCTGCCGACCCGGTCGGCGCGGCCGGCCCGGGGTCTTGCCGACGTCGACGCGGACGGCGTGCGCCGGGGCGAGCTCGAGCAGCTCGGGCGCGACCAGCCGGTCGTGGACGACGACGTCGGCCCGGCCGAGCAGCCGTGCCCCTCGCAGCGTGAGCAGCTCGGGGTCGCCGGGGCCCGCCCCGACCAGGTAGACGGTCACGGCACCACGGCCGGGGACCCCGTGCCGTCGTCGTGGGCGTCCCAGGGCCCGAAGGCGCGGGCTCCCGCGTCGTCGAGGAGGTACCGGGCGACCGACCGGCCGAGGGCCTCGGGGTCGGGGCCCGCGGCCGTGTGCCGCAGCACGACCCGGCCGTCCTCGGCGGCGACGAGGCCGGTCACGACGACGTCGGCCCCCTCGAGCACGGCGTGGGCACCCACGGGGAGCGTGCACCCGCCACCGAGGGCGGCGAGGAAGGACCGCTCGGCGGTCACGCACCGCCGGGTGGGCGCGTCGTCCAGGGCGGCGAGGGCGGCGAGGACGACCGGGTCGTCGGCCCGGCACTCGACGGCCAGGGCGCCCTGGCCCACCTGCGGCACGAGGTCGTCGACGGCGAGCGTCTCGACGGGCGTTCCCGGAGGAGCCGCCCAGCCGAGGCGGTCGAGCGCGGCGGCGGCCACCACCACGGCCGCCACCCCGTCGCGCCCCACCCGGCCGAGCCGGGTGGCCAGGTTCCCCCGCAGGCCCGTGAACGTGAGGTCGGGACGGCGGTTGGCGAGCTGGGCTCGCCGCCGCGCCGACCCGGTGGCGACCAACGACCCGGTCGGCAGGTCGGCCAGCCGCCCTCCGACGAGGCAGTCGCGCGGGTCGCCCCGCTCGGGGTAGGCGGCCAGCACCAACCCGGGCACCCGGAGCTCGGGCGCTGCCGGCAGGTCCTTGGCCGAGTGGACGGCGACGTCGGCGTCGCCCCGCACGACCGCCTGCTGGACCTCCTTGACGAAGACGCCCTGGCCGCCCAGGGCGGCGAGGGGGACGTCGGTGCGACGGTCCCCTTCGGTCTCCACCACGACGAGCTCCGCTCCCACGCCGGTACGGCGCAACAGCGTCGCCACCCGGTCGGCCTGCCAGCGGGCGAGCGGCGACCCTCGGGTGGCCAGGCGCAGCGAGGACGAGGCGGTCACCGCCGAGAAGGCTACTGCGCCCACCCGGGGCACCCGCCCGGGGCGGCCCCTCACGTGCCGCCGTGGGCCCGGGCGCACGCTGGGCTAGGCCGTGCCGGGGTGGCAGGGGGACGGGGTGGCAGGGGGACGGGGTTGGAGGGGACCCGACCCGGTCAGAGGTCGAAGAGGACCCGCACGGCCTCGACGAGCCGCTCCCCGCGGGCGGTGCCGGCCGCCTCCTTGACGGCGACCGTCGGGGCGTGGAGGACCTTGGCCAGGGCGGTGCGGGTGACGGCCTCGACCACCTCCCACTCGTCGTCGGTGAGCTCGGGGTGCTTGGCGCGCAGGCGCCTCAGCTCGGCGAGGCGCACCTCGTCGGCCCGGGTCCGCAGGGCGGCGACGACGGGAGCGGCACCCCGCGCCCGGCTGGCCGCACGGTAGCGCTCGACCTCCTCGGCCACGATGGCCGCGGCCTGCGCCACCTCGCCCTGGCGGCCCGAGAGCGCATCGGCGACCGAGGCCCGCAGCGCGTCCATGTCCGCCAGCTCGACGCCGTCGAGGGCTCCGGCCCCCGGAGCGACGTTGCGCGGCACCCCGAGGTCCACGACGAGCAGGGCGCCCGACCCGGCCCCCGCCCGGCGGCCGACGACGTCGGTGAGCAGGGCGTCGTCGACGACGGGGTGCGCGGTGGCCACCGAGGTGAAGACGACGTCGGCCTCGACCATGACGTCGGCCAAGCTCCCGAGGGGAACGGCGGCGACGGTCGGGGCGGGGGACCCCACCCGCTCGACCACGGCGTCGAGCACCGAGGACGCCCGGGCACGGGTCCGGTTGACCAGGGACAGGTGCCCGACCTGGTGGCCGGCAAGGGCGTGGGCGATGCCCTCGCCCATCTCGCCGGCACCGACCACCACCGCCCGCACCCCGGCGAGCCCGCCCGGACGCCGCTCGGCGGCGAGCGCCACGGCCCCGTGCGACAGCGACGTGATCCCCCGGGCGATGGCCGTCTCGGACCGCACGCGCTTGCCCGTCTCGACGGCGTGGCGGAAGAGGGTCCCGAGCACGGGCCCCGAGACGCGTGCCCTGTGCGCCCGCTCCCACGCCCGTCGGACCTGCCCGAGCACCTCGGACTCGCCGAGGACGGCCGAGCGGAGCCCCGCGGCCACCGAGAAGAGGTGCCGGGCGACGTCGTCGTCGAAGTGGACCGTGAGGTGGGGCTCGAGCGCCTCGGGGCTCGTCGAGCCCACCGAGGCCAGGAACTCGCGGAGCTCGTCGACACCGGCGTGGAAGCGGTCGACGACGGCGTAGACCTCGGTGCGCAGGCACGTCGACACCACGACCACCTCGGAGACGTTGGAGCGGTCACCGAGGGCGGCGAGGGCCTTGGGCAGCGCCTCCTCGCCGACCGACACCCGCTCGAGCAGCTCGAGCGGGGCGTTCCGCTCCTCGATCCCGACGACGACGACCGACACGTTCGCGCACCCTCACTTGCTCCGCCGGGACTGCCGCGGCACCGTGCCCCGACGGCTCGGCCCGCTGCTCCAGCATGCCGGGCCGAGGCAGGTGCCGCCAGTCGCTCAGCCCGGGTCGCGGCTCGACAGCCCGACCGTCCCGATGACCGGCATGCGGCCGCCGCCGGCGCGCGGCCGGTGGCGGGACTGGTAGAAGCTCATGATCTGCAGCTCGATGCTCAGGTCGACGTAGCGGAGGAGGACCCCCGACGGGACGGTCAGCACCCGGGGGGCGAAGTTGAGCAACGAGCGCACGCCCGCCTCCACCAGGAGGTCGGCGACGCCCTGGGCCGCCGCCGCCGGTGTGGCGATGACGCCGATGGCGTCGGGCTGGTCGTGCACCACGGCAGCGAGGTCGTCGAGGTGCCGCACGACCACGCCGGCGACGTCCTGGCCCACGATCGCCGGGTCGACGTCGAAGAGGGCGGTGACCGGGAACCCGCGGGCGGCGAACCCCTGGGCGTGGGCGAGCGCCCGGCCCAGGTTGCCCATGCCCACGATGACGACGGGCCACTGCCGGTCCAGTCCCAGCTCGCGGTCGATCTGCTCGATCAGGTACGCGGTGTCGTAGCCGGCGCCACGGGTGCCGAACGACCCCAGGAGCGACAGGTCCTTCCGTACCTTCGCGGCGTTCACCCGCGCCAGCGAGCCGAGGAGCTCGGACGACACCGTCGTCGTGCCCGACCGGAGCAGCTCCTCGAGGATCCGCTGGTAGACCGGCAGCCTGCCGACCGTCGGCTCGGGGATCCGCCGACGCGAGAGGGCGCGACCGGCGCCGTCCCGCCCCCCGGGCACCCCCGCGTCCCCCTCCGATGCCGTCATGGGCGGGGATCGTAGAGCCGTTGGTCGCCACCCGGGCAATCGACGCGGCGATCAGGCGCGGCGCTCGAGGCGGACCTCGGCTCCGACCAGGGAGTACGAGCCCGGGCCGGGGACACCGGTGCCCAACCGCTCGGTGGCGGGCGCACGGTCGGCCACGAGGGAGAGGTGCCCCGACGCGTCGACGAGGAGCCCGAGCCCTCCGGGCGGGCACGCCGCAAACGCCCGCACCACCGTGACCGGCACGGGCGTCACCGCTCCCCGGTCCCCTGGGCCCGCCGCGTCCGTCCCGGTGCGGGCGGTGCCGCGCCCTGGGACGACGACGACCGACACCGTGTCGCCGGGGTCGAGCCCGAGGGCGGCCAGGGCCGTGCCGGGCGCGGCGAGCTGCACGTTGCCGAAGCGGTCGACGGCGACCACCGAGCTGACGAGGACGGCGGCCCCGCCACCGGTCTCGACGTGCGCGTGGCCGGACGCGGGCGCCGGCGCGGGGACGAGGGAGGCCGCCTCGGCGGGCTCGCCGAGGGCTCCCGGGTCGCCACCGGTGACGAGGTGGGCGGCCGCCGGGGCGAACACGTCACGCCCGTCGAAGCTCGTGGCTCCCCCGGTGCCCGTGCTGGTCGTGGCCGGCGGGAGGCGTGCCCGGTCGAGGACGACGACGCCCCGGGCGCCACCGAGCGCGTCCGCGGCGAGGAGCAGCAGGCCGTTGTCGGGTCCGACGAGCCAGCGGGGACCCGCCGTCCCCGAGGCGAGCTCGACGGCGACCGGGCGCCGGTCCGTCCCCACCCCGGGGTCGACCACAGCCACCACCACGCCGTCCCCGAGGAAGGGGGCGCACCGGGCGAGGGCGGCTGCTCCGGCGGCAACGTCGAAGGGGGGCACGCCGTGGGTCAGGTCGACGACGGGCACGCCGGCGGCCATGCGCCCGAGCACGGCGTGGACGACCCCGACGAACTCGTCGGCCAGCCCGTAGTCGGACAGGAAGTACAGCGTCGGCATCGACGCCTCGCGCGTCAGCGGCCGAGCTGGCGCGACCGCTCGGTGGCGGCCGCGACCGCCTCGATGAAGGCGGAGCGGACGGCCTTCAGCTCGAGGGAGCGCACCGCCATCGCCGTCGTGCCGCCGGGCGAGGTGACGTCCGCGCGCAGCTCGGCGGGATCGGCGCCCGTCTCGGCGAGCAGGCGGGCCGAGCCGAGCAAGGTCTCGACGACGAGCGTGCGGCTGACGTCGCGGGGGAGCCCGGCGGCCACGCCCGCCTCGACGAGCGCCTCGGCGACCAGGAAGAGGTAGGCGGGACCCGACCCCGACAGCCCGGTGACGGCGTCGAGGTGCCGCTCGGGGAGCCGGACCACCGTCCCGACGGCGGCGAGCACTCCCTCGGCCCAGTCGAGGTCGGCGGCGCTCACGTGGCTGCCCCCCGACATGGCGGCCACGCCGGCGCCGATGAGGGCCGGAGTGTTGGGCATGGCCCGCACCACGGGCGTCCCTTCGGGGAGAGCGGCCTCGAGCCGGCCGGTGGCCAGGCCGGCGACCACCGACAGGACGCGGGGCGGAGCGAGCGGGGCGACGAGCCGGCACGCCGCCTCGGCGGCGTCCGGCTTCACGGCGAGGAGGACGGCCTCGGCCGCCACGGGGACAGGCGTCACCGCCACCCCGGGATGGGCGTCCGCCACCCGGGCTCGGGCACCCTCGTCGGGGTCGCACACGGCGAGGTCGCCCGGGGCCGCCCACCGCTGGCGGACCAGCCCGTCGAGGAGGGCCGAGCCCATCTTGCCCCCGCCCATCACCAGCAGCTCGATCGCCATGCGGCGCGACGCTACCAGTGGCTCCCGGCGGGCCCGGAGGCCCGGGCGGCCCGTCGGGTGACGGTCGGGTCGTCGGCCGCGGACCGGCCGCTCAGCGCCGCCGGTGGGCCGGGGGCCGGCGCCGGTAGCGGCCCGCGAACCCGAGGGTCATCGCCGTCGGGAAGCACTCGTCGACCACGGCGAGGGAGGCGCCGGCGATCCGGTCGAGCTCGTCGTCGTCGATCCGCTCGACGGGCACCCTTCCCACCACGTAGAGCGCGTCCTCGGCGCCGATGGCGAAGCCCATCCCCCACAGCTCCGCGCCCTTGCGCAGGAGGTACGCGTACGTCTCGGCGACGTTCGTCTCGGGCGCGGGCATGAGCTGGACCTCGTGGTGGAGCGTCCGCTGGTGCAGCGTGAGCCGCACGGCGACCACGTCCTTCTCCTCGCCCCGGAACCGCAGGAGCCAGCGGGGCGCCCCGGTCGCGGGATCGCCACCGGCCGGCCGCTCGGCGGACACCAGTCCCGTGCCCTCGGCACGCGTGCGCTCCGCCCACCGGTCGACGACACCGCAGACCTCGGCACGCTCGGCGTCGGAGAGGACGCCGGCCCACCGGTCGGTCACCGGCACTCCACCAGGTGGCCGGCAGTGAGCTCTTCGTAGATCTCGCGGAGGAGGACCGCCGCCCGCGCCCACGTGTAGCGGCGGGCCCGGATGACGGCGTGGCTGCTCAGCCGCTCGGCGAGCAGGGGCTCGGCGACGATCTGGCGGACCCAGGCGGCGAAGGCCTCGGGAGTCGGGTCCTCGACCAGGTAGCCCGTCCGCCCGTGGTCGATGAGGGTCTGGAGCCCGCCGACCTCGGAGGCGACCACCGGCGTCCCGCACGCCGCGGCCTCGAGGGCCACGAGCCCGAAGGACTCGGACCGGCTCGGCACCAGGCACACGTCGGCCGCCCGGTAGAAGGTCGAGAGCAGCTCGTGGGGCTGGGGCGGGACGAAGGTGACCGAGTCGACGAGCCCGAGGGAGCCGACGAGCCGGTGGAGGCGCGCCACCTCGGCCTCCCCGTGGGGGCCGCTCGGACCGCCCACCACCACGAGGCGGGCGTCCCCGTGGTCGCTGCGCAGCGCCTCGAGCGTGCGCACCGCCACCTCGACGCCCTTCAGCGGCTGGATCCGGCCGACGAAGAGGAGGAGCGGCCCACCCTCGGGGACGCCGATGGCCCGTCGGGCCCGTGGCCGGTGCCCGGGGCCGAAGAAGGCGTGGTCCACTCCCGGTGCGACGATGCGGATGCGGGTGGCGTCCGCGTGGTAGAGGTGCGTGATCTGCTCCGCCTCGACCGAGCACGACGCCAGCACGGTGTCCGAGCAGTGGATCACCTCGGCCTCGGCCTCGGCCCGGCGCACGAAGGCGTCGTTCTCGACCTCCTCGGGACTGGCCTCCGCCTTCACCCGGTCGAGGGTGTGGAAGGTCGACACGAGGGGGAGCGAGAAGCGGTGCTTGATGGCGTGGCCGGCGACGCCGCTCAACCAGTAGTTGGCGTGCAGGGCGTCGAAGGGGAGCTCGGCGCCGAGCGACTCGACCAGCTTGCCGACGCCGTCGGCGAACTCGTCGACGAAGGCGGGGAGCGCCTCCTTGGCCACGGGCTCGGGCGGACCGGCCGGCACGTGGTGGACGCGGAAGCCGGGCTCGACCGTGGCGGTGGGGGGCAGCTCGTCCGACCACGCCCGCGTGAACACGTCGCACTCGACCCCGGCACGCGCCAGCGCCGAGGTCAGCTCGCGCACGTAGACGTTCATGCCGCCCCCGTCTCCGGTGCCGGGCTGGGCGAGCGGTGAGGTGTGCATCGACAGGACTGCGAGGCGCCTCATGCGCCGCCGAGCCTATCGGGACGGTGCGCTCACTCTGCGGCCGACCTCGGAGCCCGCGCCGACGACGCCTCACGGAGCGGGGTGATGGTGCTCCCCTGGGCGTCCGCCGTCCGACCGCGGCCGACGGACCCGTCCCTGGTCGGAGCGCCCTTCTCACCGCTGGTGGCACCCCGCGTGCCATCGCTCTCGTCGTGGCCGCGATGCCCGGCCGGTCGCTCCGAGCCCGAGGGGGCGGACGCCTCGCCCGACCGGTCGCCCGGCGGCTCGTTCTCGTGACGGAACGACAGGTAGATGCGCAGCAGCACCTGCTTCTGGTCCTCGGAGAGATGCTGGTCCGAGAGGATGAAGCGGGCGAGGTCGGTGTCCCCGTCGGGACGCTCGAGGATGCCGGCCTGGACGTAGAGCGTCTCGGCCGAGATGCGCAGCGCCTTGGCGATCTGCTGGAGGATCTCGGCCGAGGGCCGGCGGAGCCCCCGCTCGATCTGGCTCAGGTAGGGGTTCGACACCCCGGCCAGCTCGGAGAGGCGGCGGAGCGACAGCCGGGCCGTGTTGCGCTGCTCGCGGATGAAGGCGCCGAGCTCGTTGACCCGCTCGGGGAGGTCGCGGACGAACGCCGCGCCGTCGCCGCGCCCGCTCGGCGGGCCCGCCCCGGTCACCGGGACGCCGCTCCGGGCGCCCCTCCCCCGTCGCGCCGCCCCCGCCCCCGGGGCGACCGGGCCCGTGTCACGAAAGCAGGCCTTCGACCGAGGCGGCACCGGACTTGTACCGGGCCACCAGCTCGGCCTGCAGGGTGTCGATGCGCTCGTGGAGCGCGCGGCGCTCGGCGGAGACCCGCTTCTCGATGGCGGCCAGCTCGGCCACGAGGGCCTGGAGCTCTTCGGACGATCGATCGGCCAGGTCGGAGACCTGGTCGCCGTCGAGGACGGCGTCGACCTCGGCGGTCAGGCCGCTCAGCTCCATGTCGGGGGCGAGCAGCATCGGGAGCCGGCCCGGTCCCTCGGGACGCCCCGGCCCGGCCGAGAGGATGCCGGGGAGGTCGTCGACCACGCCGGCGATGTCGGGGTGGTCGCCTCCCGCCCGGGCGAGGTAGGCGTGGACGATGTCGAGCCGGCCTTGGGCGAGCCGGCGCAGGTAGGAGAGCGCGACCTCGGCCTCCTGGCACTCGGACCGCATGGCTCGGATCTCGTCGAGGGACTTCCCCGAGACGCCGTCGAGGTACGTGTCGGTGAGGATGCGCTCGAGCTCGGACCGCAGGCTGGCCATCGGCTCGAAGCCTACTCGTTCTCCTCGGTGCACTCGTCACAGCGCGTGGCTGTCGGGCGTTCGGCCAGGACGTCGTCGGCGAGCGGGCGGCGGCAGACCTCGCAGGTGCCGTACGTCCCGGCGTCGAGCCGGGCGAGGGCGGCCTCGACGTCGCCGAGCACGGTGTCGACGGCGTCGAGCTCGGCCGTGGTGGCGGCCAGGGTGGCTGGGCTCCCGGTGGGCTCGCTGCGCCCGCCGTCGCCGGCGGGGGGCGAGCCCGGGTGCGGCTCGGTTCGGGCGGCGGGGGACGTGGCGGCGGGGTCGGACGTCCCCGGCGCGCCGGGCGGGTTGGGGGGCACGGGCGTGGTGTCCACCCGCGCATGGTAGGCGAGCGCCGGGCGGCGAGCGCCCGGCGTGCTCCGGCCACCGTAGGGTTTGGTCGTGGACACCGACGCCTCGCGCCCGCTCGCCACCCTCGTCGGCTCGGACGTGCTCGTGCCCTGCCTCGACGGCTCCGAGCGCCGGCCGGTCGAGCTCGACCAGGCGGCCTCGACGCAGGCGCACCCGACGGTCGTGGAGCGGGTCACCGAGCTCCTCCCGTGGTACTCGAGCGTGCACCGTGGCGCCGGCTACCGCTCGCGGCGCTCGACGACCGCCTACGAGGACGCGCGGCGGGCGATCCTCGCCTTCGCCGGGCGCGACCCCGACGGCTCCGACATCGCCATCGTGTGCCGCAACACGACCGAGGCCATCAACCACCTCGCCTACCGGCTGCGCCTCGCCCCGACCGACGTGGTCGTCACCACCGTGGTCGAGCACCACGCCAACCTGCTGCCGTGGGGACGGGTGGCCACGCGCCGCTACGTCGAGTGCGGAGCGGACGGGACCTTCGACGTCGACGCGGTGGTCGCCGCGCTGGACGAGCTCCCGGCACCCGCCCTGCTCGCGGTGACGGGGGCGTCGAACGTGTCCGGGTGGCTCCCGCCGCTCGACGGCGTGATCGCCGCGGCCCACGCCCGCGGCGTCCCGGTGGTGGTCGACGCCGCCCAGCTCGCCCCCCACCGCCCGCTGCCGAGAGAGGCCGACTTCCTCGCCTTCAGCGGCCACAAGCTCTACGCGCCCTTCGGCGCAGGGGCCCTCGTCGGCCCCCGCTCCGCGTTCGAGACCGGCGACCCCTTCTTGGTGGGCGGCGGGGCCGTCGACCTGGTGGGGCTGGACGAGGTGCTGTGGACGGCGCCGCCCGAGCGCGAGGAGGCGGGCTCGCCGAACGTCGTGGGGGCGGTGGCGCTCCACGCCGCCGTCGACGTCCTCGCCGAGATCGGCTGGGACGCCATGGTCGCCCACGAGCGCGTCCTCACCCGCCGACTGCGCGACGGCCTGTCCGCCATCGACGGCGTTCGGCTGCTCGGGCCCGGGCCCGAGGCCGACCACGAGGCGCTGCTGCCGGTCGCCGCCTTCACGGTCGACGGCCTCCACCACGCGCTCGTGGCCGCCCGACTGAGCGCCGAGCACGGGATCGCCGTGCGCCACGGGTGCTTCTGCGCCCACCCCTACGTCGTGCGCCTCCTCGGGATGGACCGTGCCGCCGTCGACCGCTACCGCTCCGACCTGGCGGTCGGCGACCGGCGCAACGTCCCCGGTGCGGTCCGGGCCAGCGCCGGGCTCTCGACCTCGACCGAGGACGTCGACCTCCTGCTCGCCGCCGTGTCCGAGCTGGCGTCGGGAGCGCCGCCACCCGTGCCGTACCGACAGGACCCGGCGACCGGCGACTTCTGCCCGGTCACCGACCACCCCGCATGGCGCGACCTCGACGGGCGGCCCGGAGCCACGTGCGGCCGCGGCTGACCGTCCGGGGCACCCGTCGCGGAACCGCCGCCGCCCTCGCCGCCCTCGCCGCCACCGGGCTGGCGGCGTGCGGGACGAGCGCGCTCGCCGCGCCGTCGCGGGGCGGGCACGTGGCCTACGTGGCGACCGGAGCGGGCCTCGCCGACCCGGGCAACACCCTCGCCGTCGTCGACACGGCCAGCGGAGCGGTGCTGCACCCGGTGATGACCGGCACGCGGGCCTCGACCACGGCGTCGCTTCCGACCTCGCTCGCCGCCACGCCCGACGGACGCGACGTGCTGGCCGCCGACAAGGGCGTCGACGTCCTGAGCGTCGTCGACACGGCCACCGGCAAGGAGGTGGGGCGGGCCGGCGTCGGGCTCGAGCCCGACGCCGTCGCCGTCAGCCCGGACGGGTCGCTCGCCCTGGTGGCCAATCTGCTCGCCGGGACGGTGACACCCGTGTCGCTGCCGTCGCTGCACGTCGGCACGCCGGTCCGCGTCGGCAAGGAGCCCGACGCCGTCGCCGTCAGCCCCAACGGGTCGCTCGCCCTGGTGGCCAACTTCGGCGACGGCACGGTGACGCCCGTGTCGCTGCCGTCGCTCGTCGCCGGGCCACCTGTCGCCGTCGGCCTCGAGCCCGACGCCGTCGCCTTCGGCCCGAGTGGCGCCGTCGCCCTCGTGGCCGACCAGCAGACGAGCACGGTTGTGCCGCTATCGCTGCCGTCGCTCACCGCCGGCCCCCCGATCGCCGTCGGCGGCGACCCGACGGGCATCGCCGTCGACCCCGCAGCGGGGACCGCCGGGACGGCGTACGTGAGCGCGGGCGACGGGGTCACCCCGATCGCCCTGGGCGGGCTGGTAGCCGGTCCGGCCGTCCCGATCGGCACCGGTGCGGAGGCGATCACCGTCGGGCCAGGAGACCACCACGCCTGGGTGTGCGGCCAGGACGGCACGCTCGTCGAGCTCGCCCTCCCCGCCGGCAACGTCGTGCGGCGGGTGGCCGTCGGCGGCAAGCCCGTCGCCGTCGTGGTGCCCCCGCCACGGGCACCGACCAGCTGAGCGATCGCCGGCTCGCGAGAGCCGGGGCACCGTGCGCGCTCGAGCGGGCTCCCCGGGCGCGGCCCCGGTCGGGCGGCCCGGTGACGCTCAGGCGTCCGGGCCCGACGGTGGCTCGGTGACGACGAAGGCCACGTGCTTGCGCACGGTGAAGCCGAGCGACTCGTAGAGCCCGATCGCCGGGGTGTTGGACGCGGTGGAGTGCAGGAACGGCACGTCGCCCTCGGCGACGACGGCCGACGCCACGGCGACGACGACGCGACGCCCGAGCCCCTGGCCGCGTGCGTCGGGGTGCGTCGCCACGGCGCTGATCTCACAGAGACCCGGCAGCTGGAGGCGGCGACCGGCCATGGCCACGAGCTGGCCACCGCGCCGGATGCCCACGTAGCCGCCGAGCTCGACGGTGCGCGGCGCGAACGGGCCCGGCTGGGCCAGGCCCACGAGCTCGAGCATGTCGGCCACGTCCGCAGCGCCGAGGGGGACGGGCTCGTCGTCGCCACGCCCCGACGCCGTCGGAGCACCGGAGCTGCCGACTCGGACCTCCGGCGGCGCCGCGAACCGGGTCGGGTCGGCGACCATCTGCACCCCCTCGCCGCTCCGGTGGACGGGCCACTCGGCGGGCGGGCGCGGATGCGAGCCGGTCAGCGACACCAGTCGACCGGCACCGGTGAGCGCGGCGAGCTCGTCCCAGGCTTCCGGGTCGTCGGCGTCCGACACCGCCCCGAAGATCGCCACCTCCGGCACGAAGCGGGCGGCCCGGGCGCTCCTCCGCCCGAGGTGGCCGAGACGGGTGGTGAGGGCGTGCCAGGTGGGGTTGTCGAGCAGGGTGAGGTCGGGCGTGGGCCGGCCCGCGTCGGTCCGGCCGGGCGTCGTCGTGGTGGGTGGCGGCTCGGGCGAGGCGATGGCACCGGTCTAGCGGGCCGGGCGCCCGCTTCGGGCTGGCCACGACCCAGCCGGCGGCCGAGCACGTCGAGCGCTGTGCGACAGTGTGGACCCACACCCGAAGAGGAGCGATGCGACCAGCTTGGGCCGAAGGGCTCGCCACCGTGCGCGGGGAGCAGTGCCTCGACGTGTTCTTCCCCCGGGTCCAGCTCGGGGCTCCCCCTGTCGGGCGAGCCGTCGACCCCGAGCTGACCGAGCTGGAGAGGCACGACCCTCTCCGAGGGGTGACGACGCGGGCGGAGCGGGTCGCGATCGACGACCTGGACGACCCGCCCGACGGGGTGGCCGACGCCTATCTGCGGCTCCATCTGCTGTCCCACCGGGTGGTGCGGCCCAACGAGGTCAACCTCGAAGGGATCTTCACGGTCCTGCCCAACGTGTGCTGGACGTCGCTCGGCCCCGTGCACCCCGACGACCTCCCTGCCGTGCGCCTCCGGGCCCTGACGTCAGGGTTGACCGTCGAGGTGCGCTCCGTGGACAAGTTCCCCAAGATGGTCGACTACGTGGTGCCTCCCGGCGTGCGCGTCGCCGACGCGCACCGGGTCCGGCTCGGCGCCTACCTGGGCGAGGGGACCACTGTCATGCACGAGGGGTTCGTGAACTTCAACGCCGGCACCCTGGGCTCGGCCATGGTCGAGGGGCGCATCAGCCAGGGGGTCGTGGTGGGCGACGGCAGCGACATCGGAGGCGGAGCGTCCACCCAGGGCACCCTCTCCGGCGGTGGCAGGGAGAGGGTCTCGATCGGGCGGCGCTGCCTGCTCGGCGCCAACGCCGGTCTGGGCATCGCCCTCGGTGACGACTGCGTCGTCGAAGCAGGGCTGTACCTCACGGCCGGCAGCGTCGTCTCCCTCCCGGACGGGCGAACGGCGAAGGCACGCGAGCTGAGCGGCCGCTCCGGGCTGCTGTTCCGACGCAACAGCCAGACGGGCGCCATCGAGGTGCTCACGCGCAGCGGCCCGTGGGGCGAGCTGAACGCGGACCTCCACACCGGTCAGTAGCGACAGGCCGGTCCCCCGACCGCCGGTTGGTGGACCGCGGGCCACGGCATCGACCGGACCACGCCGCTGCCTTCACGGCTGGAGGTCGACGGCCCCCTTCACGGTCTCGTCCATCGAAGAGGGAGTCGAGGTGTGGAGGTGGGCGATCCGCCGCTCGCCGCCGGTCGTGCGCAAGCCCGCTCTGAGGCGGGACCACGGCGTGACGGCACCAGCCGACCTCGTGGAGGCACGACCGTGGGCCGAGCCGGTGCCGCCGACGACCGCCACGTCGACGTCCTCGACCGCGTCGTCGGACGGCGCGTCCCCGAACCCGGACAGCCAGGTTCGCACCCCGTCAACCGTGGTCCGGTCGACCCTGCTACCGCCACCGATGTCGACCAGGACGCCGCTGCGGGCCTGGAGCGGCGGCGCCAGCCTGCAGCCGACGACCTCGGGCGCAGGGCGGTGGTGCGCGACGACCTGCTCGCGGCCCTCGGCGCGGCAGCCGGTTGCCCTGTCCTCCACCACGGCGGCGGCGGCGGCTTCGCCCTCGGTGGTGGGACCCTCCCGTGGTCGTCGGGCGCGACCTCCCACGGCCCGCCTGATCGGGTGGACGGGGGAGGCGACGCACCTCTTCGGCGCCCGCCGTCACCCCCGGCCGCGCTCGTCGCTCTGCCTCCCGGGTCGGCCCTCCCGCCTCCCGGCTCGGCTGACGGGCCGGCGTGCGCCGGCACGTCTGGGCGATGTCGCGAGAGCCCCTCGGACGGGCCCGACCGTTCGTCGTCGCGGGAGGACTACGAGCGGCCCGGCACGGGGGTCACGCGGCGGCTCGCCCGGACCACCGCGAGGACGACGAGGAGGACGGCACCGGCCAGCAGGAGGGCGCCCGCGGCGATGAGCCCGCCGGCGATCCAGCCCAGCCACGGGATGGTCGCACCCGCGTCGGCGCTCACCGCGAGCCCCGCAACGCCATCGGCGCGCATCACCACCACGGTCCAGTCACCGTGGGCCGGCCTCCAGGTGAGGGTCTGGGTCCCCCGTCCCGCCACCGAGGCAACCCAGATGGTCGCGTCGGTCGGTGCCACGGCCGGTGCCCCGCCGGCCAGTTGGCGCTCGTCGGCCACCCCGCCGGTCCAGTTGGTGACCACGGCCCGCTCGACGCCGGCGAGGTAGCGATCGGCCAGCGCCCGCGGCGCGATGCCGACGAACACGGCCTCGGTCGGATCGGTGGCGGTGACCCGGAGGCGGACCGTGCCCAGGATTGCCGACGGAGCGACCGTGCCCGAGGTGCCGAGGTCGCTCCAGTTGCCGGTGAGCGCGTACGACGCGGTGGCGAAGGTGTACGTCCCGCTGCTCACGTACCCGGTGGCGTCGCGATGCGAGTTGTCCAACCAGGTGGCCACGCCCCCTCCGGCGAGCAGGCCCACCGACACCAGCCCCATCAGGCACCCGAGCAGGAGCGACACGACACGGAGCGCCGTCCATCCCCGGCGAGGTGGAGGGGGCTGACCGGGCGGTGGCGGCTCGGGGGCCCACGCGGTCGCCGCTGGCGCAGCCGCCTGGAGCCCGGGGGGCGGCGGCCCGGCTGGAGCGGGCCCGGCCGGAGTGGGGACCGTCGTGGTGGTGAACGTCTCGTGCCCGCCCAGGTCCAGCTCGAACGGCGGGTACCGATCGGTCATCAGCGCGGCGTAGGCGGCGACGCGCAGCACCCACCGATTGAGCCCGAGCACGAAGTCGAAGAGCTGGCGTGGGTAGCGGCCCGTGACGGTGAGGGTGACGGCGGCGATGAGGACGAGCAGGCCGATCAGGCCACCCGAGCCCCAGCCCGAGGCGGTGCGGTCGGCCTGCAAGGCGACCCACGCTCCGCCGCCGGCGAAGATGCCGACGACCAGGTACTGGGGGATGGCGAGCAGCCACCACTTCACCAGGACGAGCCCACGGGACAGGTGCTCGGGGTGGTCGATCTCGAGATGGGCCGGGTAGTCGGCCACCTCGGCCAGCGTGAACGGCGGGTACCGGTCCGTGCCGAGCGCGCCGTAGCTGTAGTAGGCGACGCGCCAGCTCCAACGCAGCACCCCCACGTTGAACTCGAACAACGTGGGCGGGTAGCGGCCGCCGACCAGGATGGCGAAGAACGCGACGACGCTCACCACCACGAAGGCCACCCACAAGAAGAACAGCACGACGTAGTGGGGGATCGCCAGCAGCCACTTCACCAGCCACAACCAGCGGCTCAGGCGTGCGTCCAACGTGGCTTCGACTCTCACCGGGTACACCGAACCCACCGACACGAGCTGTCACCTCCGCGACCCGAGGCCTCCCTCCCATCGTCGCCAGCCAGCGGCTGCGCCCACCAGGGCCGTCCGGCACCCCTTCCCCGAGGTCCTCGCGACGGACGTCGCCCGCGGCGCCCGGCGAGGAGCCCACAGCCGTGGCGCTCCTCCGGCCGCGTGCAGGACCGACGGGACCGACGACTGGACCGGTGACGGGACCGGTGACGGAACCGACGACGGGACCGACGGGACCGGAAGCCGTCCCGGACGAGACGGTGACGCAGACCGTCGAACGGGAGCGCCCTGACCGCAGGCACGATCCCGACGAGGTGCCCGCGAGGTCCCGGAGCTGCCGGTCCGACTGGCGGTGCCACCGGTGGCAGGCGTACCTTCGTGGCCACTCTTGCCAGGCGCTGGCAGGCTCGGGGGTCGCTCACGCGTCGATGGCGCCGTTGGAGATCGGGGGGCAGGGACTGGTGCGACGCAAGGGCATCTCGACCCGGCATCGCGGCGCGAGCCGACGGGTCTCCCGATCGAGGCAGCGGTGGCGGTGGCTCCGCCCCGCCGCGGCCGCGGCTTGCGCTCTCGGCGTCACGGCGGCGCTCACGGCACCGAGCGCGGGGGCGGTCGTGCCCGTCACCTCCCAGCACGGCACCGCCGGTACCGGCGGGTACTGGGAGGTCGCCTCCGACGGGGGGATCTTCTCGTTCGGCAGCGCCGCGTTCGACGGCTCGATGGGCGGCAAGCCCCTGAACGAGCCCATCGTGGGGATCGCCGCGAC
>CAZSYT010000030.1:0-32317 GCA_964610905.1 uncultured Acidimicrobiaceae bacterium
CGTCGCGCCGCCGCCCGGGGGCCCGACCCGGGGCGGCGGGCGACACCGACGACGAGCCCACCGACCCCTTCGGTCACCCCGTGCCACCGGGCCGTTTGGCCGAGGACGCCCGTGCGGGGGCCGGGGCGAGCGGTCACGACGACGTGGACACCGAGGCCGAGGACCTGGCCGCCGGAGCGGCCGGCTCGTCCCAGGACGTCGACCCCGGCCCGGGTAGCGCCACCGCTGCTCCCGACCCCGCCGCGCTGCCGCCCGAGGCGACCCGTCCCGGCCGCGGCGACCAGCTCGAGCTGCGCCTCGGGCCGACGGTGGGGGAGTGGCGCCTCCCTCCGGCCAGCCTCCTCAAGCGATCCCGCGCCCGGGCCGTCGACGCCGACGAGGTGGCAGCGGGCGGCGCCACGCTGGTAGCGGCCCTGGCCGCCCACGGGGTCGAGACCCGGCTGGTGGGCCAGACGGTGGGACCGTCGGTGACCCGCTACGAGCTCGAGCTCGGGCCGGGCGTGAAGGTGGCGAGGGTGACGTCGCTCTCGAAGGACGTCGCCTACGCCATGGCGTCTCCCGACGTGCGCATCCTCGCGCCCATCCCCGGCAAGTCGGCCATCGGCGTCGAGGTCCCCAACCGCCGCCGTCAGCTCGTCTCCCTCGGCGACATCCTCGCGTCGCCCGAGGCGGACGCCGCGCACCACCCGCTCCAGGTCGCCCTCGGACGAGACATCGCCGGTCGGCCCGTGCTCGCGAACCTCGCCGAGATGCCCCACGTGCTCGTGTCGGGGGCGACGGGCTCGGGCAAGTCGTCGTGCATCAACGCCATCCTCACCTCGGTGCTGGCCCGGGCCACGCCCGACCAGGTCCGCCTGATCCTCGTCGACCCCAAGCGCGTCGAGCTGGGCCAGTACAACGACCTGCCCCACCTCCTCACCCAGGTCGTCGTGGACCCGAAGAAGGCGGCGAACGCGCTCGCCTGGGCGGTCAAGGAGATGGACCGGCGCTACGACCTGCTCGCCGAGGTCGGGATGCGCGACGTCACGGGCTACAACACCGCCGTCGACAGGGGGGAGCTCGACGACGCCGAGGAGGCCTACCGGCGACGCACGGCCGGCTCGGGCGACGGCGCCGTGGGCGCCGACACCGGCGGCGACGACGCCGGCGCGGCGGGAGGCGACGAGCGACGGTACGGGCGCCTGCCGTTCATCCTCGTCGTGGTCGACGAGCTCAACGACCTGATGATGGTGGCCGCACGAGACGTCGAGGAGTCGGTGTGCCGCATCGCCCAGATGGCCCGAGCCGTCGGCATCCACCTCGTGCTGGCCACCCAGCGTCCCTCGGTCGACGTGATCACC
Source organism: uncultured Acidimicrobiaceae bacterium (assembly GCA_964610905.1). GTDB lineage: Bacteria > Actinomycetota > Acidimicrobiia > Acidimicrobiales > RAAP-2 > JAJZJT01. The sequence goes on from CAZSYT010000030.1 coordinate 1,341, forward strand.
GGGGTGATCAAGGCCAACATCCCCTCGCGGCTGGCGTTCTCCGTCTCGTCGCTCGCCGACAGCCGGGTCATCCTCGACCAGCCCGGCGCCGAACGGCTGATCGGCAAGGGCGACATGCTCCTGCTGACGGCGTCGTCCTCGATCCCCCAGCGGCTCCAGGGGCCGTGGGTGAGCGAGGAGGAGGTCAGGGCGGTGACCGCGCACTGGCGGCGCCAGCGTTCGCTCGAGGTCGTCGGCGGGATCGAGGAGGTCGTCGCCGGCGGTGGGCCGGACGGGGGAGCGGCCGGCGACGACGACGACGACGAGCTGCTGGCCCGGGCCATCGACCTGGTGGTGCGCTCCCAGCTCGGCTCGACGTCGATGCTCCAGCGGAAGCTGCGGGTCGGCTTCGCCCGTGCCGGCCGGCTGATGGACCTCATGGAACGCCGCGGCGTGGTCGGGCCGTCGGAGGGCTCGAAGGCCCGCGCCGTCCTCATGACGCCCGAGGAGCTCGACGCCCGCTGACCGACACCCTAGGGCTCGAGGACGAACGGCGTTCGGGCAGGTCGGGCGGGCAGACGCCGGCGCGTCACAGCCGTCGACGGCGGAGGGGGAGGATCGCCGTTCCCGCGGCGGTCGCCGTGGTCGTGGCCGGCCTCGCCGTCACCGCCGTGGTGCGCGCCGACGCACCGGTCCCGGCGGGCCACGTCGTGCTCGACGTGCCCGCCCGGGTGGTCGTGGGCGGGGCACGGCCGGTGCTCCCCTGGCCGACCGCCGGTCAGGCGGCCGTCGCCGCGCCGGCCCTGGGGTTCGCCGCGCAGTCCGGTCCCGAGCACCCGGTCCCCATCGCCTCGCTGACCAAGCTGACCACCGCGGTGGTGCTCCTGCGGGACCACCCGGTACCGGTCGGGGGGCCCGGCCCCACCGTCACCGTCACCGCCGCCGACGTGGCCGCCTACGACCGCGACCTCGCCGGCGACCAGTCGACGGTCCCCGTCCAGCTCGGCGAGCGCCTCACCGAGTGGCAGATGCTCGAAGCGCTCCTCACCCAGTCGGCGAACAACATCGCCTACGCACTGGCCGTGTGGGACGCCGGGACCCAGGCGGCCTTCGTCGCCAAGATGAACGCCCTCGCCGCGTCGCTCGGCATGACCGGCTCCCACTTCGTCGACGCAAGCGGCGTCGCCAAGGGGAGCGTCTCGACCGCCGTGGACTGCCTGAAGGTGGCCGCCGCCGGCATGGCCATCCCGGCGTTCCGAGCCGTTGTCGCCATGCCCGTGGTGACCCTGCCGCTCCTCGGCCGGGCCGCCAACCTCGTCCCCGAGATCGGCCTCCACCTCGGAAGCGTCCGCGTCGTCGGGGTCAAGTCGGGCTTCACCGCCCAGGCCGGCGGCTGCCTGGTGCTGGCGGCCGACGTCACGACGGGCGGGCGCGCCGTCACCGTGCTGGCCGCCGTCCTCGGCCAGCCGTACCCGGCGGGCGTCCCCTTCCCGTCGCACTCCCACGCGGGCTCGTCGACCACCACCACGAGCGCGGCGAGCGCGCCGCCGGGGAGCGGACCCTCGAGCACCACCACGACCGCTCCCCTCTACATCCCCGACCCGCTCCACGACACCCGGCCTGTCACCGACCGCCTGCTCGCCGGGGCGGTGGCCGCCGTGGTGCCCGACACGGTCCTCGCAGGCGGTCTCCGCGTCGGGGCGGTCCGGTCGAGGTGGGGCGGGGTAACCCATGCCGCGCCCGTCGTGGTGTCCCTTCCGGCAACGGTGGCCGGCTGGCCGGGCCAGGTCGCCGTCGTGACGGTGGAGCACGCGCGCCGGTTCTCCCACGGCCGGCGCGGGCAGGTGGTGGGCACGGCGCTCGTCCGGTTGGGCGACGAGGCGGTGACCGTCCCGCTGCGGCTGGCCACGGACGTGCCGGCGCCCGGGTGGTGGTGGAGGGCCCTCCACGGCTGACGGCCATCGCCCGGCCCCCGGCAGCAGCGTCGGCGGGTGACCGACGGCTACCCTCGGGACGTGCGCGCTCGAGCCCCAGCATCGTCGGCCAACCTGGGCCCCGGGTTCGACACCCTCGCCGTCGCGCTCGACCGCTACGTCGAGGTCGAGGTCGAGGCGGCCTCGAGGCTGATCGTCCGCTCCGAGGGAGAGGGAGCCGGCCTGTCCGACGACCCATCGCACCTCGCCGCTCGGGTGGCCATCGAGGTCGCCGGCACCGACCGGCTCGCCATCACGATCCGCTCGGAGATCCCCGTCGGCCGCGGGCTCGGCTCGTCGGCGGCGCTCGCCGCCGCCGCCGCCGCCGCCGCCGGGGCGAAGGACCCGCTGGCCGTGGCGGCCCACATGGACGGGCACGCCGACAACGCCGCGGCGTCCGTAGTGGGCGGCCTCGTGGCTGCGACGTCCGTGCGCGGCGCCGTGCGGGCCGTCCGGCTCCCGCTCGACGCGGGCCTGGTCTTCGTGGTCATCGTGCCCGATCTGGCCCTCCCGACCTCCAAGGCGCGCCAGGTGCTCCCGGCGACCGTGACGCGTGAGCACGCCGCTTTCAACCTCGGCCGCATGGCGCTCCTCCTGGCCGGCCTGGCCGACAGCCGCCTGCTCATCCCCGAGGCGACCGAGGACCGCCTCCACCAGGACTACCGAAGCCCCCTGTTCCCTGCCGCCCCCAAGCTGCTCGGGCGGCTCGCCGCCGGCGGCGCACGCGCCGTCTGCTGGTCGGGTGCCGGCCCGTCGCTCCTCGGCATCTGCGCCAGCGCGGACGGCCCGCGCGTCCTCGCCGCGGCGACGGCGGGGCTCTCCGAGGCCGACGTGGCCGGGCGGGCGCTGCTGTTGCGCCCGGACCTGACCGGCCTGGTGGTCGACCGGGACGGGACGCTCGACCTGTGGAGCGAGCGCGCGCCGACCTGGGCGTCCGACACCGGTGCCGACAGGAGGCCCGGCCGCCCCGCGGGGACGTCGCGCGGAGCGGGACGGCAGGACCGGGGCTGAGCCGTGCCGTCCTCGCCCTCGCGTGCCCTCGAGGTCGTCCACAACCCCCGTCCCGGGCGTGACTACGAGGTCCACTGCGAGACGCCCGAGTTCACGTGCGTGTGCCCGCTCACCGGGCAGCCCGACTTCGCCACGGTCGCCATCACCTACGTCCCGGACCGCCTCATCGTCGAGCTCAAGTCGCTCAAGCTCTACCTGTGGAGCTTCCGCCAGGAGGGCGCGTTCCACGAGGACGTCACCAACCGGATCCTCGACGACCTGGTGGCCGCGGCGGCGCCGCGGCGGGCCACGGTGGTCACGGACTGGCTCGTGCGCGGCGGGATCCACACGGTGGTGACCGCCCGGACGCCCTGACCGCAGGCGATCCGGCGCGGTGCGGCCCGGCGGCCCACCGGACCGCCGGTCTGGCTCGGGCCCGGCTCCGGGCGGGGCGGACCGGCCGTAACCTGTGAGAGCCATGGACGAGACCCGGAGCACCCCGAGCAGCCCCCCGTCCCCCGCCGCGAGCGCGGACGGAGGCGGCAGGCCCCCGCGGACCTTCACCGTGCGCACGTTCGGCTGCCAGATGAACGAGCACGACTCCGAGCGCCTCGCCGGCATTCTGGCGGCCGACGGCCTCCGGCCCGTCGACGACGTCGAGGAGGCGGACGTCGTCGTCGTCAACACTTGCTGCATCCGCGAGAACGCGGACAACCGCTTCTACGGGCACCTCGGGAACCTGAAGGCGGTGGCCGAGCGCCGCCCCGGTATGCAGATCGCCGTGGGGGGATGCCTTGCCCAGCTCGAACCCGAGGCCATCCGTCGCCGTGCCCCCCACGTGGACGTCGTCTTCGGCACCCACAACCTCGAGCGGGCGCCCGCGCTCCTGCGCCAGGCGGCACGGAGCGGGCAGGCGGCCGTCGAGGTCCTCGACGCCCCGCCGGCCGACGGTGTCGAGGCGGCCCGGTCGCTCGCCCTCGGTGCCGTGCGCGACCTTCCGTACGCGGCGTGGGTGACCATCCAGACGGGGTGCGACAACTCGTGCGCCTTCTGCGTCGTGCCCTCGGTGCGCGGGCCCGAGGTGTCGCGTCCGATGGACGCGCTGGTCTCCGAGGTCGGCGACCTGGCTCGGAGGGGGGTGACCGAGGTGACCCTGCTCGGGCAGAACGTCAACTCCTACGGACGTGACCTGACGCGCCGCCGCCCGCTCTTCGCCGAGCTGCTCGCACGCGTCGGCGCGGTCGAGGGGATCCGGCGGGTCCGCTTCACGAGCCCCCACCCGAAGGACCTCCGCCCCGAGACGATCGCCGCCATGGCCGACGTGCCCACGGTGTGCAACCACCTCCACCTGCCCCTCCAGTCGGGCAGCGACACGGTGCTCGCCGCCATGCGGCGGGGGTACACGGCCGAGCGCTACCTCGAGCGGCTGGCCGCCGCCCGCCGGGCCGTGCCCGACCTGGCCGTCACCACCGACGTCATCGTCGGGTTCCCCGGCGAGACCGAGGCCGACTTCGACGCGACGCTGGCCGTCGTGGCCGAGGCGGGCTACGACAGCGCCTACACGTTCGTCTTCTCCCCTCGCCCGGGCACTCGGGCCGCCGCCATGACGGACCGCTTCGTCCCCGCTCCGGTGGTGACCGAGCGGATGGAGCGCCTGCGGGCGGTCGTCGAGCGCTCGGCGCTCGCCGCCAACCGGGCGCGCGTCGGCGGGGTCGAAGAGGTGCTCGTCGAGGGGCCCTCCAAGCGCGACCCGTCGCTCGTCACGGGCCGGACCACCCAGAACAAGCTGGTCCACTTCGCTCCGGGCGAGCCGACCGTGCGGCCCGGGTCGTACGGGCGCGTCCGGGTGGCGGCGGCGGCCCGCCACCACCTGCTCGGGACCCTCGAGGCGGTGACGGAGCCGCCTCGGCACCGCGCCCGGATCACCGTTGTCGCCCGCTGAAGGGCCTGCGACGCGGGGGCCGGGCGCGGCCGGCACAGCTCCCAGAGGGGTGGTCCTCCTCGGCGTGACGGCGTCGGGCAAGTCGGTGGCCGCCCACGAGGTGGCCCGGTCCCGCCCGGTGGGCCGGGTGGAGGTGCTCTCGGTCGACTCGATGGCCGTCTACCGGGGGATGGACCTGGGGACGGCCAAGCCGACGCCGGCCCAGCGCCGGGAGGTGCCGTACCACCTCGTCGACCTGGTGGGCCCGAGCGAGGAGTTCACCGTCGTCGACTTCCAACGGGCGGCCGAGGCGGCGTTGTCGACCGTGGCGGGCCACGGGGCGGTCCCGTTGCTCGTCGGGGGGACGGCGCTCTACCTCCGGGCGGTCGTCGACCGGCTCCGGTTCCCCGGGAGGTTCCCCGAGGTGGAGGCCGAGCTGGCCGCGTCGCTTCAGGCCGCCGGCCCTCCGGGGACGCCGGCGAGGGCGGCGAGGCTCGCCGAGCTGCACGAGCGCCTCGTCGCTCTCGACCCTGCCGGTGCCTCCCGGGTGAGCCCGGTGAACGAACGCCGGCTGGTACGGGCGCTCGAGGTGTGCCTCGGCTCGGGACGTCCGTTCTCGTCGTCGGGCCCAGGGCTCGCCGAGCACCCCCCCGTGCCGTACGAGCTGGTGGGGATCCGCTACGACCCCGAGCGGGCCGGGCCCCGCATCGCCGAGCGGTTCGACCGCCAGCTGGAGGCCGGTCTCCTCGAGGAGGTCCGTTTCCTCGCCGGCGCACCGGGGGGCCTGTCCCGCACGGCTCGCCAGGCCCTCGGCTACCGCGAGCTCCTCGCCCACCTGCGCGGCGAGGTCACCCTCGCGGACGCGCGGGCCCTCGCGGTGCGCCGGACCGCCGCCTTCGCCCGACGGCAGTGGGCCTGGTTCCGGCGCGACCCCCGGGTCGTCTGGGCGGGGGACGAGGTGGCGGCCGCCGACCTGGTCGCTGCCGCCGTCGACGCGATCGCCGGGAGCGTCCCCGACGCGATCGCCGCCCTCGGCGTGCCCTGCGTGCCAGACTGAGCCGACGCCCCACACCTCCGACCTCCCGCCCGTGACGACTTCCCGCCCGTGACGACCTCCCGCCCGTGACGACCTCCCGCCCGTGACGACCTCCCGCCCGTGACGACCTCCGTGACGCTCACCAAGCACCACGGCGCCGGCAACGACTTCGTCGTGCTCGTCGACCCCGGTGGGGAGGGCCCCTCCGGCGCGGCGGTGGCGCGTGCCCTGTGCGACCGCCACCGCGGGGTCGGCGCCGACGGGTTCGTCCGGGTGCTGGACGGCACCGCAGGGGCGGACGTGACGATGGACCTGCGCAACGCCGACGGGTCGCCCGCCGAGATGAGCGGCAACGGCATCCGGTGCCTCGCCCAGGCGGCCGTCCTCGCCGGGCTGGTCTCGCCGCCGTCGTTCACGGTCGCCACGCCCGCGGGTGTCCGCACCGTCCGTTACGATCCGGGGCCGCGCTCCTGGCTGGCCCACGCCTCGGTCGACATGGGCCGGCCCGTGCTCGGCGCCGAGGAGCCCGGGCCCGTGGCGGGGAGCCGTGCCGTCCCCGTCGACATGGGCAACCCGCACCTGGTGGTCCTCGGCCTCGAGCCCGACGGCGCCGACCTGCCGAGGCTGGCTGCAGCCGCATCGGCCCGGCGGCCCGAGGGCGTCAACGTCGAGGTCGTGGCCGTGGAGGGCGCCGACCGGCTCCGGATGCGGGTGTTCGAGCGAGGTGTCGGCGAGACCCTGGCATGCGGGACGGGGACGTGCGCGGCTGCTGCCGTGAGCCGAGCCCAGGGGCTCACCGGACCGTCGGTGGTGGTCGCCAACCCCGGGGGCGACCTCGCCGTCGAGCTCGACGACGTCGGTGCGCGCCTGGCCGGTCCGACGGCGCTGGTCGCTACCGTGGTGGTGGACCTGGCGGCGTTGGCCGGGTGCCGACCGAGCGACGATGAGCCCTGACGACACCGCCTTCACCGACACGCTGATCTCCCGGGCCGTCCGGGAGAAGATCGTGCTGGTCGGCGTCACCCGCGGCGCCGGCGGCGACGAGGACACCGAGGCCGGGCTCGACGAGCTCGCCCGCCTGGTGGCGACGGCCGGTGCCGACGTCGTGGGCCGGGTGGTCCAGCGTCGCGACACGCCCGATCCGGCGACGTTCCTCGGGAGCGGCAAGGTGGAGGAGCTCGCCGAGCTGTGCCGGGGGGTCGACGCCGACACGGTGGTCTTCGACGACGACCTGACACCGGCGCAGCAGCGGAACCTCGAGCGCGCCCTCGGCAGGACGGCGATCGACCGCACCGCGGTGATCCTCGACATCTTCGCCCAGAACGCCCGGACGCCAGAAGGACGCGCCCAGGTCGAGCTGGCGCTCCTCAGGTACCGGCTCCCGAGGCTCCGCGGCCGCGGCCGCGCGTTCAGCCAGCAGGCCGGAGGCATCGGCACGCGCGGACCGGGCGAGACCCAGCTCGAGGTCGACCGCCGCCGCCTGCTCCGGCGCATGACGCGGCTCGAGGCCGACCTCCGCCAGCTCGACCGCACGCGGACGACCCAGCGCCGCGGTCGGGCACGGTCGCGCCAGCGCGTCGTGTCGCTCGTCGGCTACACGAACGCCGGCAAGTCGACGCTCCTCAACCGGCTCTGCGGGGCCGACGTGCTCGTCGCCGACCGGCTCTTCGCCACCCTCGACCCGCGGACGCGCCAGTGCCAGCTCCCCGGCGGCGAGACCGTCCTCGTCACCGACACGGTCGGCTTCGTGCGGAAGCTCCCGCACCAGGTGGTCGAGGCGTTCCGCTCGACCCTCGAGGAGGTCAACCGGTCCGACCTGCTCGTCCACGTGGTCGACGGCTCGGCACCGGACTTCGAGGGGCAGGTCGCCGCCGTGCGCGCCGTCCTCGCGGAGATCGGGGCCGGAGGCCTTCCCGAGCTGCTGGTCGTGAACAAGGTCGACGCGCTCGGCGGGCGGGGCGACGCCGTCACCGCCGAGGTCGAACGCCTGCTCGCCGCCCATCCCGGCTCGCTCACGGTCTCCGCCCGGACCGGCGAGGGCCTGGACGCGCTGGTCGAGACGATCGGCGAGCGCCTGCGGGTGGACGACCAGGTGGTCGAGCTGCTGGTGCCGTGGGAGCGCGGCGACGTGCTCGCCGCCGTCCACCGCGAGGGCGAGATCGTCGCCGAGGAGCAGGCGGCAGGTGCCACCCGGCTCCACGTCGTCCTCGACCCCGTGGGACAGGCGCGCTTCGGGGAGTTCGCGGCGCCGTGACGGCGACGACCCGGCCGCCCGGGCCGACCGAGCGTGGCGAGGAGCCGCCCGGCTTCGTCCCCCCGCCGTACCCGTACGCGCGCCTCGGCCGGCTCCAGGCCCTGGCCGAGGAGCGGTGGGGGACAGCGGGACGGGCGGGCACGGCTGGCGCTGGCGGCGTCGTCGACTGCTCGATCGGCACCCCGTGCGACCCGCCGCCGGCCGCTGCCGTCGAAGCGCTCGCCCGGTCGGGGACCGAGCGCGGGTACCCGAGCTCGCCGGGCTCGGGAGGGTTCCGCACGGCAGCGGCCGGGTGGCTCGCCCGCCGCTTCGGCGTCGACGTCGACCCAGGGCGCGAGCTGGCGGCGTGCGTCGGCACGAAGGAGCTCGTGGCGTCCGTCGCCCACCACCTCCGCCTGCGTCGCCCGGGCCGTGACACTGTCCTCTACCCGGCGGTGTCGTACCCGACCTACGCCATGGGGGCGACGCTCGCCGGTTGCCGGGCCGTGGCCGTGCCCGAGCTGGAGGGTGGCGGGCTCGACCTCGCGGCGCTGTCCGAGGACGATGCCCGCCGTGCCGTCGTGCTGTGGGTGAACAGCCCGGCGAACCCGACCGGGCACCTGGCGGACCTCGGGGCCGCCGCCGCGTGGGGGCGACACCACGGGGTCCCTGTGTTCTCCGACGAGTGCTACGCCGAGTTCACGTGGGAGGGACGGCCCCGGAGCATCCTCGAGCACGGCACGCAGGGCGTGGTCGCCGTGCACTCGCTCTCCAAGCGGTCGAACCTGGCCGGCGTGCGGGCCGGCTTCTACGCCGGCGACCCCGACCTCGTCGGGTACCTCCTCGACGTGCGCCGCCACGCCGGGCTGATGGTGCCCGGCCCCGTCCAGGCGGCGGCCGCCGTCGCCCTCGACGACGACGAGCACGTCGAGGTGCAGCGTGTCCGGTACCGGCGGCGCCTCGCGCTCGTCGCCGAGGCTCTCGGCGCTGCCGGGATGCCCGTGGAGCTACCGGCCGGCGGCTTCTACCTGTGGGTACCCGTGCCCGACGGCGCCGGTGACGCCTGGCACGTTGCCGAGGCGCTCGCCCGCCACGGCGGGATGCTCGTGAGCCCCGGCGACCTCTACGGCCCCGGGGGGACCGGGTGGCTGCGGGTGGCCGTGGTCCAGCCCGACGACGCCCTGGCCCTCGTCGGCCGCCGCCTCGCCGACGCCCCGGAGCACTGGCTGGCCGGCACCGACGGGTAACGTCGCGGCCATGGCAGACCTTCCGGCACGGATCGACGAGCTGTGGGAGCACGCGAGCGAGCTCGGGCCCGGCGATGCCGACGCGCTGGCGGTGGTCACCGAGGCGATCACCCTGCTCGACCGGGGCGAGGCGCGCGTGGCCGAGGTCGACCCCGTCACCGACGAGGTCGTGGTCCACGAGTGGCTGAAGCGGGCCATCCTGCTCCTGTTCCGCCTCCGCGCCATCGAGACCACCGAGCTCGGCCCGTTCGAGTTCGCCGACAAGCTCCCCCTGAAGCACGACTTCGCGGCGTCCGGCGTGCGCGTCGTGCCCGGTGCGTCGGCCCGCTTCGGGTCTCACCTCGGCCGGGGCGTCGTGTGCATGCCGAGCTACGTGAACATCGGTGCCTACGTGGGCGACGGCACCATGGTCGACACCTGGGCCACGGTCGGCTCGTGCGCCCAGATCGGCGCACGCGTCCACCTGTCGGGAGGCGTGGGCATCGGCGGGGTGCTCGAGCCGCCCCAGGCCGCCCCGGTCGTGGTCGAGGACGAGGCGATGATCGGCAGCCGGTGCATGGTGACCGAGGGTGCCCGGGTGGGGAGAGGGGCCGTGCTCGGCGCCGGCGTCATCCTCAACCCGTCGATCCCGGTCATCGACGCCGAGACGGGCGAGGAGCTGAGCCGGGGACACGTGCCGCCGTGGTCGGTGGCCGTGCTCGCGACCCGTCGCCGGGCATTTCCCGGCGGCGAGTTCTTCCTGCCGTGCGTGCTCGTCATCAAGCGCCTCGCCGAAGGAGAGCGCCACGACAAGGCGCAGCTGAACGACGTCCTGCGCGAGCACGGCGCCTCGGTGTGACCGGCTCGGCAGCCGGTCCCCCCGACCTCCCCGAGGACCTGCTCGAGCTGGCGACCGCCCTCGTGGCGGTGGCGTCCCCGAGCCACCACGAGCAGGCCATCGCCCGCTCCGTCGAGGCCGCCCTGGCAGCGTGCGACCACCTCGCTGTCGAGCGGGTCGGCGACAACGTCGTGGCCCGCACGGCGCTCGGCCGGCCGCGGCGCCTGCTGCTCGCCGGCCACCTCGACACCGTCCCGCCGTCGGGAGGCAACGACGTCCCGACCGTGTCGGGCGACGTGCTCGCCGGCGTCGGCGCCGCCGACATGAAGGGCGGCCTGGCCGTCCTGCTCGCCGTGGCCAGGGCGGTCCGGGAGCCGGCGGTCGACCTCACGTTCTGCTTCTACGCCTGCGAGGAGGTCGCCCGGGTCCACAGCGGGCTCGGCCTCCTCTTGCGCGAGCGGCCCGAGCTGCTCCAGGCCGACGCGGCGGTGCTCGGTGAGCCCACCGGCGGGGTGGTCGAGGCCGGCTGCCAGGGGACGATGCGGGTGCGGGTCGGCCTGGCCGGGGCCCGAGCGCACACGGCCCGCCCGTACGCCGGGCGCAACGCCGTGCACCGGCTCGCCCCCGTGCTCGCCGCGCTCGCCGCCTACCAGGGGCGCACCGTCGTGCTCGACGGCTGTGCCTACGCCGAGCAGCTGCAGGCCGTGGCCGTCGAGGGCGGTGTGGCGGGCAACGTCGTGCCGGACCGGGCCACCGTCACCGTCAACCACCGCTTCGCCCCCGACCGGAGCGCCGAGGAGGCCGAGGCTGCCCTCCACGAGCTGCTCGCCCCCCACCTCGAGCCCGGTGACGAGTGGGTCCTCGAGGACGTGGCGGCCGGTGCCCACCCCCGGCTCGACCACCCGCTGCTCGCCGGGCTGGTGGCGGCCACGGGCGCGCCCCCCCGGGCCAAGGTGGGCTGGACCGACGTCGCCACCCTGGCCGAGCACGGCGTGCCGGCGGCCAACTTCGGCCCCGGCGACCCCGAGCTCGCCCACACCGAAGGCGAGCACGTGGCGCGGGCCGACCTCGAGCACGCCCTCGACGTGCTGACGGGTGTCGTGACCGCGGCCGGCTGAGGTCGGCCCCGCCGGGCTGGCCCCGCCGGGCTCGCAGGGCCCTGGCGCTCCCGCCGCGGCCAGGCGTTCCTCTACAGTGAGGGAGCCGGGCTCGTCCGGCTGCACGAGGAGGCGGTGCGATGGGGATGTTCCAGCGGGCGCACGACATCATCGAGGCAAAGGCCAACCGCGCGCTCGATGCCGCGGAGAACCCGAACGAGATGCTCGACCTCTCCTACGAGAAGATGCTCGAGCAGCTGACCCAGGTCCGTCGCGCGCTGGTCGACATCGCCGGGTCGAAGAAGCAGATCGAGCTGCAGGAGGACCAGCTCCACCACTCGATCGACCACCTCCAGGACCAGGCCAAGGCGGCCCTGGCCGCGGGCAAGGAGGACCTGGCGAAGGAGGCCCTCGCCCGCAAGGCCACCGCCCAGAGCCAGATCGACGGCATGGAGCCCCAGCGCCAGCAGCTCGACGAGCAGGAGCAGAAGCTCACCGAGACCCTGAACGCGCTCCAGCAACGGGTCAACTCGTTCCGGACGCAGAAGGAGACGATGAAGGCCACCTACACGGCGGCCAAGGCCTCCGCGTCGGTGAACGAGAGCGTCGCCGGCATCTCGAAGACGTTCGGCGACTCCGGGGCCGCCCTCCAGCGGGCGCAGGACAAGATCTCCACCATGCAGGCTCGTTCGGGGGCGCTCGACGAGCTCCTCGAGTCGGGCGCCCTCGAGGACGTGGGCGGCGGCGACGACGACATCCAGAAGGAGCTCGACAAGGTGGCCGCCGACAGTCAGGTCGACCAGGAGCTCGCCGCCATGAAGGCGCAGCTGGCCTCCGGGGCTGCGCCCCCTCCCGAGGCGTTGGGCTCGGGAGCCTCGTCCGGAGGCGGAGCGCCGTCGTGACCCTCGACGCCGGGGGGGGCTTCGACCTCGACCTGGCGGCGGCCACGCTGCAGGCGAACGCCGGCGACGTCCAGGTCCTCCTCACCGTCCTCGTCGAGCAGCTCGCCGACGTGCTCGGCAGCCGGCTCGTCGTGGCCCGGTCCGGGGGACGCTTCCGCCGGGGCGGCGAGATCACCTCGGTCAGCATGGCGATCGGCAACGACGTGCTCGAGGCGGTGGCGGAGCACGGGTCGCTCCGGTGCACCGCCGGTCGGATGTCCGGCGGGATCCGGATCCGCACGGAGCCGGTCGGGGCAGCAGAGTGGGTGAAGCGCGTCCTCGAGGCGTTGCGGGCCGAGGCCGAGCACAGCGACGCCGCCCGTCAAGCGCTCGAACGCATGGTGATCGGAGGAACGACGTGACCGAACCGACAGCAGGGGACCTCCCCGAGGACGCCGGGCACCGGCTCGAGGAGCTCGGGCACGGGCTGTTCACCTCGGACCTGTCGGTCAACGAGTTCCTGCTCGTCAAGGAGGCCGGCTTCCACCCCCTTGGCTTCGTCATGGGTTCGTCGATCTACCACACCGGCGTGCAGCTGCGGAAGTTCTCGGCGTCCCAGGAGCTGACCAAGCTCACCGAGGCGATGTACAACGCCCGCGAGCTGGCCATGACCCGCATGGAGGAGGAAGCGGACGAGCTCGGCGCCGACGGTGTCGTGGGCGTGCGCCTCGACGTCAACTACTACGAGTGGGGCAGCGACGCCGCCGAGTTCATCGCCATGGGGACGGCGGTCAAGGCCGAGAGCGGCGAGCCCTTCCGGAACACCAAGGGCAAGCCCTTCACCTCCGATCTGTCGGGCCAGGACTTCTGGACCCTCATGCAGACCGGTCACGTCCCCCGCGGCCTCGTGATGGGCACCTGCGTGTACCACATCGCCCACCGCGGGCTGGGCCAGGCGCTCGGCTCGATGGGGCAGAACGTGGAGCTGCCCAACTTCACCCAGGCGCTCTACGAGGCGCGCGAGCTGGCCATGACCCGCATGCAGGACGAGGCTACCGAGCTCAACGCCACCGGCATCGTGGGCGTCCGGCTCGAGGAGAAGACGCACCAGTGGGGGAGCCACACCATCGAGTTCCTGGCGATCGGGACGGCGGTGGAGCGCACCGGGGACACCGTTGCCCTGCCGCGCCCGACCACCATCATCTCCCTCGACAACTGAGCCGATGACCGAGCCACCCGAGGTCCCGGCCAGGGCAGCCGCCGCCGAGCCCGACGTCCCCCCCGAGGCGGCCGCCCGCCTGGCGGCCAGGTCGGCAGCGTCGGGGCTGACGATCCCCGACCTCGCGGCGTGCCTCGAGGCGGGCCTCGAGCCCGTCGGCCTCGTGCAGGGGTTCTGCGCCATGCAGTGGGCCTTCTACGGCGCAGGGTCGCCGTACCTGCGGGGCACCACGCCCCTCTCGGGCCTTCCCCGTGGCGGGTACGCCGAGCAGTGGACGTGCCCGCACGGGTTCGTCTCGGCCGAGCACCGGACGTGGGGACAGAACTACGAGCAGCCCTGGGTCGAGGCGGCGTGGGCGCAGGGCTTCGGCTCGGCCTTCCAGCGCATGCTCGAGGAGGCCTCCGACGCCGGGGCCCATGGGGTGATCGGCGTGGTCGACACGGCCACGCACGTGGCCGACATGAGCGTGGTCGAGTTCCACGTCCTCGGCACTGCCGTGGTGCTGCGCGGCACGGCAGTGCCGCCCGACCGCCAGCCGTGGTCGACGTTCCTGGCCGGCATGCGGCTGACGAAGCTCATCGAAGCCGGGATGATGCCGGTCTCGGTGGTCGCCGCCATGGTCTCGGTGCGGGTGTGGGCCTCGTGCGTCACCGAGTTCCTCACGGAGGGACAAGCGTACGGGTGGGGGACGGCGGGCACCGCCGAGATCGAGCAGGTGTCCCGGGCACGCTCCGCCGCACGGTCGTTGGCCCGCCAGCGCATCCGCGACCAGCTCGGTGCCGACGAGCTGCACGGGGCGCGAGCCGGCCTCGACGCGTGGGAGCTCGGCCAGGGCGACGAGGTGGTCGAGTGCACGCTGCGGGGGACCCGCGTGCGACGGTTCAAGCAGGTCGACCCCCTTCCCGCGCCCCGTCCCACGGTGCGGCTCGGATGAGCGCGTCCACCCCTCGGGGGCCCCTCGAGTCCGGGGAGCAGAGCCCGGTCCCCGACGTCCGCGCCGAGCTGCAGGCGGGCATGCGGTCGCTGGCCACGCCTGCGCCGCCGTCGGGCACGCCGGTCACGTCCGACCTGTCGATCGACGAGACCCTGCTGCTGCACTCCATCGGCTGGGTCCCCGTGGACCTGGTGAACGGCGTCTCGGTCTACGCCGTGCCGGGCGGGGTGTGGGTGTGGTCGCAGGGGGAGATCGGCGCGGCAACCGAGGCCTACCGGCGAGCAGTCGGCGCCGCCGTCTCCCGGATGCGACGCGAGTGCGAGCACGTGGGGGGTGCGGGCGTCGTGGGCGTCGAGGTGACGATCGAGGTCCACCCGCACCACGTCGACGTCGAGCTGGTGGGCACGGCCGTCCGCCCGACGGCCGCACCTCCGGGGGGGCGACCGGGGCACCGGGGGCCGCTTCCGGAGGTCTTCGTGTCGGACCTCTCGGCTCGTGACTTCGTGCTGCTGCACACCTCCGGGTGGGCCCCGCTCGGCCTCGCCTACGGCACGAGCTTCGTCAACGTGCCACGACGGTCGGCCTCCACCGTCCTCCAGCAGCGCACGCAAAACGTCGAGCTGGCCAACTTCACCACCGCCCTCTACGCAGCGCGCGAGTCGGCCATGGAGCGGATGCAGCAGACCGCTCTCCACCTCGGTGCCACCGGGGTGGTCGCCGTGCACGTCGCCGAGGGCCCGCTCTCCTTCGCCCGCCACGCAGTGCAGTTCAGCGCCTGGGGCACGGCGGTCACGCTGGTCGCCGACGACCACCGGCGAGTCGCTCCCGAGGTCGTCCTCCCGCTTGACGACCGTGTCGTCGCCTTCGAGGCCCGGTCGCTGCGGCGGCGGTGAGGCGGGGCGGGCGCGCTAGAGGCGGCGGAGGACGGTGACCACCTTGCCGTAGACGACGACGTCCTCGGCGTCGAACACCATCGGCGAGAGCCGCTCGTTGGCCGGGGTCAGCACGACCGAGGCGCCGTCGTGCCGGAAGCGCTTGACGGTGGCCTCGCCGTCGGGGATGCCGGCGACCACCGTGTCGCCGTCCTCGGCCTCGGGCTGCTGGCGGACGACGACGAAGTCGCCGTCGAGGATGCCGTCGTCGACCATCGAGTCGCCGCGCACCTGCACCATGAAGAGCGACCCGCGGCCGGTGAAGTCCTCGGGAAGCGGGACGAGCTCTTCGATGTTCTCCTGGGCGAGCACCCCGGTCCCCGCCGCCACCTCGCCGACGAGGGGGACGTGCCGGACCGGCCGCTGTTCGGCCACGACCTTCGTCGCCGGGTCGTAGCGGACCTCGATGGCCCGGGGCTTGGTCGGGTCGCGCCGCAGGTAGCCCTCGCGCTGGAGGACGGCGAGGTGGGCGTGGACCGTCGATGACGAGGTGAGCCCGACCGCCTCGCCGATCTCGCGCACCGAGGGCGGGTAGCCCCGGTCCCGCAGCGACGCCGAGATGCAGTCGAGGATCTGGCGTCGCTTGGTCGTGAGCACCTCTGCCATGGGAGCCCCCAGTCGGACCCTCCCGGGCGTCCGGGAGGGGAACGTGTGTTTGCACGACCCTAGCCGTGTGGACGAGCGGAGGCAAACATCTGTTCGGGTAGAGCCTTGACACGAACGCGTGTTCGGGCTCATGCTGGGTGCATGACGAACACCTGTTCGTACCCGTCCGCCGGCAACGGTGCCGAGCCGTGGCCCCCCGTGCCGGTGGCGGCCGGGGCGGAGCACCTGGCGCCGCGTCCCGGTGCGCTGGCGCCGAGCCGAGCCCGCCACCTGCGCCTCGTCGGCGCCGACGGACCCGACGGGGACGCCGGAGCTCGCCCGGCGTGGTGGTCGCCCACTCCCGAGGGCGACGGCGCATGGGCGGCGGGCCCTCGACGCCGCAGGGCGTCGGGGGCCGTCCGCCGCCGGCGCCTGGTGCTGGGCGCGGTCGCCGCGGCCCTCGTCCTCCTGGCGCTCCCGCTGCACGTCACCGCCGGTGCACCGGTGGCCGGCGCCGCACGCCCCGCCGCTCTCGGCGGGCACGGCCCGGTCACCTACGTGGTGCGACCGGGGGACACGCTGTGGAGCATCGCCGAGCGCGTCGACCCGTCGGCAGACCCGCGCCCGCTGGTCGCTCGCCTCGCTGCCCAGGTCGGCTCGGACGCGATCGTGCCAGGGGAGCAGCTGCGGGTGCCGTGAGGGGCCGACGACCTTCGGCTCCCGACATCCTGATCCGCACGGGCCGGCCCGGGGGAGGCAGCTGCGGCGCTGTAGTCTCGCGGCGTGCGCTGCCCGTGGTGCCTGGTCGATGACGATCGGGTCATCGATTCGCGTCAGGCGGAAGAGGGCGCGGCGATCCGCCGACGGCGGCAGTGCCTCTCCTGCGGCCGCCGGTACACGACGTTCGAGCGCGTCGAGGAGCTTCCGTTGATCGTGGTGAAGCGGTCGGGGGCGCACCAGCCGTTCGACCGCGCCAAGCTCGTCGGCGGGCTCGAGGCGGCGGCGAAGAACCGTCCGGTGTCGCCGGCACAGCTCGCGGACGTGGCGCGCTCGGTGGAAGAGGAGCTGCGCGAGACGTACACCGAGGTCACGAGCGAGGTCGTCGGGCGCGCCGTGCTCGAGCGCCTGCGCGACCTCGACGAGGTCGCCTACGTCCGCTTCGCGTCCGTCTACAAGGGGTTCGAGGCCGTCGACGACTTCCGGCGCGAGGTGGGCCTGCTCACGAAGATGACGGCGCCCAAGCGCTCCGCCGGCGCCGGTCCCGCACGTGCGTGAGCACCTGCGCCCGGCGCCGCCGCGGGAACGCGCCGAGGTGCGGGAGCGGTGAGCGAGCGGTTCGACCACGTGCCCGAACGGGCGCTGGGCGTCTACGCCCACCCCGACGACCCGGACGTGTCGTGCGGCGGGACGCTCGCAGCGTGGGCGACCCGGGGGTGCGAGGTCCACGTGGTGATCTGCACCGACGGCGGTAAGGGATCGTCCGACGGGGCGGTCGCGCCGCTCGAGCTCGCGCGGGTGCGCGCCGAGGAGGCCGCCGCCGCGGCCGAGGCGCTCGGTCTCGCCGGGCAGGTGCTGCTCGGCTACCCCGACGGCGAGCTCTGCGACGACGTCGAGCTGCGGGCGCGCCTCGTGGCCGAGGTGCGGCGGGTGCGACCCGAGGTCGTGCTGTGCCCGGACCCCACGGCCGTCTTCTTCGGCCAGGAGTACGTCAACCACCGCGACCACCGGGTGACGGGGTGGGCAGCGCTCGACGCCGTGGCCCCGGCGGCGGCCCTGCCGCTCTACTTCCCCGACGCAGGGCAACCCCACCAGGTGTCCACGGTGCTCCTGTCGGGGACGCTCGAGCCGGACGCCTGGGTGGACGTGACCGGTGCCGTGGATGCCAAGGGGAGGGCCGTCGCCTGTCACGGGAGCCAGTTCCCCGACGGCGTCGCGTGGGCGGCCGAGGCGGTGCGCCTGCGTGCCGAAGAGACGGGCCGCAGGTGCGGCGCGCCCTTTGCCGAGGAGTTCCGGAGGCTGCGGCTCGGTGGGTGAGGGCCACCCACCCGGCGCCCGACCGCAGGTGTCGGAGGGCTCGGGCGCGCCGTGGCCCCGCGTCGTCCTCCACGTCGACATGGACGCGTTCTTCGCCTCCGTCGAGGTGCGCGACGACCCCGGGCTCGCCGGCCGACCGGTGATCGTGGGCGGGACCGGGCCGCGGGGCGTCGTCGCGGCGTGCACGTACGAGGCGCGTGTCTTCGGCGTGCGGTCGGCGATGCCGATGGCCGAGGCCCGGCGTCGGTGCCCGGGCGCCGTCGTGCTGCCCGGCCGGCACGCTCGATACGCCGAGGTCTCCACCGCCCTGCACGCGTTGCTCCACCAGGTGACGCCCGTGGTCGAGGGCATTGGGCTCGACGAGGCGTTCCTCGACGTCACCGGGGCGCGCCGGAGCGGCGGAGAGGGGCGGGAGCTCGCCGAGCGGCTGCGCGCCGCCGTCGCCGCCGACCTGGGGCTGCGGTGCTCGGTGGGGGTGGGCCGGTCGAAGCTGGTGGCCAAGCTGGCCTCGGTACGGGCGAAGCCGACCGTGCACGACGGCGCGGTGCGCCCGGGCCCCGGGGTGGTGGTCGTGGCACCGGAGGACGAGGCGGGGTTCCTCCGTCCGT
The DNA here is from genome assembly GCA_964610905.1 of uncultured Acidimicrobiaceae bacterium. GTDB lineage: Bacteria > Actinomycetota > Acidimicrobiia > Acidimicrobiales > RAAP-2 > JAJZJT01. Next base: position 19,827 of record CAZSYT010000030.1, read on the forward strand.
TGCCCCTGCGGGCCCTGTGGGGCGTGGGCCCGGCCACGGAGCGACGGCTCGACCGTTTCGGCCTGCGCACCGTCGCCGACGTCGCCGACCTGCCCCCGGGCGCGCTCGACCGCATCGTGGGGCCGACGACCGGCCGCCTCCTCGTGGCGCTCGCCCACGGTGATGACCCGCGACCGGTCGTCTCCGACCGTCCGGCGAAGTCCGTCGGCCACGAGGAGACCTTCGCCCGCGACGTGGCCGACGCCGAGGTGCTCCACCGGAGGCTGGTCCGGCTGGTGGACGCGGCGACCCGGTCGCTGCGCCGTGGCGGGCGGTCGGCCCGGACGGTGATCGTCAAGGTGCGCTACGGGGACTTCACCCAGGTCACACGGGCCCGGACCCTCTCCGAGCCGGCCGACACCGCCCAGGTGCTCGGCGCAGTGGCCGCCCACCTGCTCGACGAGGCGGACACGGTGCGAGGGGTGCGGCTGCTCGGGGTGAGCTTCTCGGGTCTCGCCGGGGCCGACAACGCCCGACAGCTCCACCTGGCCCTTGACGCCGCCGAGGCGCCGGCGCGTCCGGCGAGCGCCCGGCGTGGTGCCCCAGCCGGTCCCGAGGCGTGGTCGGCGGTGGCGGCGGCGGTGGACGACGTCCGGACGCGCTTCGGCGACGGCTCGGTGGTCCCGGCCACGCTGACCGGGCCCGAAGGCGGCGGTGCCCGGTGCCGCGGCGAGGCGCAGTGGGGCCCGAGCGAGGCAGGCGGGGGCGGGACGGCCGGCCACCGCGAGGGGTGACCGCCGACCACGGGACCGGCCGCGACGCCCGGGAGCGTTGTCAAGGCCTCCGAACGTGCGCGATGCTTTCCCCTGGAGGCTGCGCGAACATGGTTCGACGATGAGGTCCGGGACGCAGGAGCGGGGGAGGGGAGGACGCCGTGCCGCTCTCTGAGCACGAGCAGCGGATCCTGCACGAGCTCGAGCGCTCCCTCTACCAGGAGGACCCAGCGTTCGCAGAGCGCGTCCGGTCGGAGACCGTGTACCGCCACGCCGGCCGGCACTGCGTCTGGTCGGCGGTCGCCTTCGTCGGCTCCTTCCTCTTCATGATCTTCACGTTCTCGTCGTCGGTGGTGGTCGGCTTCGTCGGCGTCGTGGCGATGTTCCTGTCGGCCGTCGTCTTCGCCAACAACGCACGGCGGCTCGGCAGGGCGGGGCTCGACGACCTGTCCCGCTCGCTGCACCGACGAGGCACCGGTGCGAAGGACCGCGACCCTCGCGACTGGATCCGTGGTCGGTTCCATCGCGACCGTTGACCCTGCGCTGACGCCGTCGCCCCGCACGCCGGACCGATCGAGCGCTCCGGGCCGACCCGCTGGCCCGGTGCTCGCCATCGACGTCGGCGGCACCAAGCTGGCTGCCGCCGTGGTCGACGGCGACGGTCGGGTGGACGGCCGGAGGTCGGTGCCCACCCCGGCGACGACCGACCCCGAGGTGGTCTTCGACGCCCTCGTCGAGCTCGTGCGCGCCGTCGAGCGAGGTGCGCCCCCGCACCTGCTCGCCTGCGGCGTGGGGTGCGGCGGGCCGTCCGACGTCGCCCGGGGCACGGTCTCGCCCCTCAACATCCCGGCGTGGCGGGACTTCCCGTTGGCCCGCCGGCTGGCTGACGTCGTGGACCTCCCGGTGGCCGTCGACAACGACGCCCGGGCGCTCGCCCGTGCCGAAGGCTGGCTCGGGGCGGCCCGTGGCGCGGCCGACTACCTCGCCATGGTGGTCTCCACCGGGGTCGGCGCCGGCATCGTGCTGGAGGGGCGCCTGCTGTCGGGTGCCAGCGGGAACGCCGGGCACATCGGCCACGTCGTCGTGGAGCCCGACGGGCGCCCGTGCGCGTGCGGCGGCATGGGCTGCCTCGAGGCCGAGGCGTCGGGGCCGTCGATCGCCGCGGTCACGGGCCGCCCGCCTGCCGAGGCGCCCGTCGAGGTTCGGCGGCGCACGGGGACCCTGGTCGGGCGGGCGGTCGCGTCGGTGGCGAACCTCCTCGACCTCCGGCTCGCCGTCGTGGCCGGGTCGGTCGCCCTCGGGTTCGGCGAGCCGTTCTTCGCCGCCGCCCAGGAGGAGATCGACCGCCGGGCGCGGCTCGACTTCTCGACGGGCACCGAGATCGTGCCCGGAAGGCTCGGAGACCTCGGCCCGCTCGTCGGCGCGGCGGCCGTGGCCCGTCACGCCGCGGGGCTCGTGCCGTGACGGTCCTGCGAGGGCGCCGGGGCGTTCCGCTCGCCTCGCTGGTGCCTGTCGCCGCCGCGGTGGCGCCCAAGCCGCTGCTGTGGCCGTCCGCCTTCGGAGCCCTGGTCCGACTGGCCCCCCGCCGTTGGTGGCGACGGGCTCCCTTCCTGCCCGTCCCCGACGTCGCCTGGTGGGCCTTCCGGATGGAGACGGCCTACGGCACGCCCGACGCGGCGCCGACCGCCGAGGACGTCGTGTCCTACCTCCGGTGGTGCCGGGCGACGGCCCGGTTGCGGGCCGAGCCGGGGGCACCGACCAGCCGGAGCCCACGGACCACGGGAGCCGGGGGACGCGACGCGGCGTGACGCACCCGGGCCAGCGCGACCGAGCGGGCGCCCCCGCCGCCCTGACGCCGGACGGCGTCGCACCGCGCCGCCGCCCGCGTGCCGGGACGAGCCGGGCCCTCGTGCTCAACGCCACGTTCGAGCCCCTCGGGATCGTGCCCTCGCGCCGGGCGTTGCTGCTCGTCGTCGAGGCGAAGGCCGAGCCGCTGCACGTCACCGGGGCGACGTTCCGGTCGGCCCGGCTCGTCGTGCCCGAGCCGTCGGTCGTGCGCTTGCTGCGCTACGTCCGCGTCCCCCGTCCGGGACGGATCGCCGTCAACCGTCGAACGGTCTTCGCCAGGGACGGCTCGCGGTGCCAGTACTGCGGCGCCGCCGCCGAGAACCTCGACCACGTGGTCCCGCGCAGCCGGGGTGGGGTGCACACCTGGGAGAACGTCGTGGCCGCCTGCCGACGGTGCAACGCGCGCAAGGAGGACCGGCTGCCCGCCGAGGCGGGCATGGTGCTGCGCTCCGTGCCCCGGGCCCCCCGGCAGCGGATCCAGCTGCTCGCCCGCTGCGGGGCGGTCAACGCCGACTGGCACCCCTACCTCGGCACGGCCCCGGACACCGGTGCAGAGCTGACGGCGTGACCCAGTGAGGCCGGGTGGGGCCCGGCCCACCGGGGACCAGCGCGGCGACGGGGACCGTGGCGGCGGCACGCCTCCGTGGCGTCACGACCGACGCGACGCGTCGGCCGCCCACCTCCACGAACGCTGGCCCGAGGTCGAGGCGGCGCCGGGCGAGCGGGCGGTGGCGCGGTGCCGGCCCACCGCTGGCGCCGTCGTCCTCGGCTCGACCCAGCCCGCGAGCGACGTCGACGAGGAGCGGGCTGCCGCGGCGGGGCTCGAGGTGGTGCGCCGCCGCTCGGGAGGCGGCCTGGTGCTCGTCGAGCCGGACGACCCGCTGTGGGTCGACGTCTGGGTGCCGGCGGCCGATCCGCTGTGGCAGGCCGACGTCCTCGCGTCCTTCGAGTGGGTCGGTCAGGTGTGGGCGCATGCCCTCGCCTCCCTCGGCCTCGCCGTCGACGTCCACCACGGCCGGCTCGACGACCCCGGCGGGTGGGGGCGCCGTCTGTGCTTCGGAGCGGTCGGTGCCGGCGAGGTGGTCTCCCGGGCCGACCGCGGCCCGTCCGCCAAGGTCGTCGGGCTGTCGCAGCGTCGCACGCGCAACGGGTCGTGGTTCCACGGTGCCTGCCCGCTCGGCGGTGACCCCGGCCGCACTGCCGGCGTGCTCGCACTGCCCGTGGCGGAACGTGGCCGAGCCGAGGCGTGGCTGCAGGAGCACGCCCCGGGGCTCGCCGCCCTGCTCGGCACCGACGAGGACGCCGCGTCCCTGGCGGACCGCCTCGCTGCCGCGTTCCTCGCGGCGCTCCCCTGACCCCGGCGCCGCGGCGGGCCCGCGCCCGGTGCCCGTGACGGGCACACCGGGGACTCCCCGCGCCGACGAGACCTGAGCCGGGCCGACGCGACCGGGCCCGGCGCGACCGGCGTCGGCGCCCAGCCCGTCTCCGGTGCCGCAACATGCAGCGCAGGGGCCACCTCGACGCGACGGGCGGTGCCGACGGCCAGCGGGCGCGACGGCGTGCCGGGCCGGCACCGGGCCGTCTGGCCGTCCCCTGCGGCCGTTGCGTCACCCCGGCGCGCCCGCCTTCGACCGACGGAAGACCGTGGCGGAGCGTGGCGTCACGGGGGCGCCAGATGGTCCCCGGGGCGGGGAAGTGGTTGACGGGTGGAGGTATGGGGCTTAAAGTGGCGCAAAGTGGTGCAAAAGGGAGGGCCTGGACCGCCAGGCCGGGGCATCACGGGGAGCGTCGTGGGAGCAATCGCCAGTGGCTCGGTTCTTCGGCAGGTACGAGCACTCGCTCGACGGCAAGGGCAGGGTGATCCTCCCGGCCAAGTTCCGGTCCGCCTTCGAGCACGGCGGGTACCTGACCCAGTACCAGGACGGCTGTCTCTCCTTGTGGACGCCGGACGAGTTCGAGCAGCAGATGGAGGCGGTGCAGGAGCGGGCGGCGACGGGGCGGAGCGAGCGCAACCTGGCCCGTCTGTGGGCGTCGACCTCCCACGAGGTGGAGGTGGACCGACAGGGGCGCATGGCGATCCCCGGCCACCTGCGCGAGTTCGCCGCTCTCGACGGGGACGTCCTGGTCCACGGCGCCATCGACCGGATCGAGCTGTGGAACCCCGAACGGTGGGCGCAGCGTGTGGAGCCCGAGCAGGAGCGCCTGAGCGAGGGCGAGGTGCTCTGACCGGTGCTGCGCCGGCGAGCACGGTTCGCGTCCGGGCGGGCCTCGGTCCAGCGTCGTCGCACGGCGGGCTCACCGGCGGCGCACGACCCGATCGTGACGGCGGCGCCACGCGGGCACCTGCCGGCACCTCGTCCGTCTACGCCGCGGCCCTGGCGGTCGCCGCGCGTCCCGACAACCACATCCAGCGGGTCTGGCCCATGCGCAGCCCCTCGACCGGGCAGCGGGAAGCTCTCTCCTCCGCCCACTTCCCTGCCGGTCAAACGGGCTCTCCACCCTCCGGTAGTGCACCGGTCGAGGGGCTGCAGATGAGCCAGGCGTTCACCCACGTCCCCGCGATGGCCGACGACGTGGTGTCGTTGTTCGCGCCCGTGCCACCGGGTTGGGTCCTCGACGCCACCGTCGGAGGGGGTGGGCACAGCGGGGCCCTGCTCGCCGCTCACCCCCAGCTCCGGGTCGTGGGCATCGACCGCGACCGCGCCGCCGTGACGGCGGCGCGGGAGGCCCTCGCCCCGTTCGGGAGCCGTGCCGTGGTTCGCCACGGGCGGTTCGACCAGCTCACGAGCGTCGTCGCCGGTGCGCTCGGGCAGGGTGGCGAACGTCCCGCCCTGTCGGGGGTGCTCTTCGACCTCGGGGTCTCGTCCCACCAGCTGGACACGCCCGGTCGCGGCTTCTCCTACCGGAGCGACGCCCCGCTCGACATGCGCATGGACCCGAGCAGCGGGGTGACGGCCGCCGAGCTGGTCAACGAGCTGGACGAGGACACCCTTGCCGGGCTCTTCGCGGACAGCGGCGAAGGGCGCTTCGCCCGGCGGATCGCCCGCGCCGTCGTCGCCGCCCGGCCGGTGTCCACCACCGGGCAGCTGGCCGACGTGGTCCGCTCGGCCATCCCCGCCGCCGTGAGGCGGACGGGCGGGCACCCGGCTCGCCGCGTCTTCCAGGCCCTTCGCATCGCCGTCAACGAAGAGCTCGACCAGCTGGCCCCGGCGCTCGGCGAGGCGCTCTCCCTGCTCGTGCCGAACGGCCGGTGCGTGGTGCTCTCGTACCACTCGGGCGAGGACCGCCTGGTGAAGGCCATCTTCGCCGACGCCGTGACCGGGGGCTGCCAGTGCCCGCCGGGCCTGCCCTGCCAGTGCGGCGCCGTGCGCGAGTACCGGCTCGTCTACCGGGGCTCCCGGCGGCCCAGCGCCGCCGAGGTGGCGGCGAACCCCCGGGCCGAGGCGGCCCGGCTGCGGGCCATCGAGCGGCTCGAGCGCCCTGTGGACGCCGCGGCCGAGCCGTCCGTCGACAGCCCCGACGAGGACGACGAGGGGGAGGGTCGGTGACGCCGCCGCCCGCCGCCGCCCCGGCCCGCGTCGCACCGGGGGCGCGCACGGCGCCGGCCCCGCGCCGGCCGGCACTGCGCCTGTTCGACCCCCGGGCGCGGGCGCGCCGGCGCGCCCGCCACAACCGAGCGGTGTGGCTGGCGGCCACGCTGGTCGTGGGGAGCCTCCTGTCGGTCGTCGTCGGCGACGACCTGGTCGCCCAGACACAGCTTCGCCTGGCCGCCGTCCAGCAGCAGGTGGCGGCGGCGACGACGGCCGAGCACGGCCTGCAGGTGTCGGTCTCCCTGCTCGGTGCCCCGGAGGTGGTGATCTCGACGGCGGAGCACCGGCTCCACCTGGCGCCCGCCTCCCAGGTGGTCGACGTGCCCGAGGTGCCGCTCGACAAGCCGCTGCCTCCTCCGCAGACCGCTCCGCTGCCCGGGTCGGGCACGCCGTCGCCGGTGACGAGCACGAGCGTGCCCATGGTCAACGGCCACCCGGCGTACGCGTGAGCCCGTCGGCGTCGCTGGTCCGGCGCTCGCGCGCCCTCCGGGTGGTGCTCGCCGCCGTCTTCTGCTGCATCGGCGGGCGCCTCGTCTACGTCCAGGTGATCGGGCACCGGCACTACGCCGCGCTCTCGCGCGCGGAGCTCACCCAGACGATCAGCGTCCCGCCCCTGCGCGGCGGGATCTACGACCGCAACGGCGAGGTCCTGGCGGAGTCGATCGAACGCCAGACCGTGGTGGCCGACCCCTTCCTCATCAAGCACCCGGCCACCGTGGCGCGGGCCCTCGCTCCGGTGCTCGGCCTCCCCCAGGCGCAGCTGCGGGCCGAGGTCACCGAGCACTCGGGGTTCGTCTACCTCGACCACCGGGTGTCGACGACGGTGGCGAAGAAGGTGACCGCACTGGCCCTGCCCGGCATCAACCTGGTCGACGAGCCACAGGAGGTCAGCCCGGCGGGCCAGCTGGCCCTCCCCGTCATCGGGACGGTGGGCGCCGACGGCCAAGGGCTCTCCGGGCTCCAGTACGAGTACCAGTCGCTGCTGGCCGGCAAGCCGGGCACGAGCGACCTGCTCGAAGCGCCCGGCGGGGTCGTCCTGTCGGGAGGGGGCACCCACGGGAGCGTGCCGGTGCAGGGGACCGGGCTCGAGCTGACCATCGACGAGTCGCTCCAGTACGTGGCGGAGCAGGCCCTCGGGGCGGAGATCGTGGCGTCCCACGCCCAGGGCGGCACGGCCATCGTGATGGACGTGAAGACGGGCGACGTCCTCGCCATGGCCGACCTGCAGGCGACGCCCGGCTCGCACACGAGCGCACCTCCGACGTCCGGCACGACCGTGCCGAGGACGACGGTCCCGCCACTGCCACAGGTGGCGACGACCGGCAAGCTGAGCGGACCCGGCACCTCCGGGTACGCCTACGTCGCCCCGGTGGACACGCTCCCGGCAGGGGTCGAGGAGGCGCCGTCGAACACGGCGGTGACGCAGGTCTACGAGCCGGGCTCGGTGTTCAAGATCGTCACCTTCTCGGCCTCCCTCCAGGACGGCGTCATCACGCCGCAGCAGCCCTTCGTCGTCCCGCCCTCCCTGCCGCTCGGGGGCTACGTGATCCACGACGCCGAGCCCCACGGCACCATCACCATGACGGCGAGCCAGATCATCGCCCAGTCCTCCAACATCGGGACCACCGAGATCGCCCAGCGTCTCGGCGAGACGCGCCTGCTCGGCCAGGTCGGCAACCTTGGCTTCGGCAAGCCGACGGGTCTCCACTTCCCCGGTTCGTCGCCCGGCCTCGTGGTCGGCCCGGCGCAGTGGTCCGGGTCCACCATCGGGTCGCTTCCCATCGGGCAGGTCGACGCCGTCTCCGCGCAGCAGCTCGCCGATGCCTTCAACGCCATCGCCAACGGGGGTGTCATGGTGGCGCCCCGGCTCGTACGGGGGACCGTGAGCCCCTCGGGGAAGGTGACGCGGGTCCGGGTCGCACCGGCGCACCGGGTGATCGCGCCGACCGCCGACGCCGAGCTCGTCAAGATGCTCGAGGGCGTCGTCAAGGGCGGGACCGGCGTCGAGGCGAAGATCGACGGGTACACGGTGGCCGGCAAGACGGGAACGGCGAACATCCCGTACGCCAACCGACGCGGGTACATCCCCGGGGCGTTCTACGGGACGTTCGCAGGGTTCGCCCCGGCGCAGCGTCCGGTGCTCACCTGCGTGGTCGTCCTGAAGGAGCCCACGCCGCCCTACGGGGGTGCGGTCGCGGCACCCGTCTTCGCCACGATCATGGGCTACGCGCTCCACCACTACGGGATCCCGACCGACACCATGCCGACGGCGGGCACGGCGAACGGGGCCTTCGGGCCCAAGGGTACGATCACCGTGCCACCCCAGGTGAAGACCGAAGGCGCGTGAATGGCTGCGACGGGAGGACGGTGCGGCGCGGCGCCGGTCCCCGCACGCGGCGGGCGCTCCGCGGTCCACGCACCCGGGCGACTGCCGCCGTGGCCGGCTCCGAGTGCACCGTGGAACGCCGCCGACACCCAGACCCCGTCCCGCTCCGGCGCCTGCTGACCGGGGTGGCGGTCGCCGACGTGCGTGGCGATCCGTGGGACGTCCCCGTCCGCGGCGTCGAGCACGACAGCCGGGTCGTCCGCCCGGGGTCGCTCTTCTGCTGTCTGCCAGGTGCCGTGCACGACGGCCATGCGTTCGCCTCGCAGGCGGCGGCAGCCGGCGCCTCGTGCCTCCTCGTCGAACGGTTCGTCGACGTCGACGTCCCCCAGGTGCGGACGGTGCCGGGCGGCGCTCGGCCGGCCATGGCCCTCGCCGCCGCCGAGCTCTTCGGTCACCCGGACCGTCACCTGACGGTCGCCGGCGTGACGGGGACCAACGGCAAGACGACCGTGGTCCACCTGCTACGGTCCATCCTCCAACACGCCGGACGCCCGGCGGGGACCATCGGGACCCTGACGGGGGCGCGCACGACACCGGAGGCGCCGGAGCTCTACGCCCGGCTCGCCGGGTTCGTGGACGACGGCCTCACGGCCGTGGCCATGGAGGTGTCGTCGCACGCGCTGAGCCAGCACCGGGTCGACGGCATGGCCTTCGACGTGGCCGTCTTCACCAACCTGAGCCATGACCACCTCGACCACCACCGCACGATGGAGGAGTACTTCGCCGCCAAGGCCAGGCTCTTCGAACCGGGACGGGCGGCCGCTGCCGTCGTGTGCGTGGACGACCCGTGGGGCGTGCGCCTCGCCGCAGGGCTCGACGGGCTCCCCGTCGTCGAGGTGCGACGTACCGACGCGTCCGACGTCGTGCTCGAGGTGGGCCGGACCGCGTTCACGTGGGAGGGTCTGCGGGTGACCACCGCGCTGACGGGCGAGGTGAACGTCACGAACAGCTTGCTCGCCGCGGCCTCTGCTCGGGTCCTCGGCGTCGACGGCGACGTCGTCGTGGCCGGGCTGGCCGCCGCGGGAGCGGTCCCGGGTCGCATGGAGCCCGTGGCGCGCGAGCCGGTCACGGTCATCGTCGACTACGCGCACACCCCGGACGGGCTGGCCGCCGCCCTCCACAGCGCCCGCGACCTCGCCGCCGGGCGACGGCTCGTCTGCGTGTTCGGGTGCGGCGGGGACCGGGACACGGCGAAGCGGCCGCTGATGGGGAAGGTGGCAGCCGACCTCGCCGACACCGTGGTCGTGACGTCGGACAACCCACGCTCGGAGGACCCGGGTGCCATCATCGACGCCGTCGTGGCGGGCGCTCGTCGGGGAGCGGGACCGGACGGCGCGGCCCGGGTCGTCGTCGAGCCCGACCGGGCGCGCGCCATCGACCTGGCGGTCGAGGTGGCCCGACCGGGGGACGTCGTCCTGGTGGCCGGCAAGGGCCACGAGACGTCCCAGGCCGTCGGGACGGCGGTCCTGCCCTTCGACGACCGGGTCGAGGCCCGACGCGCCGTCGCCCGTCACGCGGGGGCGCCACCGGACGACCGGGCGGGAGGAGGGCGGACGTGATCGCCCTCATGACGGCCGGCGGGGTCGCCCTGTGGATCACGGTGCTTGCGACGCCGATCCTCATCCGCCTCCTGGCCCGCCGGGGCATCGGCCAGCAGATCCGCGAGGACGGCCCCCAGGTCCACCTGGCGAAGGCCGGGACGCCCACGATGGGCGGGATGGCCATCGTGGGCGCGGTGGTCGTCGGCTTCCTCGTCGCCCACGCCGTCCCCGGTGTGGCGCTGAGCCGGTCCGGCTGGCTCGTGCTCCTCGCCATCGTCGGCGCGGCTGCCATCGGTTTCGCCGACGACTGGACGAAGGTGCGGAACCGGCGGAGCCTCGGGTTGAACAAGCGGGCGAAGTTCGGCGCCCAGCTCCTCCTCGGGGTGGCCTTCTCGCTGCTCGCCGTGTACTGGGCTCACGCGTCGACGACGTTGTCGTTCACCCGCTACGACTCGTTCGGCATCACCATGAACGTGGGCATCTGGGTGGTGTGGGCAACGGTCATCATCGCCGGCGCGGCCAACGCGGTGAACCTGACCGACGGGCTCGACGGTCTGGCCGCGGGCTCGTCGACGTTCTGCTTCGCCTGCCTCGCCATCATCGGCTACTGGCAGTTCCGGCACTTCTCGATCTACCGGGTCGGCGACGCGCTCGACATGGCGCTCGCCGCCGTGGCGCTTGCCGGGGCCTGCCTCGGGTTCCTGTGGTGGAACGCCGCGCCGGCCAAGATCTTCATGGGGGACACCGGTTCGCTGTCGATCGGGTCGGGGCTCGCCGCCCTGTGCCTCCTCATGAACCTCGACCTGCTGCTGGTGATCATCGGCGGCCTCTTCGTCATCGTCACGCTCTCGGTCGTAGCCCAGGTGGTCAGCTTCCGCCTCTTCCACCGGAGGGTGTTCCGGATGGCACCCCTCCACCACCACTTCGAGCTGCTGGGGTGGCCCGAGACGACCGTCATCGTCCGCTTCTGGATCCTCGCCGGCCTGTTCGCCGCGCTGGGCCTCGGCGTCTTCTACGCCGACTTCCTGTCGGTGGGGAAGCTGTGACCTCGCCGGCAGGCGCACGGCGCCGCGGGTTCCACCACTCGCGGTCCGCCATGGGCGAAGCTGGTCCGATGCGACGCGCGGCTCGTCCGGGGCGCCTCGCCGCTACCGGCCTGCCCCTCGCCACCCAGCTCATCGTGCTGGTCGCAGTACTCTGCGCCTTCGGCCTGGTGATGGTCGGCTCGGCGTCGCCGGTCATCTCGACCAACCTGTACGGCTCGCCGTGGTCGATCCTCCTCCGACAGGTCGTCTGGCTGGTGCTCGGAGTGGTGGCGCTGGCCGTCACCTCTCGCGTCGACTACCACTTCTGGCGCCGGATCAGGGTGCCGCTCCTGGCCGGCACGCTTGTGCTGCTCGTCGCCGTGCTGCTGCCGCACCTCGGGGTCACCGCCGGCGGGTCGTCGCGGTGGATCGGCTTCGGGCAGCTCCGGCTGCAGCCCTCGGAGCTCATGAAGCTGGCCCTCGTCGTCTTCGTCGCCGACCTCCTCACGCGTCGGGCCGAGTGGGTCTGGAGCCCGAAGGCGGTCGTGGCCCCGGTGGCCATCGTGCTGTGCACCTCGGCCGTCCTCGTCCTGAAGCAGCCGGACATGGGCACGGCCATGGTCCTGTGCTGCATCGCCTTCGGGCTGCTCTTCCTCGGCGGCGTCCGGATGCGGTCGCTGTGGCGCCTGGCCGCGGGCCTCGTCGCCGCCGCGATCGTCCTCGCCATCATCGACCCGTACCGGCGCGATCGCATCCTGTCCTTCCTCAACCCGGGCGCGACCCGCTCGGGCTCGGGCTACCAGGTGTGGCAGTCGCTCATCGGGCTCGGCTCCGGGCACCTCTTCGGGCTGGGGCTCGGCGGGGGGCGCCAGAAGTGGGGGCTCCTGCCCAACGCCCACACGGACTTCATCTTCTCGGTGGTGGGAGAGGAGCTCGGCCTGGTCGGCGCCGTCCTCCTCCTCGCCCTCTTCCTCGGCTTCGCCTGGACGGGCCTCCGCATCGCTGCCGCCGCCCCCGACCGCTTCGGCGGGCTGCTGGCCGCCGGGGTGGTGATCTGGATCATGAGCCAGACGGTCATCAACGTCGGAGCCGTGATCGGCCTCCTGCCGGTGACGGGCATCCCGCTGCCGTTCATCTCGTTCGGCGGCTCGTCACTGGTCATCGTGCTCGCCGCCACGGGTGTCCTGCTCAACGTCGCCCGGTCCGACCGCCCGCCGGCCAGGGCCGCCGGCCCGGCCCGCCCGGCCACGGCGCGCCGCCGCCCCGGCCATCTGCGCGTGACCGGAGCCCGCCCGACCGGAGCCCGCCCGACCGGAGCCCGCCCGACCGGAGCCCGCCCGACCGGAGCC
>CAZSYT010000031.1:0-31862 GCA_964610905.1 uncultured Acidimicrobiaceae bacterium
CGCCGCCACGGCCCGTGCCCCGAAGGCCGCCGCCACGGCCCGTGCCCCGAAGGCCCAGAGCGCAGCGGCTGCCCGACCGGGTCGCCCGAGGGGCACCGGTCGCTGAGCTCGCCGTGCCTGGGCGACCCCGTCAGCGCAGGGCGATCGGGTTGACCGGGGAGCCGAGCCCACCGGTGATCGGCAGGGGCGTCGCGTCGAGGAGGAACGTGTAGCGCCCGTCGGTCGCGCAGGCGTCGGCGAGGTCGTCGAGGAACCAGTTCTGGCCCTGGGTCAACCCCATCTCGACGAGGTGGAGCACGTGGACCGGAAGGTAGAGCTGCTCGTCCTCGCACGGGTAGACCTCGAGCACCATCGTGTCCGTAGCGACGGCGCCGACGTCGTGGCGGCGGAGCCAGCGGGCGGTGGACACGGTGAGCCCGGGCGCGGGCCAGGTGTAGGCCACGAGGTCGCGCTGCGGGGGCCGGCCGCCGATGCCGGGCCGGCCGGGAAGGGCGAGGTGGGCCGCCTGGCCGGTGCGGACGAGCACCACGTCGCCCGGCTCGACCTCGGTGCCTGCGAGGTCGCAGGCGGCGTCGAGGTCGTCTGCCGTGACGGCCTGGCCAGGTGCGAGCAGCTCGACGCCTCGTGCCCGGGCCACGTCGAGGAGGACCCCACGCGACACGAGCGTCGACACGTTGTGGATCCCCAGCCGGCCGGCTCCTCGGTCGGTCACCTCCGAGGCGGGGTAGCCGTTGTAGAGGCGCCCGCCACCGGGTCCGGCACCGTAGGAGACGTGCGCCAGGCCGTCCCAGTGCGTCGCGCACTGGGTGGCCAGGGTCAGGACGTCCTCCGAGGAGGCGATCCACTCGGGGTCGTCGGAGAGGGGACGGTTGACGCAGACCAGCTCGAGGCGGGGGTTCACTCGACCCTCGATGAAGCCGAGCTGGATCCCCTCGGCTTCCGACAGCGGCAGCCCGAGCGGGAAGGCCACGCCGTCGCGGACGGCGGCCGCGCCGCGGCGTCGTGCGGTGGCGTCGATCAGGTTGAGCGTCCCGATGCGGTCGTCCGGGCCGAATCGACCCCAGTTCGACACCTCTGCGGCCACGTCGGCGAACCACGCCGGGACCCGGTCGGAGAGGGGCGCGGGCACGGTGCGGGTCAGCTCGACCAGATGATCGACTGCAGCTCGGAGTACGCCTCGAGTCCGGTGTCGCCTCCGTCGCGGCCGACCCCGCTCAGCTTGAAGCCGCCGAAGGGTGCGTCCATGTTGCGCTGGGCGGTGTTGATGCCGACGTGCCCGGCGCGCAGCTGCTTGGCCACTGCGAAGGCCCGCGCCGTGTCGCGCGAGAACACGTAGTCGTAGAGCCCGTACGACGTGTCGTTGGCGATGGCGACACCCTCGTCGTCGTCGTCGAAGGGGATGGCGGTCACCACCGGCCCGAATACCTCCTCGCGGGCCACCCGCATCTGGTTGTCGCCGACCACGAGCGTGGGCTCGACGTAGTAGCCGACGTCGAGGTGGGCGGGCTTGCTCCCGCCGAGGACGACGTCGCCTTCGGCCCGCCCCGACTCGATGAAGTCGAGCACGCGCTCGCGGTGCGCGCCCGTGATGACCGGACCGACCACCGTCGCGGGGTCGGTGGGAGGGCCGACGGTCAGCTTGCCGGCGAAGGCAGCCAAGCCGTCGACGACCTGGTCGAAGATGCTGCGGTGGACCACGGCACGGGTCGGCGCGGTGCAGATCTGTCCGGAGTGGAACGCCCACGTCGAGCCGATGGCCGTCACCGCGGTGCGGACGTCGGCGTCCGCGAAGACGAGCGCTGCCCCCTTGCCGCCCAGCTCCATCAGGAGCCGCTTCATGGTGGGCGCACCGTCGGCGCCGATCCGCTGGCCGACGGCCGTCGAGCCGGTGAAGCTGACCATGTCGACGTCGGGGGAGGTGGTGAGGGCGGCCGCCGGTGCCGTCCCCTCTGCGTTCACCAGGTTGACGACGCCGGGAGGGAAGCCGACCTCCTCGAGGACGCGGACCAGCTCGACCACGGCGAGGGGGTCCTGGGGGGCGGGCTTGAGCACGACCGTGTTGCCCATGGCGAGCGCCGGTGCCACCTTGCCGGCCATGTTCGTGAGGGGGAAGTTGTAGCTGGCGATGCAGGCCACGACGCCGACGGGTTGACGGTAGGCGAGCGCGCTGACCAGCCCGCCCGGTGCGAGCGGCGTGGCGCTCGTCACCACCGGCGGGAGCATCCGCTCCTGCACGTGCCGGATGTCCCGCGAGTAGCGGTCGAAGCGGTCCGCGCAGACGGGCACCTGCATGCGCGACCCGACCGAGGCCGTCGCCCCCGTCTCGGCGATGACCAGCGGGACGAGGTCGTCGTTGCGCGCCCGGATGGCCTTGGCGGCGGCCGCGAGGAGGGCGAGCCGCTCGTGGGCCGGTGTGGCGGCCCACGCCGGGAAGGCCTGGCGCGCTGCGGCGGCCGCCGCCTCGGCGTCGGCGACCGAGGCGTTGGGAGCCTCGCCCACCGGCTCTTCCGTCGCCGGGTTGACGACCGTGTACGTCCCGTCCCCCGCCTCGACCCACTCCCCACCGATCAGGAGCTTCGTCTCGTCGCGCCGGACCCGGCCGGTCGCCTCGTCCTGCCCCATGTGGCAGCTCCCTCCCCTCGCGCGTCGATCCGGTCCTGACGGAGCGTCAGCAGTGTAGGCGGTCAGTGCGGCTCCGACGGGTCCACCGTGTCGGTGTCGCGCCCCGACCGCAGCAGCGTCCCGGGAAGTGCCCCGGTCGGCGTGCCGTCCACGACCGTCTCCGTCCCGTTGACCAGCACTCGCACCACCCCGGTGGACGCGGCCACCAGTCGGGGGCTGTCGCCGGGAAGGTCGTGCACGAGCGTGGCCGGCTCCGAGCCCACGGTCTCCGGGTCGAAGACGAAGAGGTCGGCCTGCACGCCCGGTGCGACACGTCCCCGGCCGCGCAGGCCGAAGAGCCGGGCCGGCGCCTCGGTCATCAGCTGGACGGCCCGCTCGAGGGTGGCGAGCTGGCGGCCCCGAAGGCAGTCGCCGAGGAAGGCCGTCGGGTAGTTGGACCCGCACATCCGGTCGAGGTGGGCACCCGCGTCCGACCCGCCGATCATGACGCCCGGGTCGTCCCACACGGCCGACCGCGCCCGCCACGACGCGTCGTCGCCGTCGGAGGCCTTGGGCCACAGCACCGTGCGCAGCCCGTCCGCCACGACCACGTCGAGCAGGGCGTCGAAGGGTGCCTTGTGCTGCTCGGCGGCGATCGAGCCGACGTCGCGCCAGCTCAGCCGGGCGTTCTCGGGGGCGTACGTGTCGCCGATCACGTAGTTGGCCCAGCCCGACAAGCGGCGGAAGACCCCTGCCTGCTCCGATCGGGCGCGCTCGTCGAGCAGGGCGCGCACCTCGGGCTTGGCCAGGGCGGCGAGGCGCTCCTGCTCGGAGAGCCCCATCACCTCGCCCCACCCGGGGATGAGGAACAGCGCGCAGTGCGTCTTGAAGCTCATGTTCATGGGCACGAGCGTGGGCATGGTGAGGGCCACGATGCGCCCGCCGGCCTCTGCCGCCCGGCGAGACGCCTCGAGCTGCCGGGCCGTCTTGTCGGGCGTGCGCGAGTCGACCGTCAGGACGTTCCAGTTGAGCGGGCGTCTCGCCGTGGTGGACATGGCCACCATCAGGTCGATCTCCTCGTCGGAGAACGTGTCGAGACAGCCGTTCGTGATGTACTCGAGCGTCGTCCCCGGGTGCCGACGCACCTCGGCGCAGAAGGCGAGCATCTCGGCGCGGTCGGCCGACCGGGAGGTGATGGGGTTGCCGTCGCCGTCGGAGTGGGTACGCGACTGCGACGACGAGAACCCGAGACCGCCCGCCTCGAGCGACGCGGCCAGGAGGGCGGTCATGGCGGCCACGTCGGCCTCGGAGGCGACCTCCGCGGCGCGTTCCGCGCCCATCACGAAGCGCCGCAGGGCGCAGTGCCCGACCAGGAACCCGGCGTTGACCCCGAGGGACCCCTCGAGCCGGTCGAGGTACTCGCCGAAGGTCTCCCAGTCCCATGGGACGCCGGCTTCGAGCGCGGCGAGCGGCATCCCCTCCACCTTCGCCATCATCCGGCGCAGGTAGTCGTGGTCCGCTGCCTTGACGGGCGCCAGCGTGAAGCCGCAGTTCCCGCCGACGACCGTGGTCACGCCGTGGAGGTTCGACGGGGACGCCGTGGGGTCCCAGAAGAGCTGTGCGTCGTAGTGGGTGTGCGGGTCGACGATCCCCGGTGCCACCACCAGGCCCTCCGCGTCGAGCTCGACGGCACCCGTGTCGTCCACCTCGCCGACGGCGACGACCGCCCCGTCGGCCACGCCCACCGCGGCGCGGCGGGCGGGTGAGCCGGTGCCGTCGACGACCATGCCGTTGCGGATCACGTAGTCGAGCATGAGCGGCGGCTCCCTCCCACCTGCGACGGGGCGACGCCGGCGCTCCGTCGTCCGATACCTGACACGTCGTCAGCTTACGGCAAGCCGGACGAGCCGGCCCGACGGAGCCCGTTGGTCGGGCCAACGGCGTGCGGGTGCCGGCCGTCGCGCAGTCGCTCCGGAGCCGTCGGGGTCGCCGATGGTAGGTTCCGGGCATCGTCGTCGTCTGGCTCCGTGACTCGCTGCTCCCGGTGGTCGTGCTCCTCCTCGGCGCGATCCTCGTCGCCCGCTTCGTCCACTGGGTGGGCGCGGCGCGGCGCGCGTCCATCGACGCCCACATCAGGGTCACGATCGAGTCCGGGTCGGTCGCGTCCGAGGAGGTCAAGCGCTCCCGCGCCGTCAGCCAAGCCGTCGAGTGGGCCGTCGTGGCCCTCGTCTACTTCGTCGCCGGCATCGTCGGCATCGACCGGCTGGGCATCCCCCTCACGACGCTCGTCGCCCCGGCCACCGTGGTCGGCATCGGCCTCGGGTTCGGGGCCCAGCAGCTCGTCGGCGACCTGCTCGCCGGGTTCTTCCTGCTGGCCGAGCACCAGTTCGCCTTCGGCGACGTCATCCGCCTGTCGGTGCCCGGGCAGGCGGCGGGCGTCACCGGAACGGTGGAGGAGCTCACGCTGCGGGTCACCAAGATGCGGACCGCCCAGGGGGAGCTCATCGTCGTCCCCAACAGCGCCCTTCGCCAGGTCACCAACTTGTCGAAGGAGTGGTCGCGCGCCGTCATCGACATCCCCGTTCCGGTGACCGAGGACCTGGAGCAGGTGACGGGCATCCTCCGTGGCGTCGTCGACGCCATGGCGGGTGACCCGAGCTGGCACGACGTCCTGCTCGGCGCGCCGGTCGTGGCCGGTGTCGAGACGATCGACGTCGGGTACGTCCAGCTCCGGCTGATCGCCCGGACGCTCCCCGGCCGACAGTTCGAGGTCGGCCGGGAGCTGCGCCTGCGTGCCGCCGTCGCCCTGCGCGCCGCCGGGGTCATCTCGCCGTCGATCGGCGACAGCACCGCGTCGAGCTCGTCGTGAGCGACGCCGACTCGCCGCCGACCGGGCCCGTCGTGGTCGCGACCCACCGCAGCACCCTGACCGCCTGGCTGGGCAGGCCGGTCCACGCCCGCCTGCGCGTCCGGTGGTCCACGGTCCTCTTCGCCGTCGCCTTCCTGGGGCTCGGCGCCCTCTACCTTCTCGTCCCGCACGCCAAACGGGTGACGTACTACGTCCGTGCCGTCCCCGACACGACCGTGCCGGCGGCTCCGACGACCACCGTGGCGGGCCGTCCCGTCTCCGGTGGCGCCGTCCCGGCCGGCGCGGCGACCACCACCACGACCACCACGACCACGACGTCGGGCGGTGCCGTCTCGACGAGCACGTCGACCACGGCGGCCTCGGGGTCGACCACGACGACGTCGGCTGCCGGGTCCTCGACCACCTCGTCGACGGCTGGCACCACGCGCGGGGCGTCGACGTCCACCTCGTCGATGACGTCCACCACCGGCGCCGCTGCCACGCCCACCTCGACGACGGCTGGCCGCTGAGCCCGCCGAGGTGCCCGCCGAGGTGCCCGCCGAGGTGCCCGCCGAGGTGCCCGCCGAGGTGCCCGCTCCGGACCCGGCCGCTCTGCGGCCCGATGCGGCCCGCGCTCCTACGCGCCGGGGAGCAGGGGGACGACCTGCTCCCCGAACGCGGTGACCTGGTCGACCAGCTCCTCGACCGAGCGTGACGGGAAGCGGACCTGCACCTGGCCGGCCCCGGCCTCGGCGAACGCGCCGAGGTGCTCGGCGAGCCTCCCGGGAGCACCGCTGACCGTACCGGGGGACGGGTCCAGCCCCTGCGGAGGCGTGCCGACGTAGAGCGGCTCGCACAGCGCGCCCACGTCGATGGGGCAGCCCGGTCGGAGCTCCTCACGCAGTGCCCGAAGCCTGGACACCGCCTCGGCGTTGGGTCCGAGCGTCTGGGGCAGCCAGCCGTCCCCGAGACGGGCAGCCCGGCGCAGGGCGGCCGGGGACGAGCCGCCGACCCAGATCGGCGGCCGGGGCACCTGGACCGGTCGGGGCCCGACGCCGAGCCCCTCGGCCGGCCAGCGGGGCCCCGGCAGGACGGGGAACTCGTCGGCCAGGGCCCGGGCAAGGGCCCCGACGGCCTCGTCCGTGGCGCCCCCGCGCTCGGCGAAGGGAGGACCGAGGTGGGCGAACTCCTCGGCGACGTGCCCTGCCCCGACGCCGCAGATGACCCGGCCCTTCGAGAGGACGTCGAGGGTGGCGAACTCCTTGGCGGCCCGGAGCGGGTGACGGAGGGCGACGACGTAGACGTGGGAGAGGAGCCGAACGCGGGTGGTGGCAGCGGCCAACCACCCGAGGGTGGCCACGGTGTCGTACCAGGTGGTGCTCATGGCGGCGGCCAGGCGGGCGGGGATCGCCGTGTGGTCGCACACCCCGACGTAGAAGAAGCCGGCGTCCTCGCAGGCCCGAGCCACCGACGCGAGCTCGTCGGGGCCGGCCGAGGCCTCCCATGGCTGCGTGTAGAGGGTGGACTGGGACTGGACCGGCAGCTGGAGCCCGAAGACGAGCCGGCCGGCCGGCAGGACGGGCACCGCGTCGGCTGGCACCAGCGCGTCGGCTGGCACCAGCGCGTCGGCTGGCACCAGCGGGTCGGCTGGCACCAGCGGGTCGGCTGGCACCAGGGAATCGGTCGGGGCCGGCTCGGTCGGGTGGTCCGCGGTCATGGCGTCGGCTCCTCGGCTTGGCGCTGCGAGGGGAGGGGGATCGTCGCCCCCAGCCAGGCCGAGGCCTCTGCGGCGGTGACGAACTGGTTCGCGTGCACGCGTGCCCGCTTCACGACGAGGTGCACGGGCGACTCCCAGGTGAACCCCATGCCCCCGTGGACCTGCATGCAGGCGCGGCCGTTGCCGACAGCGGCGTCGTCGGCCAGCACCTTCGCCTCGGCGGCGGCGACCTCGGGGTCGCCGACGCCGGGCTGGTCGGCGGTGGCCCCGGCGGCCTGCACGGCCACCCGGGCGAGCGTGCTCCGGACCTCCATGTCGGCGCAGAGGTGCTTGACCGCCTGGAAGCTCCCGATCGGCCGCCCGAACTGGTGCCGTTCGCGCGCGTGGCTGGCGGCCAGCTCGGTGGCGAACCGGGCCAGCCCGACCTGGAGGGCGGCGGTGAGCACGGTCCCGTCGCGGCGCCATCGCGCCGCCTCCTCGGGCCCCGCGACGCGCGCCCCTCGGGGGAGGGCTCGGGTGGTCCACAACGGGGTGAGGGGGTCGAGCGGCCGTGCCACCGCCCGGGCCTCCACCTCGGTGGACGAGACGACGGTGATGCCGTCCTCGTCGAGCACGGCCAGCACGTCGGCGTCGGCGAGGTGCTCGACGACGACCGGGACCACGCCGTCGCCCCCGCCGGGCGGCACCACGGCCAGCCCGACGAGCGTCCTGCCCTCGGCCGCTCCGTCGACGACCCCGGCGGCGAGGTGCGTGGCGACGAGCGGCCCGGGGACGAGCATGCGGCCCAGCTCCTCGAAGACGAGCGTGGCGTCGGCCAGGCCGAGCCCGGCGCCCCCGGCGTCCTCGGGGAGGCGGAGCGAGAACACGCCCGCCTCGGCGAGACGGGACCACCGCTCGCGGTCGACCACCGCCGGTGCGCCCTCGGCCGAGCGCACGGCCTCGAGCGGGTACTCGCCGGCGAGGAGGCGGGCGACGGCGTCCGCGAGGTCCGCCTGTGACGCGGTCAGCTCGAAGTCCATCCCCGTCCCTGCTCCGATCGGGCCGGCGTCGCCGGCGGCTCCTTCGGAAGGCCGAGGAGCCGCTCGCCCACGATGTTGCGCTGGACCTGAGAGGTGCCGGCAGCGATCGTGAGGGACAGGCCCCGGAACCAGTCGTCGACGAAGTCGGCCACCGGGAGGGGCTCGCCTCCGTCCGCCGCCTCGACGTCCTCGGCGAGCAACCCGGCTCGCCCGACGAGCTCGAGCGAGAGCTCGCCGAGGCGCTGGCGCGTCTCGCTGTAGGCCAGCTTGAACACGGTGCCGCCCGGGCCCGGGACCCCGGTGCGGGTGGCCTGGGAGACGGTGCGGCGGGTCAGCGCCCACAGGCCGTCGAGCTCGGCGCGCAGGTGCCCGAGCTGGCGACGCACCCCGAGGTCCTCGGAGGCGCCCGTGCGCCGAGCCAGCTCGGCGACCCGCTCGAGCAGGCGCACGGCCTCGAGGAGGTCGCCGACGAAGGCGGTGCCGCGCTCGAAGCCGAGGGTGACCATGGTCACCCGCCAGCCGTCGTTCTCGGCGCCGACACGGTTGGCCACCGGGACCCGCACCTCGTCGAGGTGGAGCTGGGCGAACTCGTTGGATCCGGCCATCGTGCGCAGGGGCCGGACCTCGACGCCCGGGGTGCCCATGGGGAGCACGAGCCACGTGATGCCTCGATGGCGGCTGCCCGGCTCTCCGGTGCGGACGAGGAGCTCGCACTGGTCGGCGACCTCGGCGTGGGAGGTCCACACCTTCGACCCCGTCACGACGTAGTCGTCGCCGTCGCGCACGGCACGGGTCCGCAACGATGCCAGGTCGCTGCCGGCATCGGGCTCCGAGAAGCCCTGGCACCACACCTCCTCGCCGCGGAGGATCGCCGGCAGGTACCGCTGGCGCTGCTCCGGGGTCCCTTCGGCGATGAGGGTCGGGCCGGCGTGCAGCGTGCCGACGAAGTTGGCCCACCCGAAGGGCGCCCCGGCCCGCTCGAGCTCCTCCTTGAAGATGAGCTGCTCGACAGGGGAGGCGCCACGACCGCCGCTCTCGACGGGCCAGTCGACGCCGGCGTAGCCGGCGTCGTAGAGCATGCGCTGCCAACCCGTGTCGTACGCCCGCCGGGCCGGCCAGTCGGTCGCTGGCGGGGCGGGAGGGAGGGTCGGGAGCACGCCCGCCAGCCAGGCACGCAGCTCCACGCGGAACCGGTGCTCGTCCTCGGTCTCCGTGAGGTCCACCTCGCCCGACCTGCCGCCCTCGCCCCGGGGACCGGCGTCAGCCGAGGTCGAGACCGTAGAGCCGGATCGCGTTGCCCCGGACGATCCGCTCGCGCTGGTCGTCGGTGAGGTCCTTCATCTGCTCCTCGGCGATCTGGCGGGTTCGGGGCCACGTCGAGTCCGAGTGCGGGTAGTCGGACTCGTAGGTGATGTTGTCGACGCCGATCTCCTCCACCGAGCGGAGGCCGTGGGCGTCGTCGAAGAAGCACCCGGTGATCTGGCGCCGGAAGTACACAGAGGGCGGCTCGGGGACCCGGTCGGCCACGCCGCCCCACCCCCGGTTCTCCTCCCACACCGTGTCGGCGCGCTCGAGGATGTAGGGGATCCACCCGATCTGCCCCTCCGCGTAGGCGAGCTGGAGGCGGGGGAACCGCACCAGCACGCCGGAGAAGAGGTAGTCGACCATCGAGTACGTGGCGTTCGAGTGGGTGAGGGTCGACCCCACGGCGGGCGGCGCGTCGGCGGACGTCGACGGCATCTTGGACGACGAGCCGATGTGCATGTTGACCACCGTCCCGGTCTCCTCACAGGCGCGGAAGAACGGGTCCCAGTACTGGTCCGGGTCGTGCACCGAGGGCAGCCCGAGGAACGGGGGGATCTCGCTGAAGCACACCGCCCGCACCCCGCGCTCGGCGTTGCGGCGCACCTCGGCGGCCGCCAGCTCGACGTCCCAGAGGGGCACGAGCGTGAGGGGGACGAGACGGCCGCCGGCCTCGGGGCCGCACCACTCCTCGACCATCCAGTCGTTGTACGCCCTGACGCAGAGGAGCGCCAGCTCCTTGTCCGACGCCTCGGAGAAGGTCTGGCCGCAGAAGCGCGGGAAAGTGGGGAAGCAGAGCGAGGCCTCGATGTGGTTGGCGTCCATGTCCTCGAGCCGCGGCCCCACCTGGTACGAGCCCGGACGCATCTCCTCGTACGTGATGCCTCGCATCGTGACCTCGTCGCGGGGGACGCCGACGGCCGAGTCGAGGCGCAACAACGGCCGCCGGAGCTCTTCGTAGTACCACCAGTCGGTCGGGGCTCCCTCCGATCCCGGGACGACGGTGAGCTTGCCGCCTACGAAGGTGATCTCGCCCATCGGCGCCCGCACCACCCGCGGACAGACGTCGTGGTAGCGGGCGGGGAGCCGATCGGTCCACACGTTCGGGGGCTCGACCACGTGGTCGTCGACGGAGATGATGCGCGGCAGCTCGGCCATGGGGGCAGTGTACCCGGGGTTCTGACGGTGTGTCAGGTCCTCCGGCCTGCGCCCGGTCCCCCCGCCAGCGCACCGGCGGGGACCGGGCGCAGGAGGGGACGTCCCCCGCGTGGTCACGCCATGGCCACGCCGCCGTTGGGCCTGACCACCTGCCCGGTGACGAACGACGAGGCGTCCGAGGCCAGGTAGAGGACGGCGGCCGCGATGTCCTCGACCTCGCCGATGCGGCGCAGGGGCGTGTGGCGTCGCAAGGGCTCGACGACCGCGTCGCGCATCGCCTCGTCCACGGTCCCGTCGGGCCGCACGAAGTACCGGCCGGTCATGCCGGTGAGGACGAACCCCGGGGCGACGGCGTTCACCCGCACGCCCGCACGGCCGACCTCGACGGCCAGCGAGCGGGTCATCTGGACGACGGCAGCCTTGCACGCCGCGTAGGCGGAGATGTTCGGGCTCGGCGTGTCCGCGGCGGCCGACGACGCGTTCACGATGCTCCCGCGCCCCTGCGCCACCATGGCCCGGGCCGCCGACTGGCACCCGAAGTAGACGCCCTTCAGGTTGACGGCGAGGATGCGGTCGAGGTCCTCCTCTGCCGTGTCGACCATCGGTCCTTCGACCATGACGCCGGCGATGTTGCACCAGACGTCGAGCGATCCGTGCCGGCGCACGGTGT
Organism: uncultured Acidimicrobiaceae bacterium; assembly: GCA_964610905.1. Taxonomy (GTDB): domain Bacteria; phylum Actinomycetota; class Acidimicrobiia; order Acidimicrobiales; family RAAP-2; genus JAJZJT01. The sequence goes on from CAZSYT010000031.1 coordinate 11,316, forward strand.
CGACGGCGGTGCGGTCGACCGCCAGGCGGTCTGCCACGTCGAGGGCGACCGGCTCGGCCGATCCGCCGGCTGTCACGATCCCCGCGGCCGTCGCCTCGGCCGAGGAGGCGGCCACGTCGGCGCACACCACGTGGGCTCCGGCGCCGGCCAGCGCCTCGGCGCTGGCCCGGCCGATCCCGCTGCCCGCCCCCGTGACGAGGGCGACACGGCCGTCGACCCGGAAGGCCCCGGCGAGACCGAAGGGGTCCACGACCGGCTCAGGGCTCCGCCGGGTCCGCCTCGAGCGGCTCGTCGTCGGCTGCCGTGGCGGGGTCGTCGGCCGCCGTGGCGGGGTCGTCGGCCGGCGTGGCGGGGTCGTCGGCCGGCGTGGCGGGGTCGTCGGCCGGCGAGGCGGGGTCGTCGGCCGGCGTGGCGGCGGCGCCGGCGTTCTTGAGGGAGGCGGTCAGGACCTTCACGACGGCGGCAGCGATGCGCTTGTGCCCCTCGTCCCCCGGGTGGAGCCCGTCCTCCAGGTGCTCCTCTTGGATCACGGTGGCCCCCTCGACAAGGGTGATCCGGTCGTCGCTGCGCATGCGCTCGCGCGTGGTCGACTCGATGGCGGCGCGGATGTCGCCGAGGGTGGCGCCGAGGCGGTTGGGGATGCGCTCGGCGTCGGGGCGCACGAGCGGGCTCACCACCACGACGGGCACGCCGGGATGGCCCGCCCGGACGACGTCGAGGAACCCGTCGAGGTTGGCGCCCACCATAGCGACCGTGTGAGGCGTGCGGGTCCAGCAGTTGGCGCCCACCGCGATCGTCACGATATCGGCCGGCAGCTCGGCGATGTGCTCGGCCGAGACGATCTCGCCGCGGGCCGCCCCTGCGTAGCCGAGGTTCACGAGGTCGAGACCGGCCTTGCGGGCGGCGATGGCCGTCCACGCCTGCGACGGGCCCGACGCGATCCAGCCCTGGGTCATCGAGTCGCCGTAGGCCAGCCAGCGGGGCAGCGGAGGCGCCGGCCGGACGTCGCCGCCGACCGGGTTCACGGAGAGGACGACCGGCTGCATGCCCTCGGGGAGGTACACCGTCGCCGGCCGGTCGGGGGCGTCGGGCACGAGCGCGAGCCGGACCATCCCCTCGCCCAGGACGGCCTCCTCCTCGCACACCTTGTGCCCGCTTCGCCACACCGAGAACGTGATGCCTGCGCCTTCGCCCCGATAGCCGAGGTTCCCGGTCGTCGTCCGGTAGCCGATGTCGACCGCCTCGGCGTCGCCGACGAGCTCGAGGCGCACCCCGACGGGGACCTGCGAGGCGTGCCAGACGTCGGCGGGCAGCCGGGCGACGTCGGACGGGTTCGCCCGCGGGTACGGGGTGTCGCCGTAGGCGGGGTACGGGGCCCCTCGGAGGAACGGCTCGGGCTGCTCGGGTCGGGGGCTCACCGCACCGTCTCCTGGTCGTGGCCGCCGGTCACCGCCGCTGTCTCCCGTCCCACGTTCGCACTGCTCACCTGGTCTGCTCCCCGACGCCGCGCTCGCCGACGTCCATCCGAGTGCCCGTGTCCGCGGACGGCGGTACCCACGGTACCGCTCGTCGGGCCGCGGCGCGGGTGACCCCGAGCGCGGGTCCGGGCGTCGCGGGCGCCATCGTGTCCATCGGCACGTCGGTGGCCTAGCATGAGCGGGAGTGAGCTCGCCGGCGCGATTCCTCGTGCGTCCGGGGGCGGTGCGCAGGGTCGTGCGAAGAGTCGCGCGCCGGGCGGTCGCTCCCGCGGTAGCGGTCGTGACCACACTCGCCGCCCTCGGCACCCCCGTCGTGATGGCGCCGTCGGCCCGGGCGGCGACCGTGCCGGTGCCGAGCCCGCAGATCTACCAGGGCGGGGGCGTCATCGGCTTCGGCGACGCCCTGACCCTGGCGACGGTCCCCCCCACGACGCCGCTCAACTCCGTGATGGTCGCCATGGCCGCCGCCCCCGGTCCCGGCGAGGGCTACTGGCTCGCGTCGGCCGACGGCGGCGTCTTCACCGGTGGCGACGCCGCCTTCTACGGCTCGCTCGGCACGCTCCACCTGGTCGGTCCCGTCATCGCTATCGCTCCCACCCCCGACGGCAAGGGGTACTGGCTCGCGGCGATGGACGGCGGTGTCTTCGCCTTCGGCGACGCCGGCTTCTACGGCTCGATGGGAGGGCACCCCCTGAACGCCCCGGTCGTGGCCGTGGCGGCGACCCCCGACGGCAAGGGGTACTGGCTGGTGGCGCACGACGGCGGCGTCTTCGCCTTCGGCGACGCCGGCTTCTACGGCTCGATGGGAGGGCACCCCCTGAACGCTCCGGTCGTGGCCATGGCGGCGACCCCCGACGGCAAGGGGTACTGGCTGGTGGGCGCCGACGGCGGCGTCTTCGCCTTCGGCGACGCCGGCTTCTACGGCTCCGACGGCGGGCGTCCGCTGAGCGACCCGGTGGTGGCCATGGCGGCGACCCACGACGGCGGTGGATACCTCTTGGTGCTGAGCAACGGGGTGGTCGACACCTTCGGGGACGCCCGCTCCTTCGGTTCGCTGGCGGGCGGCTACGCAGGCGACCCCGCCGACGTCCCGCCGATCGCCGGGGTCGCCCTCACGCCCGACGGCGGCGGCTACTGGCTGCTCGAGCCCGACGGGTGGGACTACTCCTTCGTGAACCCCGACTCGGCCACGTCGCCGACCGGTGCGGCGATCACGGCCATCGCCGACTCGCAGGTGCGCAGCGACCCGGTGGCCGGCTCCTTCTGCAACCCCTACGGCCCGTGCGAGGCATGGTGCTCGCTGTTCGCCACCTGGGTGTGGCGCCAGGCGGGGGTGCCCGTCCCGACCTACGCGTTCACCGGCGACATGTTCTACTGGGCCCAGGCGCACACCGCCGACCTTCCGCCGACCGCCGCTCCGGTCGCCGGCGACGCCGTCCTCTTCGGGACCGGTCCGTGGTCGACGGCGACCTCGCTCCACGTCGGCCTCGTCGCGCAGCGGTGGCCGGACGGCGCCATCGTCGACGTCGAAGGCGACTCGGGGCCGGCGCCCAACGGGTCGCTGGCCGTGACGATCAACGGGCCCTACCTCCCCTCCGAGTCGGCGGCCGTCAACGGGATGCCCGTCTACGCCTACGCGGTGCCCTGAGCGGGTCGCCCACCGTGCGCCCCCGGGCCCGCCGCCCCCGGTCCGGCCCGGTCGACCATGCGCTTCAGCAGGCGGTCGCGGTGGAGGGCCGGTGGTCCCCACGCCTCGACGAGCGCCCACGTGCGCTTGAGGTAGAGGTGGAGGTCGCACTCCCACGTGTACCCGATGGCCCCGTGCACCTGCAGCGCGGCGCGGGCGGCCGACGCGGCCGCGTCGCCGGCCGCCGACTTGGCGACGTCGGCCGCCACGCCGGCGTCGGGTGTCCCGTGGTCGAGCGACCACGCGGCCGCGTAGACGGCGGGTCGGGCGAACTCGAGGGCCACCCGGGCGTCGGCGAGGAGGTGCTTGACCGCCTGGAAGCTCCCGATCGGCCGCCCGAACTGGTGCCGCTGGAGCGCGTAGGCGGCACCGAGGCCTACCAGGCGGTCGGCCAGCCCGACCAGCAGCGCCGCCGTGGCCATCGCCGCGCGGTCCTCGAGCGCTTCCCACGCCGAGCGGCCGGAAGCGCCGGCGACGACCACCTCGGCGTCGGCGGGCTCCCAGGTGAGCCGGCCGAGGCGCCGGGTCGGGTCGAGGGAGGGCACCGGCTCGACGCGGGCCGCCGTGGGGACGGCGTGCACTTCGAAACCCGCTCCCTCGGGCTCGGGCACGGCGGCGACCACGAGGTCGGCTGCCGCAGCGTGGGGGACGAGGTCGCACGTGAGCGGGCCACCGGGGCGACCGCTCGCGGGCGACGGGGCCACCGCCACCCGGACCGCCCCGGTCGCCACGGCGCCGAGCCACGAGCTCTCCCCGCCACCGGGCCCGTCCCCGCTGCCCTGCGCACCGCCGGCACCGCCGGCACCGCCGGCGAGCAACGGCGTGACGAGGGCGGTCGCCTCGGCGAGCGGCTCGGGGAGCGCGGCGGCACCGGCTTCCTCGAGCAACGGAGCCAGGTCGCACAGGCCGAGCCCCAGGCCTCCGACGCCCTCGGGGGCGGTCAGCCCGACCACGCCGAGCTCGACGAGCCGCTGCCACCGCTCGGCACCGCTCGCGGGGTCCTCGAACGCGGCGCGCAGCTCGGAGGGGCCGCACGTCGCCTCGAGGAGCCGCCGCAGCGTGTCCCGGAGCTCGAGCTGCTCGTCGGTGAACGCGAAGTGCACGGGTGCCTCGTCCTCCGTCAGCCCCGCGGCAGGCCGAGGAGGCGCTCGGCGACGACGTTGCGCTGGATCTCGTTGGTGCCGGCGTAGATCGGCCCTGCCAGGGCGAAGAGGAAGCCGTCCAGCCACCCGCCCGGGGCGCCCGGTCCGCACCGTTCCGCGGCGGGGCCGAGGAGGGCCAGCGCCGCCTGGTGGACGGCCAGGTCGGTCTCGGACCAGTGGATCTTGTTGGCGCTGGCCTCGGGGCCCACCGCGCTGCCGTCGAGCACCTTGGTCGCCGTCCACAGCGTGTGGAGCCGGTAGCACTCGGCCGACACCCACGCCGCCGCCACGGCGTCGGCGGCGAGCGCTGCCCGCTCGGGGTCGCGGCGCTGGGTCTCGGTGTAGAGCTCGACGAGCCGCCGGGCGCCCCGCGTGTAGCGGCCCGGGCTCCGCAGGCTGAGGCCACGTTCGGAGCCGGCCGTCGCCATGGCGACCCGCCACCCGTCGCCCACCGAGCCGAGCACCTGGTCGTCGGGGACGAACACCCGGTCGAAGAAGAGCTCGGCGAACCCCGGCTCACCGTCGAGCTGGGGGATCGGTCGGACGGTGACCCCGGCCGAGGCGAGGTCGACGAGGAAGTACGTGAGGCCGCGGTGGCGCTCGGCGGCGGGGTCGGTCCGGAAGAGCCCGAAGCACCAGTCGGCGAAGGCGCCCCGCGACGCCCACGTCTTCTGGCCGTCGAGCAGCCAGCCGTCGTCGTGGGGCGCCCGCACGGCTCGGCTCCGGATGCCGGCGAGGTCGCTGCCGGCGTCGGGCTCCGACCAACCCTGGCACCACACCTCGTCGGCCCGGGCCATGGGGGGCAGGAACCGCGCTCGCTGGGCCGGCGTGCCGAACTCGAAGAGGGTCGGCGCGAGCAGGAAGATGCCGTTCTGGCTGACCCGGGCAGGGGCGCCGGCGGCCCAGTACTCCTCCTCGAAGACGAGCCACTCGGCCAGGCCGACGCCTCGACCGCCGAGCTCGGCGGGCCAGGACACGACCGACCAGCGGTCGTCGGCCATCGTCCGCTCCCACTCCCGGTGGGCGGCGAACCCTTCCGCCGTGTCGAGCGAGCGGAGCGACCCCGGCGAAGGGACGTGCTCGGCCAACCAGGCGCGGGCCTCGGCGCGGAAGGCGGCTTCCGCCGTGGAGTCGTCCAACGTCATGCCGTCGGCCATGGCCCGAGAAATCTGACACATCGCCAGATTTTCGGCAACCGGCTCCCCTGGGCAAGAATGACGACATGTCAGATGCCGTGATCGTGGACGCCGTCCGCACGCCCGTCGGAAAGCGCAACGGACGCCTGTCGGGATGGCACGCCGTCGACCTCGCCGCCCAGCCGCTGCGGGCGCTCGTGGAGCGCAACGACCTCGACCCGAGCCTCGTCGAGGACGTGGTCCTCGGGTGCACCATGACGGTCGGCGAGCAGGCGATGAACATCGCCCGCAGCGCGGGGCTCGCCGCGGGGTTCCCCGACACGGTGCCGGGCACCACGGTGGACCGGCAGTGCGGCTCGGCGCAGCAGGCCGTCCACTTCGCCGCCCAGGCCGTCCGGGCCGGTGCGATGGACGTGGTGGTGGCCGGCGGCGTCGAGGCGATGAGCCGCGTCCCGATCGGCTCGACCACGGCCAGCGGGCCCGGCGAGGCCTACGGCCCGACCGTGCTCGGCCGGTACGAAGCGGTCCACCAGGGGCTCTGTGCCGAGGAGATCGCCCGGCGGTGGTCGATCGACCGCGAGGACATGGACCGCTACGCCGCCGAGTCGCACCGACGGGCCGCCGTGGCCATCGCCGAGGGGAGGTTCGCCCGCGAGCTCGTCCCGCTCGAGACGCGACGCGCCCGCCTCGAGGGCAGGGTCGCCGTGCCCGGCACCGACGAGGGCGACCCCGCCGGCGAAGGACCGCTCGACAGGGACGAGGGGGTGCGACCGTCGTCGACGGTCGAGACGCTCGCCGCCCTCCCCCCGTGCTTCGTCGAGGGCGGGTCGGTGACCGCCGCCACGTCGTCGCAGATCTCCGACGGCGCGGCCGCCGTGCTCGTGATGTCCGAGGAACGCGCCGCGTCGCTCGGGCTCACGCCACGGGCCCGCTTCCACACGTTCGCGGTGGCCGCCAACGACCCCGTCATCATGCTGACCGCTCCGATCCCGGCGACGAGCATGGTGCTCTCCAAGGCGAAGCTGTCCCTCGACGACATCGACCTCGTCGAGGTCAACGAGGCGTTCGCCTCGGTCGTCCTCGCCTGGGCCAAGGAGCACGACGCGGACATGAGCCGGGTCAACGTGAACGGCGGCGCGATCGCCATCGGCCATCCCACCGGCGCGTCGGGGGCACGCCTGCTCGCCACGCTGCTGGCCGAGATGGAGCGTACGGGCGCCCGCTACGGGCTCCAGACCATGTGCGAGGGCGGTGGCCAGGCCAACGCCACCGTCATCGAGCGCCTGGGCTGACCACCTGGTCGAGGGCGCGCGTCGGAGCGGCAGCCACGGTGCGGTGCGGACCCGGCCGGTGCCCCGGCGGCGGGTGCTCGCCGTCGCTCAGTCGACGAACTGGAGCTGCGCCTGGTCGGCCAGCGTCGGGCGGGCGAGCAGGTAGCCCTGGTAGAGGTCGCAGCCGAGGGCGGTCACCCGCTCGAGCTGGCGGACGGTCTCGACGCCCTCGGCGAGGACGGTGAGCCCGAGCGCCTTGCTCATCTGGACGATGGCGGCGACGATCGCCTCGTCGTGCTCGAAGTTGCCGAGCCCGTCGACGAAGGAGTGGTCGATCTTCAGGATCTTCACCGGGAACCGCTTGATCTGGGCGAGCGACGAGTAGCCGGTGCCGAAGTCGTCGATGGCGAGCCCGACGCCCATCTCGTGGATGCCGCCGAGGACGGCGATGCCGGCCGACGTGTCGCTCATCAGCATGCTCTCGGTGACCTCCATCACGAGCGCCTCGGGCGGGAGGCCGGTCTCGTCGAGGACGCCGGCGATGGCGTCGAGCAGATCGGGGTCGTTGAGCTGCTGGGCGGACAGGTTCACCGTCACGTAGGCGTCACCGGCGCCCGGAAGCTCGCGGCGCCACTGGGCCATGGTGGCGCACGCCTTCCGGAGCACCCAGCGACCGAGCAGGTTGATGAGGTCGGTCTCCTCGGCGTACGGGATGAACTCCGAGGGCGGCAGGAGGCCCCGGGCCGGGTGGAACCAGCGGACGAGCGCCTCCATGCCGACGATCCGGTCGTCGTCCACCGCGGCGATCGGCTGGTAGTGGACGCTCAGCTCGTCTGCTTCGATGGCCCGTCGCAGGTCCTCGTAGAGCTCGAGGCGTGCCACCCGCGGGTGGTGGACCTCGGAGTCGAAGATCGTGACGCGGTTGCGCCCCCGCTCCTTGGCGTCGAACATGGCGAGGTCGGCCCGCTGGAGGAGGTCCTCGGGGGAGCCCTCGTCCTCGTCGGCGACGAAGACGACCCCGGCGCTCGCCGTCAAGGTGATCTCGCGCCCGAGCGAGACGACGACCGGCTCGGCCAGGACCCGGCAGAGCTCCTGGGCCAGCGTGACCGCCATCTCCATGTCGACGACGTTGCGGCACACGACCATGAACTCGTCGGCTGCCAGCCGGCTGACGATGTCCCCGCCCCGCACGGCGGCCTTCAGGCGGTTGGCCAGGCCGACCAGCACCTCGTCGCCGATGGCATGGCCGAGCGAGTCGTTGACCATCTTGAAGCGGTCGAGGTCGAGCGACATCACCGCCGTGCCCACGCCGTGGCGGCGCGACGTGAGCAGGGTCTGGCCGAGCTGCGTGAGGGCGAACGCCCGGTTGGTGAGCCCGGTCAGCTGGTCGTGGTAGGCGAGCCAGTGGAGCTGTGCCTCGGCGGCCTTGCGCTCGGTGATGTCGGTGAACGAGCACACGACCATCGGCTGGTCGGAGCCTTCCTCGGGCGAGAGCACCCGGGCGCTCATGAGCAGCCACTGCCGCCGGCCGCCGTCGCCGATGACCCCGACGACGACCTCGTCCTGGGGCTGGCCGGTGGCGAGGGCGAGCTCGTGGGGGAAGGCGGAGCCGGGAAGCGGCAGGCCGTCGCCGCGGATGGCCATCGAGGCGCCGGCGAAGGCGGCATGGCCGCCGTTGGCACCGAGCCGGTCGCCCAGGATCCGCGTCGCCGCACCGTTGCTGGCGCACACGTTGCCGGACGCGTCGAAGACCACGATGCCCTCGCTCAGCGAGGACACGACGGCGGCGTAGCGCTCCTCGGCTGCCCGCCGGCCCTCCTCGGCCCGGCGGGCGTCCGTCAGCTCGGTGCACACGACCACCCAGCCGGTCGGCTGGCCGGCCGAGTCGAGCAGGGGGTCGAGCGACACCCGGACCTCGACGCCGGTGCCGTCGCGGCGCACGTGGACGCGCTCGCCGCGCTCGATGATGGACGCGCTGTCCGACTCCGACCCGCTCACGATGGAGACGAGCGACCGTCCGATCACCTCGTCCTCCGACCAGCCGTAGATCGCCTCGGCGGCCTCGTTCCAGCTGTCGATGTGACCGTCGCTGTCGATGCCGATGATGGCGTCGGAGACGTGGGCGACGAGGCTTGCCCGATAGCGGGCGGCGGCCTCGGCCGCACGGCGCTCGGACAGGTCGCGCATGATCACCTGGTAGGCGGGACGGCCGTTCCAGGTGGTCAAGACGCTCAGGACGTCCATGTAGCGGGTCTGCCCGTCGAGGCCGATGATGCGGAGGTCGCCGTGCTCGGAGTACTGGCCGTACTCGCGGAGCTGGCTGATCCGCTCGGCCACGCCCGCCATGTCGTCGGGGTGGACGAAGGCGCTCACGGGCCAGCCGTAGCACTGCTCCATGCGTTCGGCGCCGACGGCCCGGACGGCGGCGGGGTTCCCGTACACGAGGACGCCGTCCTGGTGGACGACGATGACGTCCGGGCTGAGGTCCGTGAGCAGCTGGAAGCGGTCAGCGATGTCCCCGAAGGCCTGGCTCACCGCGTGCTGCCGTGAGATGTCGACGACCACGCCGATGTAGCCGGTGCGACCGTCGAGGGCCAGCCCGGCCTGCGTCGGACCACCCTCGGACTCCACCAGCGAGGCGCGCACGATGACCTCGTGCTGGACCTGCCCGGGGTCGGTGACGAGCACGCGCAGGTCGTAGTCGTCGGAGGCCGCCCCGGCGCGGATCGAGGCGATGACGGGCTCGACGAGGGCGTCGCCGAGGGAGGCCACCGGCCGGGCCTCGCTCGGCCCGCCGACGGCGAAGCCGGTCACGGCGGCGGGGTAGCCGAAGAACGCCTCGACGGAGGACGACCACCGGACGGCGTCCTCCTCGCTGTCGTAGAACCAGGCCAGCGAGTTGACGGCGTCCGGGTCGATGACGTCCATCCACGGGAAGGGCGACGGCGTGCCCGTCTCGCGGAGCTTGGGGGCCGCAGGCTCGTCGGTGTCGGTGGCGCGAGCGACGACCTCCTCGCGCACGCCGTCCTCGGGCCGCTTCGTTGCCACGACTGACCTTCGGCTCGTTTCGACGCGTTCTTTAGCGTCGCGCCCACGGCGCGCCACGAGCTGCCCCGGTAGCACTGAGCGTGATAACGGCAGCTCAGTGAGTGGTGGTTCTTGGCTCATCCACGACGACCACTGCGTTGATGCCGCCCATGCCGATGGAGGACTTCAGCTCGAGCCCCGGCTGGCGCTCCGTGCTCCCGTCGACCAGCCGCGCGTGGCCGGGGGCGACCCGGGGAGGGGCCGGGATGACCCCGGTCTCGTACGAGAAGAGGGTGGCGAGGAGCTCGACGGCCCCGGCCGCGGCTTGGCAGTGGCCCGTGAAGGGCTTCATCGAGTAGATCCCGTGCGCCTCCGGGAACAGCTCGTCGAAGAGCTGGCCCTCCGCGGCGTCGCACTGCGCGGTCCCCGGCCCGTGAGCGTTGACGTAGCCGATCTCCGAGGCGGCGACCCCGGCGTCGTCGAGCGCCCGCACGAAGGCGTTGCGGACCTGCGCGAGGTCGGGGGCGATCGTGATCGGGTGGTAGGCGTCGTGGGTCATCGCCCCACCGAGCACCCTGCCGTAGGCGCCGGACTGGTCGGCCGAGAGCATCATCGCCACGGCCGCCTCGCCGCCGACGAACCCCCGGCTCCCCTCCTGGAAGGGCCGGCAGGCGTCGAGCGGAGGGCGGTCGAGCACGGCCACGCCCAGGTCGGAGAACCAGCGGAAGTTCTCGACGATGCCCGACAGGTCGGTGGCGAGCAGCAGCACGTCGGTGGCGATGTTGTTGTCGAGCCACGACTTGGCCGTCAGCAGGCCCGCATTGCCCGACGAGCACATGGCGGACACGGAGAGCACCGGGCCGTTGAACCCGTTCTCCTTCATGACCATCGTGATGACCGTCGACGGCATCAGCTGGACCCACCGACGCGGGCTCGTGCGGGTGCCTTCGAAGCGGTAGAAGTCCCGCCACATCTCGACGTCCCCGAGGACCATGCTGTGGACGATGCCCACGACGGGACCCGGTCGCCAGCCCCGCTCACGAGCGTCCGCGATGGCCTCGCGGGCGGCGAAGCGCAGGGCCCGCGTGTAGCGGCTGGGCCCGTCCGGCTCGTCGTCGGAGCTGCGGATGACGGCGGCGTAGGCCGAGCCGCCCTTGATGAACTCGCCGAACCCCGTGGCCAGGCGCACGGCCGACTCGCCCGTGCGGAACCCGTCCCAGATCTGCTTTCGGCCCCAGCCGTACCCGGTGACGGCGCCCACCCCGGTGATCGCCATCGGCGTGTCACGGCCGCGCCGGGCCCGACGGTCCCGGCGGGAGCGCCGCTCGCGGCCGGGAGGCGGCCCGTTGTCGGCATCCTTGAACACGTCGGGGACCTCGATCTCGCCGAGCGTCGGCCCCGGCGCGGGGCGGCGGACGTCGGGCTGCGGACCGCGGTCGGGCATTGGACCTCCTCGACAGTGCGTCCCGGCTCCGCTGCCCCCCAGAGCGCGTGCGGCGTGTATGGCAGCCACCGTACGCGGTCGTCCGGCGTGTGTCGAGCGTAACCGTCAGATGCGCACGGTCGGCGAGTACTGCCTCACGAATAGTGGTGAATGGGGGGCCCGTCCTGTCCCCACGTGCGACAAAAGCGACGTGGGGCCTTCACGTTCCGTGACGGCCCTCGCCCGCTGCCTCGAAGCACCGCAGGACGGCGCTGGCGTCCGCCACGATCCCGTGGACGACGTCGGAGACGGTCGGGAGCGAGTCGAGCTCGCCGACGACCTGACCGGTCGGGAGGATGCCGGCGTCCTCGCGCCCGTCGACGAGGGCGGCGCGCGTCATCATCGGTGCGTTCGCCGCCATGATGACCTGGGGCCAGGTCAGCTCGGCGCTCCGTCGCAGGGCCCTGCCCTCGCGCAGGAGGCCGGCGAGCGTCGCTCCCGTGTCGCGCCGGAAGGCATGGGCGTTGGCCAGCGCCCGGACCAGCGAGCGGACGGGACCGGCCCGCTCGAGACGGTCGACGAGCGCCGTGCGGACCACGCGCTGGGGGACGCCGTCGATGGCCGTCGAGACCACCGTGCCCGTCACGGCGGTCTCGAGGTAGCGCCGCTTGACGGCATCGGGGACCCGGCTCTCCTGGGTGAGCAGGAAGCGGGTCCCCATGGCGATGCCGTGGGCACCGTAGGCGAGGGCGGCGACCAGGCCGCGTCCGTCGAAGAAGCCGCCGCCCGCCACCACCAGCACCGAGGCGCCGACGGCGTCGACGACCGCCGGGGTGAGCAGCGAGGTGGGGACGTTGCCCGTGTGCCCGCCGCCCTCGGCCCCTTGGGTGACCACCGCGTCGACGCCCCAGCCGGCGACCTTCTCCGCGTGCCGCCGCGCGCCCACCGTGGGCATCACGAAGAGCCCGGCCTCTCGGCAACGGTCCACGAGCGCCTGCCCGGGTGCCTGGGCGAAGCTCGCCACCCGTACCCCGGCTTCCGCCATGGCGTCGATCCGGCGCTCGACGTCGTCGACGTCCGTGCGGAGGTTGACGCCGAAGGGACGGTCGGTCCGCTCCCGCACCTCCGCGATGGCGTCGACGAGCTGACCGAGGGACAAGGTTGCCGAGGCGAGGACGCCGAGGCCACCGGCCCGGGCCGTCGCCGTCACGAGGCGCGGCCCGGCGACCCAGCCCATGCCCGTCTGCACCACCGGGAGCTCGATCCCCACCGCCCGGCAGAACGGCGTCCGCACTGCCGGGTGGACGTCGACGGCGGGGGCCGCTGCTCGCCCCGCCACGGCTCCCGACGGACTGAGGGCGGCGTCGCCCGGCCCGCTCACGCCGCCACCTCGCGGAAGCGAAGACCCTCGGGGTCGAGCGTGTCGAGGAGCTCGAGCTCGGTGGCGCTCGGGACGCGGGACTCGGGGACGGGCTCGCCGACGACCAACGGGCAGCCGGTGGCGGCCACGACCTCGTCGACCGTGACGCCGGGGTGGACCGAGCGCAGGCGCATGACCCCCTCCGGCGTGTCGAAGTCGACCACGGCCAGGTCGGAGACGACCACGCCGAGGCAGTGGAACCGGGTGGCGGCCGGGCCCGCCTGGGCGGCACGCCGGGTCCCCACGCCCGCGACGACGTCCACCTCGTCGACGAAGGTCCGCGGCGAGTGGTTCGGCACCCAGTAGCTCGTGGGGTGGTTCACGGTGTTGCCCGGTGCTCCCCGCACGCCGATGAGCTGCACCTTCGGGCGCTCCCACGGTCCGATGGCGCTGATGTTCTGGTTGCCGGTCCGGTCGACCTGCGAGGCCATCATGATGAGGCGCCTGCGGCCCGACCAGACGACGTCGAAGACGCGGCGGAAGGGGAGGTGGGACTCGACGACCAGCTCGTCGGGCCCGGCGCCGAGGCCGGGCGTCCCGGCGACGGCGTAGGCCTCGCCGTCGGTGAGGAGCAGGTCGGGGGCGAAGGTGGCCTTGGCGAGACGAGCCCCGAGCGCCGGCACCGTCCCGAAGGCACTGGCGAGCACCTCGCCCGCGCCGCGGAAGACCTCGGCGCACGCCACGGCGCAGACGTCGGCCCGCCGTGGGAACGGCCCGGTGTCGACCCGGCTCATCGGACGACCTCGCCGGCCGACGTGAGGGCGTGCCGGGCGTCCTGGTAGCCGGCCTCGTCGACGGCCAGGAACCGTTCGGCGAACGCCGCCCACCGGTCGCGATCGGCGGCTGCCGTGGCGTAGGCACGCTGGAACGGCTCGTCTCGCCCGTAGTCCGGCGGGCACGACGTGAAGTGGGCGCCGCCGGGCGCCTCGGCCACGACGTCGGTGAGGAGCCGGCTCACGCACAGCGTCTGGACGGGCCCCTCGGTGGCGAGCCGCTCGGTCGGCACGAGCCGCTCGGTGGTCACCAGGCGTCGGTCGGCCGCTCCGAGGAACAGCTCGTCGAAGAAGGGGTCGGGGCCGAGGACCTGCCCCGAACCGGCGGCGTCGGCCCGGTTCACGTGCACGATGGCGGCGTCGAGGCGCAAGGCGGGCATGGCCACGAGCTCCTCGCCGGCGGCGCCCACCGGTGCACCGTGGTCGTCGTAGGGGGAGACGACGGTCCGAAGCCCGGGGTTGTGGGTGAGCACGTCCGACCCCAGACCGGCCCGCGTGGGCAGGAAGGGCAGGCGGTGCGCCGCCGCCAGCAGGCCGAGGTAGAGCATGCCCTCGTCGTACTCGACGGCGTCGACGGTGCCCGACTGGCGGGCGGCCCGGAAGTGGGGGTCGATGGCGATCGAGTCGAGCGTCACGAAGCCGAACACGACGGTGCGGACCCGGCCGGCGGCGCACAGCAGGCCCACGTCGGGCCCGCCGTAGGACACGACGGTCAAGTCCGTGACGTCGGTGCGCAGCAGCGCGCGCACGGCTGCCATCGGCTTGCGGCGCGACCCCCAGCCGCCGATCCCGATCGTCATGCCGCTGCGGATCTCGCCCACCAGCTCGTCGAGCGTCGCTCGCTTGTCGGCCATCCTCTCCCGTCCTCTCGTGTGTGCGCTCGTCGTGCGAGCGGCACGGCCCGTCGTGCCCCCGGCACGGCCCGTCGTGCCCCCGGCGCCGCCGGGTGCGCTCACGGACCCCGGTACGCCCTCGCTCGCCGTTCCCAGCGCCCTAGCGCGACGTGTCCGTCTCGCGCTTGTCGACGAAGGCCGCCCGGTGCTCGTCGGCCACGCCGGCCACGTGCAGCTCGTAGGTGAAGCCCTGCTCGAAGCGGTAGCTGCGGCGGACGTCGACCGGGTCGATGCCGTTCAGCGACTCCTTCGCCCTCCGCAGGACGGTCGGGCTCTTGGCGGCGATCTGCTCGGCGACCTCGAGCGCCGCGGCGACGAGGTCGTCGCGTTCGACGACGCGTAGCACCGAGCCGTAGGCGTGCAGCTCGGCCGCGGTGGCCGGCTGGGCCGTGTACACCATCGCCCGCATCCGGTGCTGGGGGACGAGACGGGCGAGGTGGGTGGCCGCGCCGAGCGCCCCCCGGTCGACCTCGGGGAGCCCGAAGGTGGCGTCTCTCGACGCCACGACCACGTCTGCGTTGCCGGCCAGGCCGACGCCGCCTCCGAGGCAGAAGCCGTGGACGGCTGCGATCACCGGCACCTCGCACTCGTAGACGGCGGCGAAGGCGGCGAAGCAGCCCCGGTTGGCGCCGATGAGCGCGTCGTCGCCGGCCGCCTGGATCTCCTTGATGTCCACCCCGGCGCAGAACCCCCGACCGTCCGCACGCAGCACGACGACCCGGGTGCCCGCGTCGCGGCCCGCCGCCGTCACGGCGTCGGCGAGGGCATACCACCCGGCCACGTCGAGAGCGTTGACCGGTGGGTGGTCGACGACCACCTCGGCGATGCCGGGCCGCTCCCGGACGGTGTGGATGGGCATGGTCGCTCCGGTCGGTCGAGCCCGTGGGTCGGCCCGGCCGAGCGCCCCGCGCGAGCGGGTTGCCCGAGCCGCCCGGCCCCGAGCGGCGGACACGTGCACCGGGCTCCACAGGCATCTGATCCACCGTCAGATCCGGCGCACGCCGGTAATGTACCAGTCGCGCCCGAGGAGGAGCCCGTGCCCACGCCCGATGCTACGACCGACCGCCTGCCCGCTCCGGGCGCCGCACCGGCCGGGCCCGCGCGCGTGGTGGTGGTGACCGGCGGCACGCGGGGGATCGGGAGGGGCATCGCCGAGGCGTTCCTCGGTGCCGGGGACCACGTGGTGGTCTGCGGCCGCCACCAGCCTGAGCCGGACGACCTCCCCGGCGTCGGGCCCGGCCCGGGCGGCGGGACCCCGGGGGGCGGCCGCCGGAGCGCGGCCTTCGTCCTCGCCGACGTCCGTCAGCCCGACGAGGCCGACGCTCTGGTGTCGGCCGTGGCCGAGCAGTGGGGGCGCCTCGACGTCCTCGTCAACAACGCGGGTGGCTCGCCGGCCGCCGACGCCGCCTCCGTGTCGCCGCGGCTGTTCGCGTCCGTGGTCACCCTCAACCTCCTAGCGCCGTTCTTCTGCGCCCAGGCCGCCAACCGGGTCATGCAGCGCCAGGCGGACGGTGGTGCCATCGTCAACGTGGGATCGGTGAGCGGGGTGCGCCCGTCGCCGGGGACCGCTGCCTACGGGGCGGCCAAGGCCGGCCTGGTCAACCTCACCCAGACGCTCGCCGTCGAGTGGGCGCCCAAGGTCCGAGTGAACTGCGTGAGCGCGGGGATGGTCGCCACCGAGGCCGCCACCGACCACTACGGGGGAGACGCCGGGGTCGCCGCCGTGGCGAGCACCGTTCCCCTGCTGCGGCTCGGTACGCCAGCGGACGTGGCCGCCGCGTGCCTGTTCCTGGCCTCGTCCGCCGCCTCCTACGTCAGCGGCGCCAACCTGCTCGTCCACGGAGCCGGCGAGCGGCCCGCCTACCTCGGCGCCGCCGCGGGAGACGGCGAGCACGGTGCCGCCCCGCCGGAGCGGCCACCGCGGTGACCTCGCACCGCCGGTCCCGTCGCGCCGCGGGTCCCGTCGCGCCGCGGGTGCAGGGAGGACGCCGGAGCGCCGCCGTGGATGGCCACGCTCCGTGGTAGACGGGGCATCGCGGCCCGCACGGGCTCTCAAGTGCGGCGCTGGAACGGTCGATCCTGGCAGCGTGAGGTGCGACGACGGCTCTCCCTGCACCGCTCGGCGAAGCGTGGACGGTCGCCGCCTTCGAGTCGGGGGCTCGCCGTGACGGTCGGGCCGCCGTCCCTCCCGCTCAAGGGGGCTCCCTCCGTCGACTACCTGCCCGTCGTCGACCTGACCGACGGGCGGCTGCTCGGCATGCAGGCGCGCCTCCGATGGGTCCATCCCGACCACGGTGCCGTGGCCCACGACCGCCTGGTGCCGTGGGCGGAGCAGAACGGCACCATCGTGGCGCTGGGTCGGTGGATGCTGGCCCAGGCCTGCGAGGACGCGGCGTCGTGGTCGCCGAGCGTCCAGCTGGCCGTCCACTGCTCGCTCCAGCAGCTGCGCCAGGGCGAGGCGTCCAAGGCGGCGGCCGTCGCGCTCGAGTCGTCCGGCCTCGCCGGTCACCGGCTCACCCTCGAGGTCGACGAGCCCGCGGTCGGCGACGACGCCGCCGCTGCCGACCTGCGCGAGCTGGCGGCCATGGGCGTGGAGCTCGCCGTCGCCAACGTCGGGACCTCGTGGTCGAGCTTCGAGCCGTTCCAGCGACGCGCCGTCGCAACCGTGTGCATCGGGGCCTCGTTCGTCGCCGGGCTGGAGGGCGCCGACGGCATGGACCGTCTGGTGGTCGAGACCGTGGTGCGCATGGCCCACGCGTTGGGCATGGCCGTCATCGCCGACGGGCCCACGCACCCCCGCCAGCTCACCCGCTTGCGCGCCCTCGGGGTGGACGCCGGCCAGGGTCCGTTCTTCGCTCCGCTGCTCACGAGCGACCAGGCGGCCGTCCTCGCCACGATGACGACCGTGCCCCGGTTCTCGCTCGAGGCGCCGCGTCGCCTCGCCGACGGCCGGCCGGTCCCGCTCGCCGACGGTGGCCCGCAGGCGGGACCGGTGGGCGACGGGGACGGCCGAGGCGGCACGCCTTCCGTCGGCGCTCCCGCTCCGGTGGTCGGCACTCCCGCTCCGCCGGTCGGCGCTCCCGCTCCGGCGGTCGGCACGTCCGAGGACGGGCGGGCGGACGGTCGGGCCGACGGTCGGGCCGACGCAGCAAGCCCCGACGACGAGGGCGACGACGGCCCGGCTCCCCGACGCTCGCGTTCGGCGAAGGGCTCGACTCGCGCTGCCGCGACCACGGCACCCGATTCCCCCGCGCCGGCGGCCGAGGCCGCCCCGGCCAAGGCGGCGGCCAAGACCCCCCCGGCCAAGGCGGCGGCCAAGACCCCCCCGGCCAAGGCGCCGGCGGCCAAGAAGTCGGCGCCGCGCCGTGGCGCCGGCGGTACCCGACGCTCGAGCGGCGGCCCTTCGCGCTCCTGACCCGGCCGGGCCCGCGCCGGTTGTCTGGAGGGCAACGCATGCGTACGTCACCGCCACGCCGCGTGAGCATCTGGCCTGGGCCCGCCAATTGCAGCTATACCACTGGCCGTGAAACTCGCCGTGAGGAAAGAGCTCTTGCCGGGGGAGACCCGCGTGGCGATGGTCCCCGAGGTGGCGAAGAAGCTGATCGGGTCCGGGGTCGAGGTGGTGGTGGAGCAGGGCGCGGGAGCCCGCGCCCGCTTCGCCGACGACGCCTACCGCGAGGCCGGTGCCGAGGTCGTCGCCGACGTGCGTGCTGTGGCGGGCCCCGGCGACGTCCTCGCCTGGGTCCGTCCGCCGAGCGCCGACGAGGCGGGCGGGCTTCCCGAGGGGATCTCCGGGGTGGGCTTCCTCCAGCCGCTGGCCGACCCGGAGGTCGTCCGGGTGCTCGCCGGTCGCTCGGCCACGGTCTACAGCCTCGACCTCCTGCCCCGGATCAGCCGGGCCCAGTCCATGGACGCGCTCTCGTCGCAGGCGACGGTGTCGGGCTACCGGGCCGGCCTGGCGGCGGCGGAGCACCTCGCCAAGTTCTTCCCGATGTTCATGACGGCGGCCGGGACGGTCCCGCCAGCCAAGGTGCTGGTGATGGGGGCCGGCGTCGCCGGCCTGCAGGCCATTGCCACGGCGCGGCGCCTCGGCGCCATGGTCCGGGCCTACGACGTGCGCGCCGCGGCAAAGGAAGAGGTCGCTTCGCTCGGTGCCCACTTCGTCGAGCTCGGCCTCGAGACGCGAGAGGGGGCGGGCGGCTACGCGCGCGAGCAGACGGCCGAGGAGCTGGCACGCCAGCAGGAGCTGCTGGCCGCCGAGGTGGCGGCGGCCGACGTGGTGATCACGACGGCCCAGATCCCCGGGCGCACGGCTCCGATCCTCGTCACCGAGGAGATGGTGGCTGGCATGGGCGACGGGGCCGTCGTGATCGACCTGGCTGCCGACTCGGGCGGCAACTGTGCGCTGACCCGCGCCGGCGAGGAGGTCCTCGTGGGTGGCGTGACCGTCGTGGGCATGACCAACCCACCGGCGTTGATGCCGACGCATGCGAGCTTCCTCTACGCACGCAACGTGGCCAACTTCGTGGAGCTCCTCGTCACCGACGGGAAGCTCGCCCCGGACTTCGGCGACGAGGTCGTGGCGGGGACCTGTGTCGTCCGCGCCGGCGAGGTCGTCCACGGCCCGACGGCCGAGGCGCTCGGGCTGCCCTCCCCGGGTCCGCTCGTCCCCGAGGCGGGCGAGCCCGGACCGGCTCCCGACGAAGGTGCCGGCGGAGGTGCCGACGGCAGCCCCGACACCGACAAGCGGACCGACCAGAGGGAGGCGGGCCAATGACCACGACCGGCATCGTCGAGTTCCTGACCATCTTCGTGCTGGCCGCCTTCGTCGGCAACGAGGTGATCTCGAAGGTCCCGAGCATCCTGCACACCCCGCTCATGTCGGGCTCGAACGCCGTCCACGGCATCGTGCTCGTTGGGACGATGCTCGTGATGGGCCAGGCGCACGGCACCGTCCAGGTCACCCTGGCCTTCTTCGCCGTCGTGCTGGCCACCCTGAACGTGGTCGGCGGCTTCGTGGTCACCGACCGGATGCTCGAGATGTTCAAGGCGAAGCCCGCCGAGCGTGCCGCCAAGGGCGGCGCTGCGACCGCGTCCTCGGACGGGTCGCCGGGCACGTCGGCGGACGGGGGTGCCAAGTGACCCTGGCCACCTGGACCGACCTGGTCTACCTTGTCGCCGCCATCGGGTTCATCTACGCCCTGAAGGGCCTGAGCTCGCCGCGCCACGCCCGCCGTGGCAACCTCGTCGGAGCGGCCGCCGCCGCCCTCGCCATCGCCTTCACCTTCTCGAACCCCACGCTCCGCTCGAGCGGCACGAACCTGGTGCTCGCCGTCGTGGCCATGGTCGTCGGGGCGGCGATCGCCGTGCCGGCGGCTCGCATGGTGAAGATGACGGCGATGCCCCAGATGGTGGCCATCTTCAACGGCGTCGGCGGTGGTGCGGCCGCCCTCATCTCGCTCACCGTCTTCCTCATCGAGGACCCCGGCAAGCCGGCCGTCTACCGCATCGGCGAGGTCCTCTTCGGCGTGCTGGTGGGGTGCGTCTCCTTCGCGGGGAGCGCCATCGCCTTCGCCAAGCTGCAGGAGCTGATGACGGGCCGGCCGGTCACCTACCCGGGCCAGCAGGTGATCAACGCCCTCGTCGGCCTGGCCATCCTCGGCCTGGCAGTGACCACGCTGGTCAGCGGGTCCACCCCGCTGCTCGTCGTGACGGCCGTGCTCTCGCTGGTGCTCGGGGTCATCTTCGTGCTCCCCATCGGGGGAGCCGACGTGCCGGTCCTCATCTCGCTGCTGAACGCCTTCACCGGCCTGGCCGTGGCTGCCTCGGGCTTCACGCTGAACTCGAACCTGCTCATCGTGGCCGGCACCCTGGTCGGTGCCTCGGGCATCCTGCTCACCCGGATGATGAGCCAGGCCATGGGCCGCTCGCTGCCCAACATCCTCTTCTCGGCGTTCGGCTCCGTCGTGACCGCCGGAGGGGGCGCGGACGGTACGGCGGAGACCCGGCCCGTCAAGGCGGGGACGCCCGAGGACATCGGCGTGCTCCTCGCGTACGCCCGCAAGGTGGTCATCGTGCCGGGGTACGGCCTCGCCGTGGCCCAGGCCCAGCACACCATCCGCGAGCTCGCGGACCTGCTGACGGACAAGGGCGTCGAGGTCTTCTACGCCATCCACCCGGTGGCCGGCCGCATGCCCGGTCACATGAACGTCCTCCTCGCCGAGGCCAACGTCCCCTACGACGAGCTGAAGGAGATGGACGAGGCCAACCCCGAGATGTCGACGGCCGACGTCGCCC
>CAZSYT010000032.1:0-19728 GCA_964610905.1 uncultured Acidimicrobiaceae bacterium
GCTGGATCTCCGCCGTGCCGCCCCAGATCGTCTCGGAGCGGGAGAAGAAGAACGACGCCTGCAGGTCGCTGACCGGGTAGTCGCTCCTCCCGCGCTGGACGCGCGAGTCGCCCTCGTCGGTGATCTCCCCGGTGAGGACCTGGCCGTCGAGACCGAGGATGTCGAGGGCGAGCTCCATGGTTTCCCGGTGGTACTCGGACCAGAACATCTTGTTGCAGGCTCCGAGGGCCGCCATGTGGTGTGTCCCGTTGAGCGCGTCGGTGAGCGACCGGTAGCCGTTGATCTCCATGATCTTCACCTTCGACCAGGCACGGGCGAGCCGCTGGCGGACGAGGGGGTCCTGCGTGCGCCCGTTGGACCGGGCGGCGGCGACGACCTCGTCGAGCTCGCGCAGGAAGCGCCGGTGCCCCGTCGTCGACGAGGAGCCCCGCTCGAAGCCGAGCGTCGTCATGGCCACCTTCCAGCCGTTGTTCACGCCTCCGACCACGTTAGCTGCGGGACAGCGGGCGTTGGTGAAGAAGACCTCGTTGAAGTCGGCGCTGCCGTCGACCTGGGGGATTGGCCGGACCTCGACACCGGGCTGCTTCATGGGCACGAGCAGGTAGGAGATCCCGGCGTGCTTGGGAGCGTCGGGGTCGGTCCGGGCGAGCAGGAAGATGTAGTCGGCGAACTGAGCCTGGGTCGTCCAGACCTTCTGGCCGTTGACGACCCACTCGTCGCCGTCGAGCTCGGCTCGGGTCTTGAGCGACGCGAGGTCGCTGCCCGCCTCGGGCTCGGAGAAGCCCTGGCACCAGGCGATGGTCCCGTTGAGGATGCCCGGGATGAACTGCTGCTTCTGCTCCTCGGTGCCCCACTGGAGGATCGTCGGGCCGACGAGCGTGTCGCCGAAGAAGTCGGCCCGCAGCGGTGCCTCGGCCCGGGCGAACTCCTCGTTCAGGACGACGGACTCCATCAGCGAGAGCCCCTTGCCGCCGTACTCCTGCGGCCACGAGGCACAGATCCAGCCGCCCTCGAAGAGCTTCTTCGTCCACTCGTGGTTGAAGGCTCGACGCTCGTCGCGGGTCATCGAGAGGTCCGGCGTGCCCCATCCCTCGGGAAGGTTGGCCTCGAGCCAGCTGCGGATCTCGGTGCGGAACGACTCGGCCTCGGGGGGATACGTCAGGTCCATGCGACCGACATTACCGACCGGCACCCACCCCGGCGACACAGGCGTCGCTCACGAGAGGGCCGGCACGGGCCTGCCCGGGGCGGCACGGACCTGCATGGGTCGGCACGGGCCTGCCCGGGGCGGCACGGACCTGCATGGGTCGGCACGGACCTGCCCGGGCCGGCACGGACCTGCCCGGGTGGTGGCAGCCGGCAGCCGGTCGCCGGACGGGGACGGGGCGGCCGCCACCACGGGTCGCCACCGCGGGAGGAGGGCTCGGTCCGGTCCGGGCAGGACGGGCAGGGTCGGACGCCGGGCTCAACCGCCGCCGAGCTGGACGGCCTTGACGACGAGGAGGACCATCGAGAGCACGAGGTAGGCACGTAGCGCCAGGATGCCGAGCCGGAGCCCCGGCGACCAGGTCACCGGCTTGAGCAGCGTCAGCGGGGGCATGCGCCACGAGAGCTTGTCGGCCCGGCTGACCGGCGGCGGAGCGGGCGCCCGGGCCCGGGCGCCCCGCCGGGTCGCCGCCTCGAGGCCGACGAGGACCGCGACCCCTCCGACGACGAGGGCACCGGCCAGCCACGCGACGACGGCGGTCACGTCGACGCTCGGGAAGAGCGTGGTGACCATGAGCGTGCCCGAGAGCACGAGCAGCACTCCCACGATGAGGACGGCGAGGACGTTGAGCCAGCGCGGGTTGACCCACGGCCCGAGCACCTCGCGGTCGTTGCACAGCAGGAGGAGGAAGACGCTCGCCGAGGGGAGCAGCAGGCCGGCAAGCGCCTGGACGCTGGTCGTGATCAGGCCGAGCGGGGCGCGGGGGATGAGGACGACGCCCGCGGCGACGACGACCATCGCCGCGTAGGAGAGGTAAAAGGGCCGCGCCTCGCGGAACCCGCGGTGGAGCGAGTGGCGAATGCCGAAGACGTCGCCGAAGGCGTAGCTCGTCGACAAGGTGACGGCAGCGGCACCGAGCACGCTGGCGTCGAAGAGGACGATTGCGAAGATCGCCCCGAGCCCACCGCTCCGCTGGGCCAGCAGGTGAGCGACCCCGTCCGCGTTGGTGAAGCGACCGAAGGCGTGCGTGCCCCTCGCCGCGTAGTCGGCGGCCACGACCAGCGCGGCGGCGCCGGCCACCACCACGAGAGAGCCGATGACGGTGTCGGCGCGCTCGTAGCTGATGAACCGGGGGGTGATGCGCTTGTCGACGATGTTCGACTGCTGGAAGAAGAGCTGCCACGGAGCGACCGTCGTGCCGACGATGGCGATGATCAGCAGCACGGCGGCCGAGCTCACGCCCCCGTGGACGGAGGGAACGACGAAGTTGCGGGCGATGGTCCCCCAGCGAGGGTGCGAGAGGAAGAACAGCGGCACTTGGAGCGCGCCGACGGCGATGAAGACGAACATGGCGCGCTCCCACCGTCGGAAGCTCCCCGAGGCGGTGATCGCCACGAGCGCGACGGCGGCGACGGGCACGGCGACGAACGGCGTGATGCCGGCGAACGAGGCGGCGAGCGAGATCCCGATGAACTCGGTGACGATCGTGAGGAAGTTCAAGAGGAAGAGGTCGCCGACGCTGAACCAGCCCCACCCGCGACCGAAGCGCTCGTTGATCAGGCGGGCGTGGCCGACGCCGGTCACGGCGCCGAGCCGCACGACCATCTCCTGGTTGACGATGAGGACCGGGATCAGCAGCAGGAGGGTCCACAGGAGGCTCGTGTGGTAGTTCTGACCCGCCTGGGCGTACGTCGAGACCCCCCCGGCGTCGTTGTCGCCGACCATCACGATGATCCCCGGTCCCACGATGGCGGCCAGGGTGACCAGGCGCTGCCTCCACGTGTGCCGCTCTCCGACGTCCCCGACGGCGATCCGGCCGAGCGCGCCTTCGATGTCGCCGAGGTGGGCGTCGTCGAGCACGGCGGGCGGGCGGGCGCGCGGGTCCGACAGCTCCGGCCGCGCCGGGCCGGCTTCGCTGGGCTCGCCGGGAAGCTCGTCGGCCGGACGCTCGGCCACCCGCTAGCTCGCCGGGGCCGATCCGGCGGCGTGCGCGTCGCTGCCCTCGGGACCCTCGGGGTGCGGAGGCGGTTCCCGTCGGCGCCAGTCGTCGGGGATGGTCGCCTCGAGGATGTCGTCGACGGTGATCACCCCGATCAGCCGGTTGTCGTCGTCGACGACCGGAACGGTCATGAGGTTGTAGTCGGCCATCAGCAGCGCCACGTCGACGACGTCGGCGTCGGGGCCGACGCGCACCGGGTCGGGGTCGGCGACCTCGCCGAGCGGGCGGTCGCCGGGCGCCTGGAGGAGCCCGACGACGGTCACCGTGCCGAGGAGCCTTCGCACCTCGTCGACGACGTGCATGGTGAGGAGCGCCTCGGGCTGGACCCGGTCCGCGTCCCGGATCCGACGTACGGCGGCCTCCACCGTCTCGCCCGTGGACGCGGTGAGGAACTCGACGCCCATGATGCCGCCGGCGCTGGCGGCGTTGAAGCCGAGCAGTGTCAGGATCCGGGCCCGGACGGGCAGGGGCAGGGCGTCGAGCACCGCCTGTCGCC
Organism: uncultured Acidimicrobiaceae bacterium; assembly: GCA_964610905.1. GTDB lineage: Bacteria > Actinomycetota > Acidimicrobiia > Acidimicrobiales > RAAP-2 > JAJZJT01. Next base: position 3,703 of record CAZSYT010000032.1, read on the forward strand.
GGCCCTGGGGAAGGTCGGCGAGGGCGTCCGCCGCGTCGTCGGCTCGCATGTGGGCGAGCACCTCGGCCACCTCGGCGTCGCTCTTGTCCCCGAAGAGCCGTGCCGCGAGGTCCGGGTCGAGCTCCTCGAAGACGTCCGCCTCGAGCTCGGGGTCGGCGTGGACGACGTCGAGGATCTCCTCGCCCTCCTGGCGTGACGCGTCCTCGATGAGGTCGGCGATCTGCGCCGGCTTCAGGCGGCGGACGCGCCCGAACGGGGCTCGGGCCAGTGCGCTCGGTGTGTGGCCGACCAGGGGCTCGAACGCCTTCCAGTCGCGGCACGGGTGCCCTCCGGAGGTACGGACGAGCCCGAAGAACCGGGCTGGCCTCCGGGTGTCGAGGCACGCGACGACCCACCCTTCCTCGCTGGGCCGGACCTCGATGTCCCAGGCCCGGACCAGCTCGGCGTCGGCCACGTCGATGAGGCGGTGGCCGAGGATGTCCTCGCGCAGGAGCACCTCGCCGTCACGACGCTCGAAGCTGCGGAGGTCGACCCTCGCCCGCGGCAGGACCATCTTGCCGGTGCGGAGCTCCGCGACCTCGCCGATGGGGATGAAGACGCGACGCTTCCCGACACGGGCCACCAGGCCGGTGACGAGCGGGTAGTCACCGCCTCGGAGGCGGACGATCAGGTCGTCGACCTTGCCCACGTCCTCGCCCGAGGACGAGAGCAACGGGCATCCCAGCAGCCCGGCCAGGTGCATGCGCGTACCCTACAACGGGCCGACTTCCGCGAGGGGGTGAACGCCTCTCGACGCGAAAGTGACGCGCGCCGGCCGAAGGCGACCTCCGCGGCGGCGCCCGCGCCCGCCGGCGCGGCGACGACCAACAGGACGCCCGAGTTGGTGACCGCGCCCGCCGTCGTGGTACCGGTACGACGGGGTCGCCCTTGCCGAGGCCGGCGACGCCACCGTGCGGGACCGTCCCGGTCGGGGCAAGTGGGGTGGCGGAGCGGGGCGCGGAGCCGGTCCTCGCAGTCGGGCGGCAGCGGCGCTCTGCGGCTCACGAGGCGTCCGGCACGTGCGCCGTGGCGCAGCTCCACCGTCGTGCCTCGGCCACGGGGATGCGGAATGTTACCTGGGCGCGCGCGGCCTCGCAACGTGCTGCCCGTCTGGGACCGGACCGCCGGTGACCCGGCGGCGACCGCCTCGCGGACCGTGGCCCTGTCGCCGGTCGCGCGCTTGCCACGGTTTGCGCGAGCAGGCCCTGGCGGGGGAGGCTTGCGGCCTTATGCATGCGTCGTCAAGGGGAAGCGATGCTTGAGCTCGGCGGGTTGCGCAGGAGAACACAGCGACCGGCCCTGCACGACGTCCCCGAACGTGTCGCTCCGCGGCCGCCCGAGCCGGGTGGCATGCGGGTGGCGTTCCTCGTCTACCGGGGGAACCCTCGGTGCGGCGGCCAGGGCGTCTACACGCGGCACCTGACCCGCGAGCTCGTCGGCCTCGGCCACTCGGTCGAGGTCTTCGCCGGTCAACCGTGGCCCGAGCTCGACGACGGGGTCGGGTTCACCCCGGTGCCGAGCCTCGACCTCTATCGCGACCCCGACCCGTTCCGGGTCCCGTCGCTCGCCGACTTCCGGGACGCCCCGTGGCCCTCCGTCGCGGCGCTCGAGTTCGGCGTCATGTGCACGGCGGGCTTTCCCGAGCCGTGGACGTTCAGCCTCCGCGCCCGTCGGGTGCTGGCCGCGCGTCGGGGCGACTTCGACGTCGTCCACGACAACCAGTGCCTCGGCAGCGGCATCCTCGGCATGATCGAGGACGGCTGGCCGGTGCTGACGACGCTCCACCACCCCATCACCGTCGACCGGCAGCTCGCGCTCGCCCACACCACGAACCCGTGGCAGGGCTTCACGACACGGCGCTGGTTCGGTTTCCTGCGCATGCAGGTCCGGGTGGCACGCTCCCTCCCGCGGGTGGTCACCGTGTCCGAGTCGTCGCGCTCGGACATCGCCGACCAGATGCAGGTGGCCCCCGAGCGGATGACGGTCGTCCCGGTCGGGGTGGACCACACGGTCTTCCGGCCCCGGGCGGACGTCCGACCGGTCCCCGGGCGGATCATGGTGACGTCGTCGTCGGACGTCCCCATGAAGGGCCTCGTCCCGCTCCTCGAGGCCGTCGCGAAGCTCCGGACCGAGCGCGACGTCGAGCTGATGGTGGTGGGCAACCCACGACCCGACGGGCGGGTCGCCCGGGCCATCGACCGCCTGGGGCTGGCACCGTCCGTACGCTGCGTCACGGGTATCTCCGACGACGAGCTGGCCCGCTACTACGGCGAGGCCCAGGTCGCCGTCGTCCCCTCCCTCTACGAGGGCTTCTCGCTGCCGGCGATCGAGGCCATGGCCTGCGGGGTCGCCCTGGTCGCCACCACGGGTGGCGCCCTGCCCGAGGTGGTGGGCACCGACGGCGAGACGGGTCTGCTGGTCCCGCCCGACGACCCCGGCTCCCTGGCGACGGCCATCGGGCGCCTCCTCGACGACGAGGCGCTGCGGTCACGCCTCGGGCGCGCCGGCCGGGAGCGGGTGCTCGGGCGCTTCACCTGGCAGGTGACGGCAGCGGGGACCGCCTCCGAGTACCGAGCTCTGCTCTCCCACAGGGGCCGCTCCGGAGGGTGCGGCGCCTCCGACGAGGCCGAGGGAGGCGAGCAGCCGCTCACGCCGGGGGGGGCCGTGCCGTGCTGACCGTCGACTACCGGCGCCTCGGGGTGCGGCCCGGCGACCGGCTCCTCGACCTCGGCTGCGGCTTCGGCCGCCACGCCTACCAGGCAGCTCGGCTCGGTGCCGAGGTCGTCGCCTTCGACGCTGGAGGCGACGAGGTCCGGGGGGTGCTCGCCACGTTCGCGGCGATGGCGGTTGCCGGGGAGATCGACCCCGCTCGCCACCGCGTGGGGGTGGTCCAGGGCGACGCCCTTGCACTGCCGTTCGCAGACGCCACCTTCGACCGCATCATCGCCTCGGAGGTGCTCGAGCACATCCCCGACGACGAGCAGGCCATGGCCGAGCTCGCCAGGGTCCTCCGCCCCGGGGGGACGATGGCGGTCACGGTCCCTCGAACCGGTCCCGAGCTGGTCAACTGGGTGCTGTCGGACGAGTACCACGACGTGCCCGGCGGGCACGTGCGGATCTACCGCCGAGGCCAGCTGGTGCGCCGGCTCGAGCGAGCCGGCCTCGAGACCACCGGCCACCACCACGCCCACGGCCTCCACTCGCCCTACTGGTGGCTCCGCTGCCTGGTGGGGCCGACCAACGACCGGCACCCGCTCGTCGCCGCCTACCACCGGCTGCTGGTGTGGGACATCACGGAGGCGCCCCGCTTGACCCGTGGGGCCGACCGCCTCCTCAACCCGCTGGTGGGAAAGAGCCTCGTCGTGTACACGACCAAGCGAAGCGGTGCGGCCGAAGACTGGCGGACGCCTACGGCCGGGTGGCGGGCGGCAGCCGGGCACGAGGGGCGCGACCTGGCCGGGGTGGGCGGCCACCCGTGAGCGACCTTCCCGACCTCCCCGGCGTCCTCCGGGCAGGCGAGGTGCTCGCCACGGCCGAGTCCATCGCTGCCGTCCAGCGTCCCGACGGCATGATCCCGTGGTTCCCCGGCGGTCACTGCGATCCCTGGAACCACGTCGAAGCGGCTATGGCCCTCACCGTGTGCGGGCTGGTCGCCGAGGCCGACCGCGCCTACCAGTGGCTGCTCGACACGCAGCTCCCCGACGGCAGCTGGTTCAACTACTACCTCGCGTCGGGCGTGAAGGACGCGCGGCTCGACACGAACGTCTGTGCGTACCTGGCGACGGGCGCCTGGCACCGGTTCCTGTCGACCGGTGACCTCGGCGGGCTCGAATGGCTCTGGCCGGCGCTGTCGGCCGGCGTGGACTTCGTCCTGCGGTGGCAGCGCGCCGACGGCTCCATCTCGTGGTCGCTCGACCCGTCGGGTGTCGTCGAGCCGACGGCGCTGCTCACCGGCTCGTCGTCCATCTACCACAGCTTGCGATGTGCCGTCGCCTGCGCGGAGCAGCTCGGCCAGGAGCGTCCCGACTGGGAGCTGGCGGCGGGGCGGCTCGCGCACGTGATCGCCCGCCAGCCGCACTGCTTCGCCGGCAAAGACGAGTTCGCCATGGACTGGTACTACCCCGTGCTGTCCGGTGCGCTCGCCGGCGACGCCGCCCTCACCCGGCTCGAGGAGGGGTGGTCGACCTTCGTGCTCGGCGGGCGGGGGGTGCGGTGCGTGTCGACGGGGGACTGGGTCACCGCAGCCGAGACGGCCGAGTGCGTGCTCGCTCTCGACGCCGTCGGCCAGCTCGACCGTGCCCGCGAGCTGCTCTCGGACGTCCAGGGGCTTCGTCGGCCGGACGGGACCTACTGGACGGGGATGGTCTACCCCGACGAGGCCACCTTCCCCCCGCTCGAGCGGTCCACGTACACGGCCGGCGCCGTCGTCCTCGCCGCCGACGCCTTGAGCGGGGCCACTCCCGCGTCGGGGCTGTTCCGAGGTGAAGGGCTGCCGACGGCCCTCGACCTCACGGAGCCAGCCCCCGGTGCCCGACGCGAGCCGCTGCTGCCGTCGCGGCACGGCCCGACCCTGCCCTGAACGGGAACGCCGTGCTCCACGGCGCCGGTCCGGGCGGGCTCGGCCTTCGCCCGGAGCAGGCCGCCGCCACCTTCCTGACGGGTCCGACGGGCCTGGTGGGCCGGTGACGGCGCGGGAGTTCGGTGCCGTCCCCCCGGCGTCCCGACAGGCCCCGCTCTCCGCGCCCCCGCCACGCTTGCTTCAATAGAGGACGTGGCGCCTTCGCGACGATCCCGGAGCTCCATCGACCAGTACAGCCGCGCCATGGAGCGCCTGGCCATGCTGTCGAGCGAGCGGCGCCGGTCCGGACCGCCGGCCCCGGACGCCCCCTCGACGCGCCCGGCTGGGCGGTCGACCAGGGCGGACGGGAGCGTCCGGGCCGATCCGCCGGCGTGGACCGAGCCCTCGCGGTGGTCCGATCACCCCGAGCCCCCGGCCTGGGTCGGCGCGTCGGGCCAAGCGCTGCCGGGCCAAGCGCTGCCGGGCCAGGCGCTGCCGGGCCAGGCGCTGCCGGGCCAGCCTTCGTCGCGGCGCTCCCGCGTGGCGACGAGCGCTCCGCAGGCCGGCGAGCCCGGTCACGGGCTGGCTTCTCCCCGAGCCCGCGTCGCCTCGACGGGCGTCGGGGCGCCGACGCCGCTGCGTCGGCCCGCCGGGCCCGTCCGGGGCGCCCCGGGCGGCGCGACCGCCCGTGCCGGTGGTGCGGGTTCCCGCAGCATGCAGCCTCCGAGGGCGCGGTCCACATCGGACCGCGGGACCACCCGGGCAGGGTCGTCGAGCGGCCCGTCGGCCCTCGTGGAGCAGACGGCGAGGATCATCGGCGTCTTCGAGCGTCGAGAGGAGCGCGACCCCGGGGTCGAGGCGAACGCACGGCTCACAGGGACGACCGGTCTCGTGCTCGCCGTGCTCTTCGTCCTCGAAGGCTTGACGGTCCCGTTCATCTTCCAGTTCCTGTCGTGGCACATCGCCCTCGGCCTGGCCCTCGTCCCGTTGCTCGCCGTCAAGATCGGGTCGACCTCGTGGCGGTTCTCCCGCTACTACCTCGGCGACCCCCGCTATCGCCGGGCCGGGCCCCCCCACCCGCTCCTGCGCGCCCTCGGTCCCGCGCTGCTCGTCTCGACCGTCGTCATGATGGCGTCGGGCGTCGCCCTCTGGCTGAACGGGCCGACCTCGGACCTGCTGCTGCTCCACGCCCACCAGGCGTCGTTCGTCGTGTGGTTCGCCTGCGTCGCCGTCCACTTCGTCTCGCACTTCTACCGGGCGGTCCGGTTGGCAGCAGGAGACTCGCGGGATGCACAGGTCGCACGCCCGGTGCTGCGGGGGGCCCGTCTGCGCCGCCGGTCGATCGCGCTCGCCTTCGTCGCGGGGGTGGCCCTCGCCGCCTTCGGCCACACGGTGAGCACCGGCTGGAGCCACCTCGTCTTCGGACCGGTGCCGTCGCACGCCGCACCCGCACCGGCGGCCGCGCCGAGCGCACGCCCCTAGTCAGCGCCCCTCGTCCGCAGGTCCGGTCTGCTGCCTGCCGCCCGAGCGCGCACCACGGTCGGTGTGCGGTGCAACCCGGCGCAGCACGCGCAGCGACCCGCAGGCGCCGTCCTCGACGAAGGAGCCCGAGCTCAGCGCGTGGCACCACAGGTCGTAAGGGGGGCGGCCGCCGTCGGCGGGGTCGGGGAAGACGTCGTGGATGGCCAGCCAGCCGCCGACGGCGACGTGCGGCGCCCACCCTCGGTAGTCGGCCCACGCCGGCTCGTCGCCGTGCCCGCCGTCGATGAAGCACAGGGCCAAAGGCGTGGACCAGTGACGCGCGATGGTCGGCGAGTCGCCGACCAGCCCGACCACCGATTGCTCGAGTGCGGCGCCGACGACGGTGGCGCGCCACCGGGGCAGCGTGTCGATCCGGCCGGTCGCCGGGTCCACGAGCGACGGGTCGTGGTGCTCCCACCCCGCCTGGTTCTCCTCGGATCCGTGGTGGTGGTCCACGCTGAAGAGCACGGCTCCGGTGGCTTCGGCAGCCGCGCCGAGGTAGACGGCGGACTTGCCGCACCAGGCACCGATCTCGACGAAGGTCGCGTCGGGAACTGATCTGCCTGCACGTTCGGCCGCTTCGAGCAATGCCTCGCCCTCGTCGTCGGGCATGAACCCGGTCGCCGCCCTGGCCCGGACGAGCAGGTCGGCCCGTCGCTGGGGGTCGGCCGGGCGGACGGGTCGTTGGGCGTCGGGCACGGCGCCAGCCTGCCACCGATCGACCCCTCCGTTGGCCCACTCGAGCCGCCTCGTCGCCAACCGCGGCACAGGAGACCCTGCACCGGCCCGCCGTCGCTCACACGCCGGCGAGCTGGAGCACCGAGTAGACGGCGAAGCCGGCGAGGACCACCCCTCCGGCTTTGCGGATCGTCCCGAGCGGCACGAGGCGGAGGAGCCCTCGACCCCCGAACGCCCCGAGGGCTGCGGCGGCGGCCAGCGCGGCGAACGCCCCGATGAACACCGACAGCGGCGCGTGGAAGCGGGCCGCCAGGTTGGCCGTCAGGAGCTGGGTCAGGTCGCCGAACTCGCCGACGAGGATGACGAGGAAGGCGCCGGCCGCCGTCCGCAGCCCGGTGCGGGCCCGGAGCGCCTCCTCCTCGCCCCGACGTTGCTCCTCGCGCTCGGGGATGACGAGCAGGTAGGCGGCTCCCGCGGCGAAGAGGGCCGCCGTGACCCCCTCCACCCACCGGTGGGGGAGGAGCTCGAGCGCCCGACCGGCGGCGACGGCCACGGCGGCATGGATGGCGAACGCGGCGACGGCACCGAGCCATACGGCGACCGGACGCGACCGGCTGCCCAGGACGAGGAGGGCGATCATCGTCTTGTCCGGTAGCTCGGCCACGAAGATCAGGGCGAACACGCCCAGCATGACGCCGACGTCCATGCCCCCGAGCCTAGGGACGGCGGAGCCGGGTCTCGGTGCACCCGTGCCGGTCGGTCGGCCGGAGGTCGGTCGACCGCCCGACGCCCGAGCGTCCGGCGGCTCGGGCATCGCCCGGACGAGGGCGCCGGGGAGCCCGACCGGACGCCGTCCTCGCCGGGTGCTCGTGCACCGACGCTCCTCGGCGGGAGTGGTGGACAGGGCGTGCCCTGCCGTGAGCCGCCTGCCGGTCGGCAGCGTCCTGCCGTCAGCCGCCCGCGGGGGCGAAGGCCGCGTCGAGGTCGGCCGCCAGCGTCGGCCCGGTCCGCTGGCCGAACGCCACCGAGACGGCCAGTCGCTCGAGGATCTGCTCGACCGTCTTGCCGCCGCTCGGCAACGGGTGCTGCTCGACGAACGCGGACACCTCGGCGGCGAGGGCGGGCGAACCGCACAGCGTGCGGACGCCGTCGAGCATCCGGGGGAGAATGTTGGCGGGGAACCGTGCAACGAGCTCGTCCCAGTGCGCCGTCACGCGTTCCCAGGTCGCCGGGCCGGCGATCCTGTTGGCGAGCAGCAACTGCACCACGAACGGGGCGTTCTGGGTACGGACCTCGGACAGTGCCAGCTCGAACGCCCTCCGGGACAGGTCGGCGGCGTCGAAGGACGTCAGCGCGTAGAGGTACCGGTTCTCCTGCTGAGGATTCGCCGGTGCCCGGTACCGGGCGAGGAATGCGTCGAACTCGGCCTCGCCGCCTGTGGCGGCGACGATGTCGAGGACGGCCGACTCCGTGTCAGGGTGGAGCGGGCCGGCGGCGAAGCGGCGGGCGGCCTCGGCGCGCACCTCGGGGTCCTCGCCGACGGTCCCGAGCGCTCGGAGCACCGAGGCGCGCAGCGCCGGGGTGCGCTCGTCGTCGTCCGGCGAGGGGTCCCAGCCGAGCCGGTCTGCCACCGGTCCGAACAGGGCGCGAGCGGCGGTGGCGAGCGAAGCGCGTCCTGCGTCGGGGACGACCCGGTCGAGGAGGCCGAAGGCGCCGAGGACCACCGACCAGACGCTCGGGTCGCCCTCACCCGAGTCGCCGAGGGCACGGGCGACGGCGAGGAAGCCCGGGAGGCTGCCCCGTCCGGCGAGCGCTACGGCCCAGCTGTCGGACACGAGGTTGTAGCGCTCGAGCGGAGCGAGCGAGCCCAGGTGGCGACAGAGGGCCTCGACGGTGGCGTCGGGGTAGGCGGTTCGGTAGAAGCCCGAGCCGCCGGCGTTGACGAGCCACGGCCCGCTCGCCGCACCCGAGTCGGCGACGGCCCCGGCCGGGCCGTCGAGGAGGGTGGCGGCGACGGCCCCGGCGGGGTCACCGAGCCGCCGCGCGAGCACGGGCACCTGCCAGGCGGTACCGATGGCCCCTCCCGGCTCGGCCTGGTACGAGAACGGCGCCTGGGCGAGGCTGCCGTCCTCTTCGGCGCTGACCAGCGGGTAGCCGCCCTGGTCGATCCACGTCGACATGATCGCCCGGACCGGCTGGCCGCTCGCCTCCTCGAGGGCGTCCCACAGGTCGGACGTCTCTGTGTTGCCGTGGGCGTGGACGGAGAGGTAGCGCCGGATGCCGTCGCGGAACACCTCGGGCCCGATGAACTGCTCGAGCATCCGAAGGACGCTGCCGCCCTTCTGGTAGGTGAGCACGTCGAACATCCCCTGGGCCTCCTCGGGGCGCCCGACCGGGTACTCGACCGGGCGAGTCGCGTGCAGCCCGTCGACGGCGAGCGCCGCCTCGCGCTCGACGCCGAAGCTGACCCACCGCTGCCACTCCGGCCGGAAGGCGTCGACGGCCAGCACCTCCATGAACGTGGCGAAGGCCTCGTTGAGCCAGATGCCGTTCCACCACTTCATCGTCACGAGGTCCCCGAACCACATGTGGGCGATCTCGTGGCAGACGACGTCGGCGACGCGCTCGAGCTCGGTGCGGGCGGCGTCCGCCGGGTCGACGAGCAGGACCGACTCGCGGAAGGTCACGCATCCGAGGTTCTCCATCGCCCCGAAGGCGAAGTCGGGGATGGCCACGAGGTCGAGCTTGTCGGCGGGGTACGGGATGCCGAAGTAGTCGGTGAAGAAGCGCAGGGCGTGGGCGCCGACCTCGAGGGCGAACGCCGTCAGGTGCCCCTTTCCGGTGGGGTGGACGACGCGGAGAGGGACACCGTCGACGGTGACCGGCACGGTGGCCTCGAGCGGTCCGACGACGAACGCCACGAGGTACGTCGACATGGGCATGGTCGGGGCGAAGCGCACCCGGGCCTTTCCCGGAGCGCCGGGCTCGGGGGAGCGGTCGACCTCGGGGCTGTTCGAGTAGGCGGCGAGGTGCTCGTCGACGACGAGGGTGACCTCGAAGGTCGCCTTCCGGTCCGGCTCGTCGAAGCAGGGGAAGGCCCGGCGGGCGTCCGTGGCCTCCATCTGGGTGGTGGCAATGACCTGCTCGCTCCCGTCGGCGTCGGTGAACGTCGAGCGGTAGAAGCCGTGCAGCTTGTCGTTGAGCACGCCCGTGAAGGACAGGCGCACCGTCGCCGTACCTGCCGGGAGCACCTCGTCGAACCGGAGCCGCACCTGCTCCTCGCCAGGGTCGAGCTCGACCGAGGCTGCGGCGAGGACGCGTGGCCGCCGGCTCCCGCCGGTCGAGACCTCGGCCACGCCGATCTCGAGCTCGGCGGCGTTGAGGACGACGGTGTCGGTCGGTTCGACCACCGTCACGTCGATCTCCACGTCGCCGGCGAAGGAGGCCGTCGCCAGGTCCGGCTCGAGGACCAGCCGATAGGCGTCGGGAGCGACGTCGCGGGGGAGCCGGTAGGCGTCCGAGGCCATCGGGTCGGTCGTGGTCGGCGGAGTCATGGGGGGCAGGCTACCGTCGCGGGGTGACCTCGGACATCGAGCCCCCGTCCGCCGCCGACGTCCCGTCCCCCGACGTCCCGCCCCCCGGCCGCTCGCGGCCAGCAGACCGCGTCGGCGCCCTCGACCTGGTTGCGGTGGGCAACGCCCTCGTCGACGTCCTCGCCTCGAGCACCGACGAGCAGGTGGCCGCGCTCGGGCTCACCAAGGGGACGATGGCGCTCGTCGACCGGGACCGGGCTACCGAGGTCTACGAGATGCTGGGCGAGACCATGGAGGCATCGGGGGGCTCTGCGGCCAACACCGTTGCCGGTGTGGCAGCCCTGGGTGGGCGGTGCGCCTACATCGGGCGGGTCGCCGACGACGTCCTCGGCCGGTCGTTCCTCCACGACATCCGCGCGCTCGGCGTGGCGTTCGACCCGCCGGCTGTGGCCGACGGCGAGGGCGCGGTGACCGGGCACTGCCTCGTCCTCGTGACGGAGGACGCGCAACGCACGATGGTCACGCACCTCGGCGTGGCGGCCGAGCTCGGTCCGGAGGACCTGAACGACGGCCACCTGGTCGCCGCGCAGGTGCTCTACCTCGAGGGCTACCTGTGGGAGCAGCCGCCGGCCAAGGCGGCGATGCGGACAGCCATCGAGCGGGCGCACGACACGGACGGGTCGGTCGCCCTGTCGCTGTCCGACCCGTTCTGCGTCGAGCACCACCGCGAGGAGTTCCTCGAGCTGCTCAACGGCCATGTCGACCTCCTCTTCGCCAACGAGGAGGAGGTCGTGGCCCTCTTCGGGGCTCCCGACTTCGACGCTGCCGTGGACGCGGTGGCCGACACCGGGGTGCTCGCCGCGCTCACCCGGGGCAGCCAGGGGTGCGTCGTCGTGGCTCCCGGCGGTTCGGTGGCCGTCCCGGCGGCTCCGGTCGAGCACGTGGTCGACACGACGGGCGCAGGCGACCTCTTCGCCGCCGGGTTCCTCTACGGCATCACGCACGGCCTGGGCCCGGAGCACAGCGGTCGGCTCGGCGCGCTGTGCGCAGCCGAGGTGATCTCGCACGTCGGAGCGAGGCCGCTCGCCGACCTCCGGAAGCTCGCTGTGGCGGCAGGCCTGCTCGACGCCTGACCCGGACCGGTCGGCGCGGTCGGCCGACCCAGGCCGGTCAGCGCACGCTGGCTTCGACGCCGCGAAGATCACCGTCCGCGTCCTCGACGCGCCGTGGAGGGCCGAAGCCGGCCCCCTCGAGTGCGGTGGAGAGGACGAGGTCCTGGTCGCCTCCGAGCTCGACGAGCAATGCACCGGTCGGCCGTAGCAGCCGCCGAGCCGCCTCCACCACCCTCGTGAGGACGGTGGTCCCCTCTGGGCCGCCGTCGAGGGCGAGGATGGGCTCGTGGTCGCGGGAGTCACGGGGGAGGTAGGCGATCGCTTCGCTCGGCACGTACGGCGGGACGGCCACGACGACGTCCACGCGCCCGGCGAGCCCTGCGGGCAGCGGGTCGGCGAGGTCGCCCTGGTAGGCCTCGACCCCGTTCTCGGCGGCCACCGCGCAGGCGAGGGGGTCGAGGTCCGTCGCCACGACGCGCGCCTCTGGTCGAGCGCGGGCCAGCACGACGGCGAGGGCACCGGTCCCCGTGCACAGGTCCACGGCCACTCCTCGTCGCGGGAGGCGGTCGACGGCTCGTCGGGCCAGGGGTTCGCTCTGGGGCCGGGGGACGTAGACGCCGGGACGGACGCGGAGGCGCAGCCCGGCGAAGTCGGCCCAGCCGGTCACCCAGGCGAGGGGCTCGCCCTGCTCGCGGCGGGCCACCAGGGCGTCGAGGACGGCGTCGTCGTCGCCCGCCGCGGCGTACAGGTCGGCGGCCTCGTCGTCGGGGGCGACGCAACCGGCGCGGGCGAGGCGTTCCACCACGGAGGCCCGTGCTCGAGCCGAGCCCGGCGGCGCGGCCGACGTGCTCAGGACGAAGCTCCCCGCGCCCAGGACGTCCCGGCCGTACGGCTCAGGATGCCGGGGCCGACACGGGCGTGAACGAGCACTCGAGGTGCTTGATGCCGTTGATGAAGTTCGACCGCAGGCGGTCCGGCTCCGAGACGGCGGTGATGTCCGGGAGGCGACGGAAGAGCTCTCGGAACATCACCGTGATCTCGCGCCGGGCGAGGTGGGCGCCCAGGCAGAAGTGGGGCCCGGGGGCGCCGAAGCCGAGGTGGGGATTGGGGTCTCGCCGGACGTCGAAGCGGTACGGGTCGTCGAAGACCGCCTCGTCGCGGTTGGCTGAGTTGTAGAAGAGCAGCACCTTGTCGCCGGCGTGCAGCTCCTCGCCGGCGAGGACGGCGTCCTGGCCCACCGTGCGGCGCATCCAGATCACCGGGCTCGCCCACCGCACGATCTCGTCGACGGCAGTCGCCGACACCGACTCGACGTCGTCCTGCCAGGCGGCTCGCTGGTCGGGATGCTCGGTCAGGGCCCAGAGGCCGTGCGAGATGGCGTTGCGGGTGGTCTCGTTGCCGGCCACCACGAGCAGGATGAAGAACGACGCCAGCTCGGCGTGGGTGAGCGACTCGCCGTCGATGTTCGTGGTGATGAGCGCCGAGGTGAGGTCGTCGGTCGGCTGCTCGAGCCGGAAGCGGGCGAGGTCGCCCATCAGGTCGGACAGCTCCTGCCCGGCTTCGAGGAAGGCGACCACGGGGTCCTTGCCCGCCGGCACGTACTCGGGGTCCCCGTTCGAGAGGATGACGTTGGAGCAGCGGAACACCGATGGGTAGTCGGCCGCGGCGATGCCCATCATGTCGCAGATGACCTGCAGCGGGAGCGGGGCGGCCACCTCGGTGACGAAGTCGCACTCGCCGAGGACCGACACGGCGTCGATCACCCGGTCGGCGACCTGCTGGATGCCGTCTTCGATGCTCCGGACCATCCGCGGGCTGAAGGCGGCTGACACGATGCGCCGCAGCCGGGCGTGGCGCGGGTTGTCGGTCGAGATCATCCCACTGAAGTACTCGACCATCTCCTCGGGGAGGTCGAGGATCGAGACGGCCCCCTGGCCGGATCGGTAGACCTCGGGGTGCCGGCTGACCTCCGAGATGTCGGCATGTCGGACCACGGCACGGTAGCCGGGGCCCGGCGGCGGGGCGAGCGGCGAGACGTCGCGGTTGTCCGGCTCGAGGAAGTGGGCGAGCGGGCGCTCGCGGCGCAGCGTCCGGAAGGCACCTTCCCGCTCCGCCCACGGACGCTCCCAGAACGAGATGTCGGACAGGTCGACCTGGTCGGCCGTGAGGACGTCGCGGGGTTCCACGACGTCATGGTAGCGAGAGGCGGTGCGAGCGAGGTGCGCCGCCGATCAGCCCTCGCCCGGCGTGACGGGTCGGAAGGTGAAGGGGAGGTCGCCCACCCGTACCAGAAGCGACGCCACGGTGCGCCCGAGGGCGGCGAGCGGCTCGTCGAGGCGCTCGGGGTCCTCGAGCGTCGCCTCCTCGAGGGGGCAGGAGCCTTCGAAGGAGACCTCGACGGCGTGCTCGGGCCCTCGGGGGTCGTCGCCGAGGACCTGCTCGACCGTGGGGAAGGCCCGGGCGAGCGGCTCGTCGCCCACGACGGCGAGCTGGTCGGGGAGCACGCCGAGGAGCTCGGCGACGTCGGGGGCCTCGTCGAGGCCCTGCACACGGAAGGCGACCTCGACGACCACCTCGGGAAGCTCGTCGGGCTCCTCGCCGATGCCCCAGCTCCGGTAGGCGGTCTGGCTCCAGGTCGGCCAGTCGAGGCTGACGTCGACGCGGATCCGGGCCGGCCGCTGCTCGCCGGGGAGGCTGTAGGACGTCTCGAAGCTGACGTCGCCGAGGAAGACGTCCACCTGGAACCGCTCCTCGGGCGCTTGCCGCTCGAGGAGGGCCTGGTCGAAGCCTCGGCGGAGCGAGGCGACCAATTGGGCGAAGACGTGGTCCAGCATGGCGGGGCAGAGGCTACCGTTCTCGCGTGGACCGCGATCAGACCGTCGACCAGGGCCCGTGGACCGACCGGAGGGTCATCGCCTACGCCCACCAGGGTGGTGCGTGGGAAGGGCCGTCGTCCACGCTCTTCGCCATCCGCCAGGCGATCGCCGCCGGCGCCACGGGGATCGAGCTCGACGTGCACGCCACCGCCGACGGTCACCTGGTGGTCACCCACGACCCCACGGTCGACCGCACCACCGACGGGGCGGGCGAGATCGCCACGCTCACCCTCGAGGAGCTGAAGCGGCTCGACAACGCCTACTGGTGGTCAGCCGGGGCGGACGTGAGCCCGGGGCTCCCCGACGACGCCTACCCGTTCCGGGGCCGGGCACCCGCGGACCGGGCGTTCGGGGTCGCCACCCTCGAGGAGGTGCTCGACGAGTTCCGAGGGGTGGTCCTCAACCTCGACATCAAGCGAACGGCGCCCGCCGTCGAGCCCTACGAGCGCGCCATCGCCGACCTGCTCCGCCGGTTCGGTCGTCGGGACGACGTCATCGTGGCGTCGTTCCTCGACGCCGCGACCGACGCCTTCAGCGCCTACGCGCCCGATGTCCCGACGTCGGCGGGCACGGCGGCCGTCGCCGAGTTCGTCCGGGCGGTCCGCTCCGGCGAGGCGCCGCCGCCGCTCCGGCACGTCGCGCTGCAGGTGCCCGCCTCCTACGGCGAGGTCACCGTCGTCGACGAGACGCTGGTCGAGGCCGCCCACCGCTCTGGCCTCGCCGTGCACGTGTGGACGATCGAAGACGAGGACGAGATGGACCGCCTGTGCGACCTCGGCGTCGACGGCATCATCACCGACCGGCCTTCGGCGCTCGTCGGCGTGCTCGATCGGCGGGGCGAGCGATGGGTGCCCCCGTCACGGTGACGGGTCGGCGGGCCGCCGCTGCAGGGTGGGCCCGGCAGCCTTGGCGCGTGGACTGCCCGTGCACAGGGTGTGCGAGCCGCCCCGGGTGGCCTCCGGGCCGCGCAGGAGCAGAGGCCCAGATGGGGGCAGGAGCGACCGGGCGGAGCAGGGGCTTAGCCCCGGCCGCAGTTCGGCTTCTTGCCGTGGTTGGCCTTCTTCTTGGCGCGGAGCTTGCGCTTGTTGGTTCGCTTGGACACGAGGAGGAGAGGATAGTCGGGTACCGGCCGCACCGGCGAACCGCCGGAGCGGGCCTGCGCTTCCCGATCCCGTGCCCGTCCCCTCACCGGCGGCACCGGCGGCACGGGCGGCACCGGCGGCGGCACCGGTGAGCTGGCTCCTGCGCGAGGGGGACGTGCTCGCGGCCGCCGATGTCGCCGCGACCCCGTGGGCGCGAGCCAAGGGACTGCTCGGCACCCGTTCGTACGCGGGGGCGATGGTGCTGCCTCGAACCCGCTCGATCCACACCCTTGGCATGCACTACGCCATCGACGTCGCCTTCTGCGACCGCGACCTGGTCGTCCTCGATGTCGTCACCATGCGTCGGTGGCGGCTCGGCGTGCCGAGGTGGAAGGCGCGGACGGTGATCGAGGCCGAAGCCGGAGCGTTCGAGCGCTGGGGCCTGCGCCCTGGTGACCGCTTGGAGCTCCGCGGGTGACCCGGCGCGAGCACCCGGCCAGCGGGGGCCCGGCCAGCGGGGGCCCGGAAAGCGGGGGCCCGGACAGCGGGGGCCCGGACAGCGGGGGCCCGGACAGCGGGGGCCCGGCCAGCGGGGGCCCGGCCAGCGGGGGCCCGGCCAGCGGGGGC
>CAZSYT010000032.1:19828-28498 GCA_964610905.1 uncultured Acidimicrobiaceae bacterium
CAGCGGGGGCCCGGCCAGCGGGGGCCCGGCCAGCGGGGGCCCGGCCAGCGGGGGCGCCGTCGTGCTGGTCGGCACGCCGATCGGCAACCTCGGCGACCTGTCGCCCCGGGCCGTCGAGGAGCTCGCCAGGGCAGCCGCGATCTACTGTGAGGACACGAGGCGCACCCGTGGCCTGTTGGCCCATGCGGGCATCACCGGGGTCCCCCTGCGCTCGCTCCACCGGCACAACGAAGCCGCCCGGACCGCCGACGTGCTCGCCGCCGTGTCGGCGGGGGAACGCGTGGCCGTGGTCAGTGACGCCGGCATGCCGGGCATCTCCGACCCGGGCAGCCGCGTCGTCGCGACAGCCGTCGAAGCCGGCCTCCCGGTCACCGTGGTCCCCGGCCCCTCCGCCGTGCTCGGGGCCCTGGTCGTGAGCGGGCTCGCAACCGACCGGTTCTGCTTCGAGGGCTTCCTCCCGCGATCGGGTGCGGCACGGCGCCGCCGGCTGGCGGCGCTCGTCGGCGACGAGCGCACGGCGGTCGTCTTCGAGGCGCCGGTCCGCACGGCGGCCACCCTCGAGGACCTGGCAGGGGCCTGTGGTCCCGAGCGCCGTGTCGCCGTCGTGCGGGAGCTGACCAAGGTCCACGAGGAGGTGTGGCGTGGCGACCTTGCCGGGGCGGCCGCCTGGGCCCGTGCCCACCCGCCACGTGGGGAGGTCGTCGTCGTCCTCGAGGGTGCAGGCCGCGACGGGACGGCTGGCGGGACGGCCCCCGAAGTCGGCGACGACGCCCTCGTCGAGGCCGTGGCCGCCCGGGTGGGTGCCGGGGAGCGGACCCGGACCGCGGTCGACGCCGTGGCCGGGGAGTTCGGCGTGCCTCGGCGCCGTGTCTACCAGCTGGCCCACGGTGCCCCCGGGACGAGCAGTGCCCCCGGGACGAGCGGTGCGCCCGGAACAAGCGACGAGCCGCAGCCGTTGTGACTGCCGTGCACGCCCGCACGCGCCGGCCGGGGCGCACCGGCCGCTGAGCGAGGAGGACCGCCATGTTCGGACGCAGCACGCACGAGCCGTTGGAGACGACGCAGGCCTCGCCCGTCGAGCCCGGTGACGTCCCCGAGGGCTCGGCACGCGCTTCCTTCGCTGCCGGGTGCTTCTGGGGGGTCGAGGACTTCTTCCGGTCCGTCGACGGCGTCCTCGACGTCGTCGTCGGCTACGAGGGCGGCGACGTCGAGGCGCCGACGTACGAGCAGGTGTGCAGTGGGCGCACGGGCCACGCCGAGGCTGTTCTCGTCACCTACGACCCCGCGAGGGTCGACTACGCCACCCTGCTCGATGCGTTCTTCCGTCACCACGACCCGACCACGCCCAACCGGCAAGGCCCCGACGTGGGCACGCAGTACCGATCGGTCGTCTTCGCCCACGACGGCGACCAGCTGCGCCAGGCCACCGAGGCGCTCGTGGCCTACCAGGCCAGGTTCCGCCGGCCGATCGTCACCGAGGTGGTCCGGGCGTCGACGTTCTGGCCGGCCGAGGCCTACCATCAGGGCTTCGCCACCCGGACGGGCAGGGGCAGCTGTCACGTGGCCAACTGGTGACGCGCGGCGCGGTCCGCTCGGGCACGTCCGTCGGACTCCGGTCCGGTCGGTACGCTTGCGGACGGTGCCCCGCTTCTACATCACCACGCCGATCTACTACGTCAACGACGCACCCCACGTCGGCCACGCCTACTGCACGGTCAACGCGGACGCCCTGGCGCGCTGGCACCGGCTGCGTGGCGACGACGTCTTCTTCCTGACGGGCACCGACGAGCACGGCCAGAAGGTGGCGCGCACGGCCGAGGAGCACGGCGAGTCACCCGAGGCTTGGACCGACCGGCTCGCACCTCGCTTTGCCGAGGCATGGCATGCCCTCGACGTCAGCAACGACGACTTCATCCGCACGACCGAGCCGCGTCACCACCGCGCCGTGCAGGCGTTCCTCTCGCGCATCTACGACAACGGCTACATCGTGAAGGGGACCTACCGCGGCCAGTACTGCGTGGCGTGCGAGCAGTACTACGGCGAGGACGAGCTGCTCGAGGGGAACCTCTGCCCCGTGCACCGGCGCCCCGTCGAGCTGCTCGAGGAGGAGAACTACTTCTTCCGTCTCAGCGCATTCGAGCAGCGGCTGATCGACTGGTACGAGGCCCACCCCGACGCCGTCGCACCCGAGCCCAAGCGCAACGAGGCGCTCAGCTTCATCAAGGGCGGGCTCCACGACATCTCGATCACCCGAACCTCGATCGACTGGGGTGTTCCCGTTCCCTGGGACGAGGGCCACGTCTTCTACGTCTGGTACGACGCGCTGGTCAACTACCTGACCGCCATCGGCTTCGGCGAGGACGAGGAGCGCTTCGGCGCCTGGTGGCCCGCCGTCCACCACCTGATCGGCAAGGAGATCATCCGCTTCCACTGCGTGTGGTGGCCGGCGATGTGCATGGCGGCGGGGATCGACCCGCCCGCCCACGTGCAGGTGCACGGCTGGCTGCTGGTCGGCGGCGAGAAGATGTCGAAGTCGAGCCTCAACCAGATCGCCCCGGCCGAGCTCATCGCCGACTACGGCGTCGACGCCGTCCGCTACCACCTGCTCCGCGACGTCCCGCTCGGCTCCGACGGCGACTTCTCCGCCGAGGGGATCACCGCCCGCTACAACTCGGATCTCGCCAACAACCTCGGCAACCTGCTGTCCCGCGTGGCGACCGTCGTCGGATCCAAGTGCGGCGGGATCGGGCCGGCTCCGGGACGCAGCGGGCGCCTGGCCGACGAGGCGTCCGCGGCGGTGGCCGCAGCTGTGGCCGCGTGGGAGGCCGGGCAGCCCCACCTCGCGCTCGAGGCGACGTGGCGCCTCGTGCGAGGGGCGAACTCGGCGCTCGAGGCCGCCGAGCCGTGGAAGGCCGAGCCGGGTCCCGGGGTGGACCGGGTCCTCGGCGACGCGCTCGAGGTGCTGCGCATCGTGGCCCTCCTGGCCGCTCCGGCGATGCCAGCTGCCACGGCCGCCATCTGGAGCCGGATCGGCCTCGCGGGGTTGCCTGCCGACCAGCGGCTGCCCGCCGATGCCGTGTGGGGCGGCTACCCCGGTGGCCTCCCGGTCGAGAAGGGCGCGCCACTCTTCCCCCGACGGAAGGGCTGACCGGTGTCCGCCACGGCCGGCCCGGTCGACGGTGAGCCGGCACCCGAGCCGCCCGAGGCGGGAGACGACCCGGGCGACGCCGTCGTCGAGTGGTTCGACTCGCACTGCCACCTGCAGGACCGCTACCTCCGCGACGCAGGCGCCGGGGAGGTCGCGCCCGAGGCAGGCGGGTCCGCCACCTCGCACGAGCTCGAAGGCGTCGTGGCCCGGGCGGCCGAGGCCGGGGTGACCCGTCTCGTGTGCGTCGGCACCGACGCGTCGACCTCGCGCGCTGCGGTCGCCCTGGTGCGCTCGCTCAGGAGCCCTGGTTCGGTGGCCCGTGCGGAAGGCGTCGAGGCATGGGCGACCGTCGGGCTTCACCCCCACGACGCACGCGACGGCGTCGCGGCGACCGTCGCGGTCCTCGAGGAGGCGCTGGCCGCCGGCGAGGCGGTGGTGGCGGTTGGCGAGTGCGGGCTCGACTTCCACTACGACCATTCGCCCCGGCCGGCCCAGCGCGAGGCCTTCGCCGCCCAGGTGGCGCTGGCTCACCGGTTCGGGCTCGCTCTCGTGGTGCACACCCGCGAAGCGTGGGACGACACGCTCGACGTGCTGCGCGGCGAGGGCCTCCCGGAGCGGACGGTCATCCACTGCTTCACCGGTGGGCCCGACGAGGCCCGGCGGTGCCTCGACCTCGGCGCCGTCCTCTCCTTCAGCGGCGTCGTCACCTTCAAGAACGCCGCAGACGTCCGGGAGGCGGCGGCGCTGTGCCCCATCGACCGGCTGCTCGTCGAGACGGACTCCCCGTTCCTCGCGCCCGTCCCGCACCGCGGTTCGACCAACGAGCCGTCGAGGGTGCCGCTGGTCGGGGCGGTCGTCGCCGAGTGCCAGGGCGTCGACCGCGAAGTGCTCGCCGCCACGACGACGGCGAATGCCCGCCGGTTCTTCGGCGTCTGATTCCCCGCGTGTCGTCGGCGAGAGCCTCGGGTCGCCCGGTGCTGTCGGACGGCACGAGCGCGGTGGCACGTCCCCGACGCCGACCCCGAGTGCGCACTTCGTACCGGAGGTGGGAACGAACCGTGCGGCGCACTTGCCCCACGGCCACCCTCCCTCCTAGCGTCGCACCGACGGACGCGATGCACGCGCCGCTCCGCGTCGACCGGTTGGAGAGACCGGTCCGAGGTAACGAGGTCGGTCCGCGGGGCCGACCGAGGAGGCCGTTGCCCGACCCTGTCGGGCCGCCGCCTCCCGACCGAAGGGTGGAGAGTCCTGAGGACAGAGACGGTGGGCGGCCGCAAGGCCGCGATCGCCTTGGCACTGTGCGGCGCCCTGGTGGCCCTGCCGCTCGTGGTGCTCCGAGGGGAGACCAGCGCCGTGAGCGCGGCGTCGACTCGCGCGCTGCCCGCATGGGAGCTCGCTGTCAACACCAGCGCACTGAAGGTGAGCCGCGGGGACGTGCCGGTCGGCGGAGAGGGGTCGCCCCCGGTGGCACCGACGCCGGCGTCCACCGTGCCGGCGTCCACCGTGCCGGCGACCACCGCGCCGGCGTCCACCGTGCCGGCGTCGGCGTCGGCGTCGCCGGCACCGGCGTCGCCGGCACCGGTCGCACCGGTCCGAGCTGCTGCTGGAGCTGTCGTCGCCACGACCGCTCCGTCCCTCGGCCCGGTGCTCCGCGTCGGGGTCGTCAGCTATTACGCACACCCGCCGGGGACGTGCGCGAGCCCCTTCCTCTCGTTCGGGACGGTCGTGACCATCACGAACCCGGCGAACGGGGCCACGGTCACCTGCGTCGTCGACGACCGCGAGGCGGACACGGCACGGGCCATCGACCTGGCGGCGGCGACCTTTGCCGAGCTGGCCCCGCTCTCGCAGGGCTTGGTGACCGACGCCGAGCTGCGGTGGTGACCGGGGACGGTGCCTCGGCTGGCACACTGGCGGGGTGACCCTGGGCCGATCCGACGTCCACCGCCTGCTGGTCGAGCACGGCCTCGCCCCGCGCCGGTCGCTGGGCCAGAACTTCGTCGCCGACGCCAACACGGTCCGGAGGATCGTGCGGCTGGCAGGTGTCGGGCCGGGCGCGCCCGTCGTCGAGATCGGCGCTGGTCTCGGGTCGTTGACGCTCGCCCTGGTCGAGGCAGGAGCTTCGGTGACCGCCGTCGAGGTCGACCCGGGGCTCTGCGGCGTGCTCCGCGGCCAGCCCGCTCTTGCCGGGGTGCGGGTGGTCGAGGCGGACGCCCTCGGCCTCGACTGGGCCGACCTGCTCACGCCCTCGGCGGGAGCCGCCGGTACGGCGCCCGAGTCGCCCGGAAGGGCCTCGTGGACGCTCGTGGCCAACCTGCCCTACAACGTGGCCACACCGCTGGTGGTCGACGTCCTCGAGCGGGCCCCGGCCGTGGGCTCCCTGCTCGTCATGGTGCAGCGCGAGGTGGGGGAGCGGTTCGCTGCAGCGCCCGGGAGCGATGCCTTCGGAGCCGTCTCGGTGAAGGTCGCCTTCTGGGCGTCGGCCTCGGTGGTGGGGCGGGTGCCGGCGTCGGTCTTCGTCCCCCGCCCGCGGGTCGAGTCCGTCCTCGTGCGGCTCGACCGCCGCCCGTCGTCCGGCGCCGACCCGGCCTGGGAGGCCGACGGCGCGGCGTACCGCCGTCTCTTCACGGTCGTCCGCGCGGGGTTCGCCCACCGTCGCAAGATGCTCCGCCGGGCCCTCGAGGGGGTGGTGCCCGACGACGCCTTCGAGGGCACGGGGATCCCGGCGACCGCCCGTGCCGAGGAGCTCGGGCTCGACCAGTGGACGGCTCTGGCCACATGGGGACTGCCGACGCGCCCGGGGCACGGGCACCCGGTGGTGGCGTGACGGGCACCGGGCAGGCCGGGGACGTCCCGACGGACGTCGAGGGCGTCGGCTCCGGCGCCGCCCCGACCGTCGTCGCCGCCCCGGCCAAGCTCACCGTGTCGCTCCGCCTGACGGGCGTGCGACCCGACGGCTACCACCTGTTGGACGCCGAGATGGTCGCACTCGAGCTCGCCGACTCGCTGCTCGTCACCGAAGGCGACGGGCTCGAGGTTTCTCTCGACGGACTGCAGCCCCCCGAGCATGCGAGCTCACTGGCCGGGCACGTGAGCGCGGAGCAGCCGCCCGGCGTCCCTCCCGGTGACGACAACCTGGTGCGCCGGGCGCTCGCCGCGGTGGGACGCCGAGCCCACGTCGTGCTGGTGAAGCGGATCCCGCCGGGCGCGGGGCTCGGCGGAGGTTCGGCCGACGCTGCGGCCGTGCTGCGGTGGGCAGGGTGCGACGACCTCGGGGTGGCGGCCCGGCTCGGTGCCGACGTGCCTTTCTGCGTCGTGGGCGGGCGTGCCCGGGTGACCGGCGTCGGCGAGCAGGTGGCGCCCCTGCCCTTCGTCGACCGCTCGTTCGTCCTCCTGTTGCCCCCCTTCGGCGTCGACACGGCCGCCGTCTACCACGCCTTCGACGAGCTGGTCGCCGGGCGAGGGGCCCGATGGCGTCGCACTCGCACCGGCACCCCCGACGTGGAGGCTGCCGTCAACGAGCTCGAGGAGGCGGCGCTGGTCGTCGACCCGCGCCTGGCCGCTTGGCGGGACGCGCTGGCCGACGCCACGGGCGTCCAGCCGCGTCTGGCCGGGAGCGGTTCGACGTGGTTCGTCGAGGGGAGCGCGGCCGAGCTCGGGCTCGCCGACGTGGGCTGGCTCACCGTCGGCGGCGCATCAGGCCGCGTCGTCGCGACGCGCACGGTGCCGTCCGAGACGGACGGCACCGGGGTCGTCTGGGTGCGCCCGGAGCCCGACCGGGCCTGAAGCTGCGGCTGAGGCCGGTTACTTCCCGGCCCGCCGTTGCCAGCGGGTCGCCTTCAGCATCTTCTTGTGCTTCTTCTTGCGCATGCGCTTGCGGCGCTTCTTGATGAGAGATCCCATGTCGTGCGGCACCCTAGTCGGCACGGTGCGCTGCGCGCCATGTGCGTGCCGGCGGGCGTCAGTTCCCCCCGCCGCCCGCCGGGTGTCGCCCCGGCCCTCCCGAAGGGGTGCTCGCCGTCGTCGTGGGGAGCCGGAAGCGGAAGACGGCGCCGCCACCCTCTGCGTTCCCCGCCGTCACCGTCCCGCCCTCCTCACTCGCCACCTGCGCCACGATGGCGAGCCCGAGGCCCGAGCCGGGCTTGCCACGGGCGTCCGCCGCGCGGTAGAAGCGGGCGAAGAGATGGGGGAGGTCGGCCTCGGCGATCCCGGGGCCGTGGTCGCGGACCTCGACCTCGCCGTCGGTGCACGAGACCTCGACGGTCCCGCCGTCGGGGCTCCACTTGAGGGCGTTGTCGAGCAGGTTGCCCACGGCGCGCTCGATGCGGCTACGCGTGCCGGAGACCCAGCACGGCGTGGCTTCGAGGGCGAAGGAGACGGTGCGGCTGCGCCCGTGCGTCGTCGCCACCGACACGGCGTCCTCGACGAGGCTGTCCAGCCGGAAGGACTGGGTGCCCCGGCCGGGCTGGTCACCGCGGGCCAGCTCGGCGAGGTCGGCCACCAGCGTCGTGAGCTCGTCGAGCTGTGTGAGCACGTCGCCGATGAGCACGTCACGCTCGCCGGGCTCGAGCTCGTCGAGCCTGCGGGCCACCTCCATGTTCGTGCGCAGGCTGGTGAGCGGTGTCCGCAGCTCGTGCGAGGCGTCGAGGACGAGCTGACGCTGGGCCTCGCGGGAGACGTCGAGGGCGGAGAGGAGGCGGTTGAAGGCCCGGCGCAGACGCCCGAGCTCGTCGCGACCGCCCGGGTCGAGGCGGTGGGACACGTCGGTGTGCTCGGCCAGGTCCTCGACGTTGTCGGTGAGCTGGTTGAGCGGTCCGAGCACGGCGCGGCCGACGCCGTAGCCCAGGACGACGGCGAGGGCGACGCCCCCTCCGGCCACCACCAGCAGGACGTAGAAGAGGTGGCGGAGCTCCTCGTCGACGCCGGCGAGGGGTGCGGTGAGCTGGAGGGCACCGCCGGCGGGGAGCCGGTACACGGCCGACTGTGACCGGTAGAGGAAACCCGGCTGGAGCGCGATCGCCACCTCGCGGAGGCGCGCCCCGTTGCTCACGGTGGTGAAGTACGTCGCCGGCGCGTTGCCCTGGCTCAACGCCAGGGTGCGCACCGCCGCCGGGACGGGCAGCACCTGGGGGTCGTTGGGGTCGACCGAACCGGTGCCCGCCACGACCTGGAAGCACTGGCCCGAGCTCACGCACTCGTTCGGGATCGTCGGGAGGCCTGGGCCGGAGATGAGGCTCTGGGCCTGCTGGCCGATGGTGACGTCGATGGATGCGACGAGGGAGCGCTCGGAGGCCACGTAGGCGGCGCCGCAGGCGAGGACCACCGCCACCACGACGGCGGCGGTCGCCGCGAGGACGAGCCGGGAGCGGAAGGTGACGTTGTGGCGGGTGAGCGACAGGTGGTAGTGGAGCCGCTCGCCGAGGGTGCGGGGTGGCCGTGACGGGTCGAGGGGGGACCACCGCGTCCCGTCGGCGCGGGCCCGTGGGGGAGCCATGTGCCCGGAGGCTGGCGGGGGCACCGCC
>CAZSYT010000032.1:28598-29793 GCA_964610905.1 uncultured Acidimicrobiaceae bacterium
GACTGGCCCCCGGGAGGCGCCTGGGGCACCGCCGACTGGCCCCCGGGAGGCGCCTGGGGCACCGCCGACTGGCCCCCGGGAGGCGCCTCGGGTGCCCTGTCCGGCGCGGGAGGCCCGGTCCCATCGGTCGGCGGCGCCCACTCGGAGAGCGGGCGTTCCTCCGGGGGGGCGTCGTGGGGCGCGGAGCTGGTCGCACCGTCCTCGGGCGGCCCCGGCGGCGGGAAGGGCGCCGCAGACGAAGCCGGCGGGAGCGTGCTCATGACTCGCGCAGGACGTAGCCCACGCCGCGTGCGGTGTGGATCAGCCGGGGCTCGCCCTCGGCCTCGGTTTTGCGTCGGAGGTAGCCGACGTAGACGGCCAACGAGTTGGTGCCCGAGTCGAAGTTGTAGCCCCACACCCGGTCGAGGATCACCTCGCGCGTCAGCACCTGGCGGGGGTGGAGCATCAGCAGCTCGAGCAGGTCGTACTCGATTCGCGTCAAGGTGAAGGGCCGATCGCCCCGGCGGGCCTCGCGGCTCGAGCGGTCGAGGGTGAGATCGGCGAAGCGGAGCACCTCGGCGCTCTCGTCGTCGTTGCGGCGGCGGAGGAGGGCGCGCAGGCGTGCCAACAGCTCGGCAAGGGCGAAGGGCTTGACCAGGTAGTCGTCGGCGCCGGCATCGAGCCCCTGCACCCGGTCGTCGATGGCGTCGCGAGCCGTGAGCATGAGGACCGGCGTGTCGTCGCCCGCCCCCCGCATGCGACGGCACACCTCGAGACCGTCGACGGTCGGAAGCCCGATGTCGAGGACGACGGCGTCTGGCGGGCGGATGGCCAGCTCGGCGAGCGCGTCGGTTCCGTCGGGCGCCACGGCCACGTCGTAGCCCTCGAGGCGCAAGGCCCGGTCCAACGCCCCGCGC
This sequence comes from uncultured Acidimicrobiaceae bacterium, assembly GCA_964610905.1. Taxonomy (GTDB): domain Bacteria; phylum Actinomycetota; class Acidimicrobiia; order Acidimicrobiales; family RAAP-2; genus JAJZJT01. Next base: position 29,495 of record CAZSYT010000032.1, read on the forward strand.
ACGGCCGGGTCGTCGTCGACCACCAGGATCTTCATCGTGCGCGGAGCCTACCGGGACGACCCGGCCGCCCCACGGCAGGCTCGTGCGCTCGGTGTCGCACGACGCCGGCTCCGGTCACTTCCGGCAGCACGGTCCCTCCCGGCAGGCCTCTCCGACGTCGGCCGGCTCGTGGGCCGGACGGTAGCGTGGTGGGCCGTCGGCCGACGCCGGCGACCGTCGTCTCGGTCCGGGGTAGTTCAATCGGCAGAACGCCGGCCTTTGGAGCCGGATGTTGGAGGTTCGAGCCCTCCCCCCGGAGC
>CAZSYT010000033.1:0-28823 GCA_964610905.1 uncultured Acidimicrobiaceae bacterium
TCCGCGGGGACCTCGAAGTGGCCACACGCGAGGACTTTCTCATGGCCATGGACAAGCACGGGGAGCGCAAGGTGTTCCTCGACCGCAAGGCGCGCTTCTCCCCGACGGAGCGAGAGGAGAAAGGTTGGCACGTCCACTACGACCACGTGCACGAGGGGTACTCGTTCATCGCGGACCCCGAGACGCTGACGCTCTTCGACGACCGGGACTTCGCCGACGACTACCTGCTCGAGCGGCTGTACGGGTTCGACGTCCCGACCCCCGAGGTCGCCTACCTGCAGTGGCTGGTGCACGCGCAGGACGGACGGGCCGAGGCGCTCGGAGACGCTGTTCGGATGCTCGAAGCGGAGAAGCTCTCGCTCGAGGGAGCCCTCGCCGAGCTGCGGGACCGGCACGTCCCGCGGCTCGAGGCGCTGCTGTCCTCTGCGGAGGCGGACGGCCGTTCGTTGGGCGAGGAGCTCGAGCGGACACAGGAGCGCTGCAGGGCGGCCGAGGCACGACTGCACGACGTCGAGAGCAGCACGAGCTACGCGGCGGCGCGGCGCGTCGCCCGGGCGGTCGCGCGCTGTCGGAGAGCAGCCCTGTTCGCGCGGCGAGCACTTGGTCGGACGCGGGAGCGGAGCGGGTGAGCCCCTCCGGGCGGGACCGGTGGCTGCGCCGCAGGACCTCGGGTCGTCGCGCCGGAGGACCGCTCTGTCGGCGTGGACGGCTCGACCAGCCGGTCGGCCGATCGCATCGTCGACCTCGAGACCTCGGCGAGCGACGTCGACGGGACCTTCCTGCGCGACGTCCTCGAGCACAACGATGCCCGGGAGCGCATCCCCGCCAACGCGGCCTCGTCGTTCCGCCGTCGCTTCGTCCTGGTCACGCTGACGCCCTCCAGCGCCACGACGAACGGGCTCGCGTTCCCCGGCGAACCGGGCACCCCAGAACCTGAGCCGGACCTCTCGTTCGCGAAGAGCGACCTCGCTGCCCGCTTCGCCGGGCCGCGCTGACGGGAGGAGACCCACGAGACCGACACCCAGTGCGGCACCGAGACCGGCTTCTTCGTCGAGCTGAAGCCATGCGAGGACGGCCGTGGAACCGGTGGGGTCGACAAGGGCGGTCCCGTCCTGCTCCCTCCCTCGTGGAGGCTCCCGCGCCCGGAGGCCGTCCTCTCCACACCACCGGTGCGCTCGGCGGCGTCGTGCGCCTGTCGTAGCGTTGACCACGCGATGGACGGCACGATCGAGCACCCGGGGTGGCTCGACCACCTGACCGACGGCGACCGGCAGCTGTTGCGGCGGGTCGCGCCGGCGGCCGGTTCCGACGCTGCCGCTCTCGCCGAGGGGGGCGCGCTCGCCGAGCCGGCCGTGCTGGCCCGGGTCCTCGCCCACCCCGCGACGTCCGACGCCGTGCTCGCAACGCCGGGGCACGACGAGCTGCCACCCGCGTCGCCGTTCCTGGTCTTCGCCGTGGTCGTGCACCACGGCTGGGCCGAGCTCCGCGGTGCCCACCACGTCGACGAGTGGATCGGGCCGCGTCGGCGCCTCCCCGTGCTCGGTGGCGACGACCTGCGCGGGTTCCTCGGCTCCGACGCCCGCCGGTTCTTCCTCGCCGAGCTGCTCGCCTCCTACACCAGGGTGGCCAGTGGCAGCACGTGGGTGCAGACCCGCCGGGGCTGGCGGCGACGACGGTTCAGCGAGCTCGACCCGGTGCGCCTCGCCTCGCTGCTCGAGGTCGTCCCGCCGGTCGAGCGCCCCGGCGTCTACCGCCGGCTCGGCGACCTCGCCCTCTTCCTCACGGGCGTCTTCCCCGACCACACCGGCCTCGCCGGCCTCGGCCCGGGCGCCGGAGCCCGGCTCCTGCGCACTGCCGGCACCGGCACCGGGCCCGGTGCCGGTGCCGGCGGTGCGGAGACGGACGCGGTAGCCCTGCTCGAGCGGCTCGGCGAGCGCTGGTACCGGCTGGCGGCACGGACCGCCCCCGCCCCGCTCACCGCCACGATGCAGGTGGTGGCCGACGTGGGCGAGCGCTTCGGGCTCGCCCGTCGCTCGCTCGACTACCTGAGCAACCGGTACCTGTTCGCCCGTCGAGGAGGCTTCTTCGGCGGAACGTCTGCCTGATCCCCGGGCGGCCCGGGCGGGACCACCCTCACCGGGCGGCCCCGGGCAGGACCATCGGCCCTGGCGACGCCGGCGGCGAGGCGGGAAGGTGGTCGCGTCGGAGGAGGTCGCCCGTGCTCTCGGATCGCGTCTACGCAGGGGGACGGATCGGGGCCACGCATGTGCGGACGGCACCCGCTCCACGGGCCGTCTCGCACCCTCGACAGCGTCGCCACGCCAGGCGGGCCGGACGGTGAAGCTCGCGCTGGCAGGCGACACGATGCTCGGCCGAAAGGTGGCCGAGCGGCTCGCCGCAGGGCCCTCCACGGCGCTCTTCTCCGACGGCGTGGTCGCCGCCGCCCGCGAGGCCGACCTGTTCGTCCTCAATCTCGAGTGCGCCATCTCCGATCGAGGCCGGCGGTGGCCCGACCCGCGCAAGCCGTTCTTCTTCCGGGCGCCGCCCGCCGCCGTCGAGGTCCTCCAGCAGCTCGGCGTCGGCTGCGTCACGCTGGCCAACAACCACGCCCTCGACTACGGCGTCGACGCGCTGCTCGACACGTTCCGCCATCTCGCGGACGCAGGGATCAGCTGGGTCGGTGCCGGTACCGACCAACGCGCCGCCCGTGCCCCGACCGTCCTCGAGCGAGACGGCCGTCGGGTCGGCGTCGTCGGTGTCACGGACCACCCGAGGGCCTTCGCGGCCACCGCCGACCGACCAGGGGTCGCGTACGCCGACCTGCGGCGGGGACCGCCGCACTGGTTGCTCGCCACGATCGGAAGCGTCGACGCCGACGTGGTGCTGGTGTCACCGCACTGGGGCCCCAACATGGCGGGCGAACCCGTCCCGTACGTGAGAAGGGCAGCGGCAGCGCTCGTGGCGGCGGGCGCCACGCTCGTGGCCGGCCACTCCGCCCACGTCTTCCACGGGCTCGCGGGCCGCTCGCTGTACGACGTCGGCGACTTCGTCGACGACTACGCCACCGACGCGGTCCTGCGCAACGACCTCGGGCTGCTGTTCCTCGTCACCTTCGACCGCGCGACGCCGGTTCGCGTCGAGGCCGTCCCGCTCGCCCTCGACTACTGCCACACGCGCCTGGCCGACGCCGACGAGGCGGCGTGGATCGGACGACGGTTCAGCGCCGCGTGCGCTGCCCTCGGCACCGACGTCAGCGAGCGAGACGGCCGCCTCGTCGTCGAGCTCGAGCGTGAGCACGAGGCGGAGCACCGCGGTGCACCTGCCGACAGGGTGCCTCGGCCGTACGTCGACCGCGGCGGGTCGGAAGAGGGGCCGTCCGGAGGAGGAACTGCCATGGAGGACAGGAGCAGGGTCGCGACCATCGTCGGCGCCGCACTCGGTGTCGCCGGCGTCAGCGCCGTGCGGAGGGCCCGCCGACGCGCCCGACTGCGTGGGGCCGCGGCCGAGATCGTCGAGCGGCTCACGCGGGGTGTCACCGACGCACCGCTGTCGACGTCGCTCACGCCGGCGAGCGACGAGGCGCACGCACCGGGCCACCGGCACGTACCCCTCGCGGGCGACGTCCGCCACGAGCATGCGCCGCCACCCGTCCGCGAGCGGCCGTTCGCCAAGCACCGCCGTGGCCTGCGCCACCCCGGGAAGGGGTGAGCGCGTCGCGGGCGCAGGTGGTCACCGGGTGACCGGGACCGGCCCGCGTCCCCGCACCGTCACCGTCGTCCCGTCGACGGTGACCTCGGCACCGAGGAAGAGGTCGGCGAGCCACGCTCCCGTCTCGACGTGCTCGGTGACCGCGGGCGCCCGGAAGCGGCTCTCGCCGCGGGCGAGCGCGGCGAACGGGAGCAGCTGGTCGGCGGTGAACCGGTCGACCGTGGCACCGCTCGCGATGGCGTCGAGGAGCTCGCGGGCGACTCGCGAGCCGATGCTCTCGGCTCGTCGGTGCGGGGCGCCGGCCCGGTCGGCGCCGAGGATGGCACCGCCGTCGAGCTCGGCGAAGAGCGCGAACGCCGCGCCGGGCTGGACGGCGGCAGTGTCGTCGCGTTCGTCGATGCGAGCGTGCAGGCCTCTCTCGCCGAGCACCGACGTCGCGGCAGCAGCCATGCGGGCCGCCACCCGACGCTCGGCGAGATGGGAGGCGAGTGCGATCCCCCAGGCCGACCGGACCTCACCGGCGCGGGTCAGCTCGAGGGGGCGGAGGACAGGCGGGGCGGTAGGCACGACGAGCCGCAGGACGCCGTCGCCAGCCGGCACGTACCCCGGTCGGACGAGCTCGATGTCGGCCGTGAGCCCCATGCGAGCGAGCAACGGGGCGACGACGTTCTGGAGGTGGAAGAGCGACGGAGCGGAATCTTGGAACAGGCCTCCTCTGATCTCGACCTCTGCGCCCCGTCCCCGCAGCCCGACGATCGGCAGGACGGCCAGGGCGAGCGTCGTCGCCGAGCCGGCTGTCCCGATGTCCCAGACGTAGCGGCCCGACGGCACGAGGTCGCCGGGCCTGAACACGAACGACCGCGACCCCAGGGTGGCCCCGTCGAGCGAGCCTCCGACGAGCGCTCGAACCGCCTCGACCGCCCGCAGGTGCTGATGGCGGAGCCCCGGTTTGGGTCGCCTGGCGCGGGCGTCGACGACCTCGACGTCGTGCCCGGTGAGCGCGGCGTACGCCACTGCCTGGCGCACGATGCTCCCGCTACCGGCGAGGCGCGACCCGTCGACCCGCACGAGCGCGCGCTCCCGGTCGCCGACGGGCACGGTCATCTGGTCGCCCCGTCCCGTCCGGCGGGCCGGCCCACGAACCGCCCGACGACGGCCCGGACCGGCGGCATGTCGGCGTGCCCGTCGACGTGCGCCCCGCGGGGGAGGGCCAGGCCTCGCGAGGCGCCGACGCCCGATCGACCGGAGCACGCCACCGTGGACACCACCTCCTGACGACCATTCCCGCGTCGTGGGGGACGGAGCGCCAGGGTCGATCGTCACGTCGAATCGGCGCCGGAGCGCCCGAGGGCCCAGCGCGGCCGTGCCACGACCGTCCACGGGGCCCGCCCCCTCGGGCAGCCGGTCTCCCGGCGGTCCCGGCGGTCCTAGGTTCGTTCCGGTTCGGCGCCGACGTCCGACTGCTCGAGGTAGCCGGCGCCCACTTCGGCCGAGGCCAGCTCCCCGACGTCGAACAGGCCGGTGCCGGCCTCGTCCTCGAGGGAGTGCTCCACGTGGATGTACTTGGCGCCTCTGAGCCATGAGGCGGCGGCGGCGGCCAGCGTCAGCACGACGGCGAAGTCGAAGGCAAGGCGGAGGCCGGTCTGGAAGGACGACGAGATCAGTCGGGGGAAGAAGCTCCGCCCGGTGAGGTACGCGGCCCGGCTGGGTCCCAGCGCGACGAGGACGTGGTGCGGCACCTCGGTCTGGATGGGGTTGAAGCCGAGGAAGGCGGCGAAGAGGGACCCGATGGGCGGCAGGTGCGCCACCTTGTCGGCGGCGGCCCGCGGGACGCCCTGGGCGATGAGCCCGGAGGCGAGGTGCCCCGGCAGCGTCGACACGAGGCCGAGGGTGACGACCGAGAAGAAGACGCCGATCGAGAGCACCTGGGCCGAGTTCATGAAGGTGCCGTTCATCCCCGCTCCCGCACCGCGCTGGTCGGGCGGGAGGCTGTTCATCACGGCCGTCTGGTTCGGCGTGAAGAACATGCCCGAGAACATGGCGAAGAAGAAGAGGACGGCGGCGAACTCGACGTAGTCGAAGTTCATCGGCAGCGCTTCGAGGAGGAGGAAGCACGCCATCGACCCGGCGAGCCCGACGGTGGCGATCCCACGAGCACCGTGACGGTCGGCCAGCACCCCCGAGATCGGCCCGGCGATGAGGAAGCCCGCCGTGAGGGGGATCATGGCGATCCCCGCCCACAGTGGGGTGACCGCGAAGCTGTAGCCGTGCTGCGGGAGCCAGATGCCCTGCAGCCAGATGATCAGCATGAACTGCAGCCCGCCCCGGCCGACCGCGGCGAGCAGCGATGCCAGCACCCCGGCGGCGAAGGACCGGATCCGGAACAGCTCCAGGTTGAACATCGGGTGTGCCACCCGTTGCTCGATGAGGACGAAGCCCACCAGCACGGCCACGCCCCCGAACACGGTGCCCAGCACGAAAGGGCTCGTCCATCCCATGGTGTGGCCGCCGTAGGGGAGCAGTCCGTAGACGATGCCGAGGAGCACCGCCGTCAGCCCGACGGCGAAGGTGACGTTGCCCCACCAGTCGATCGGCGTGTGGACGCGAGCGCCCGTGTCCTTCAGCTTCAGGTAGGCCCAGACCGTGCCGAAGAGGCCGAACGGCACGGAGACCAGGAAGACCAGGTGCCACTCGACGGGGGCGAGCACCCCACCGAGGATCAGGCCGATGAACGAGCCGGTGACCATGGCGATGCCGTTGATGCCCATGGCCCGCCCACGTTCGTGGGCGGGGAAGGCGTCGGTGAGGATGGCGCTCGAGTTGGCGAAGAGGAACGCACCGCCCACGCCCTGGCCGACCCGCATGAGGATGATCCACAGGGCGGCGGCAACGCCCGTCAGCCACGTCACCGACAGCAGGATCGAGAACAGCGTGAAGATGGCGAACCCGAGGTTGTACATGCGGACGCGTCCGTACATGTCGCCCACCCGGCCGAGGCTCACGACGAGCACCGCCGTCACGAGCAGGAACCCCATGAAGATCCACAGGAAGTACGAGGTGTTGCCGGGCGCCAGCGGCTGGAGGTGGATGCCCCGGAAGATGTCGGGCAAGGAGATCAAGAGGATCGACTGGTTGATCGTGACCATCACGATGCCCAGCGTCGTGTTGGACAGGGCGATCCACTTGTAGCGGTCGTCGTGCCCGGCTGGGGTCCCGATCTCGGTGGTCGCTGCCATGTGCTCCTCAGTCCCGTGCCGTGCGTGGTCGCCACGACGCGACCACCGAGGCCGCTTCCGCGTTCGCAGAGCGTTGCGATGGTAACCGAGGCCACCGGGGGTACGGCGCAGAACGGGACGGTCGCCCGCTGACCTGGCGGAGCGACCGATCACGGAGGGTCGCCGCACTCGACCGGCGAGAGGCCCCGGGTGCCCTCCGAGGCTCCGGTCACGCACCGGCTCGGCGTCGTGATCTGGCCGAGGGCACCCCGGTGCCCACCGACGTGGTGGACGCCCTTCTTCCCGAGCCCCCCCACCCGGGGGCTCACACCCCGGTTCCTCCGTCGAGCGGGAGGTCCACTACCGTTTCACTCAGCTGCAGCCTCCCGAGCGGACTGCCCGGTTGGCGACGGTGCCTGACGAGCGCGATGACCGAGACCGAGACCGAGACCGGCGAAGACGAGACGCCGCAGCGGAGGAAGGGCCTTCGTCGCGGCGCCCTCACGACCGACCGCATCGTCAAAGAGGCGCTCCGGATCCTCGACGAGGACGGCATCGCAGGCTTCAGCCTGCCCAAGCTGGGCAGGGCGCTCGGCGCCGATCCGACCGCCATCTACCGTCACTTCCCGAGCAAGGACGATCTGGTGCTGGCGGTGGCCGACCGTCTGATCGAGGAGGCGACCTCGGGCCTCGAGCACGGTCCGTGCTGGGTCACGACGCTGATGGACCTGGCCAGGCGGATCCGGGCCACCTACCTGCTACACCCGGCAGCCGCAACCCTGTCCTCGTTCCGGACCACGCAGCGCCCCGCCGAGATGCGGGCTGCCGACATCGTCGTCGGCGCGGTGCTCGAAGCCGGGTTCGAAGGCATCGAGGCGGCCACGGTCTTCAAGGCCATCGCCGACTTCGGCCTGGCGTGGGCCGGCCTCGAGGCGTCCTATCTGGCACTCGACCGTCAGCGCCGGGAGAAGGACGACGCAGCGTGGGCAGGCGCCTATCAGCGGGTGGGACCGGACGACTTCCCCAGCATCTGGCAGATCCGACAGGACCTCGTCGTCGTCAACGACGACGACGACGAGGTCTTCGAGACGATGCTCGCCTGCGTGGTGGACGGATTGACGGCCCGGGCACCCAGGCCGTGCTCGTGCGCCACGCACGCCGGTCGCGGTCGCTAGCAGCGGCGTGCAGCTGGAGCGGAGGGCACTCGCGCCCCTGTGGCCGGCCGACCCGTTCCCCCGTCGGGGCGGGAGCCGGCTACCGGTCGGACGGAGAGGGCGCTACAGAGCGCTCAGGACCTCGGACGCGACCGCCGAGCCCGATCGGATCGCACCCTCCATGTACCCGGGCCACTCTGCGGCGTAGTCGGCGCCGGCGAAGTGGAGGCTGCCGACCGGGCCGGTGGCCAGCTCGGAGAGCGAGGTCGTCACGCCAGGCGGGTTGAACGAACCGTACGCACCGCCCGTGTAGGTCTCCTTGGCCCACACCCTGTCGGCGTATGCGACCGGCCGCTCGGCGCGCGGCCCGAAGTACCGGGCCAGGCTGGCGAGGACCGCCGACCGCCGCGCTGCGTCGGAGAGACCGAACAGCGAGCGGCCCTGGTTGCCCTCGGCGAAGCCCACCAGCACCCCGCGGCGGCCGTCGGGGGGCGAGTTGTCGTAGACGACCTCGATGGGCCCCGTGTCCGAGGTCACGCTGCCGCTCAGGCCCTCGCCTCGCCAGAAGGGCGTCTCGTAGACGGCCTCGACCTTGACGGTGGCCCCGGTGGGCTGGCGTTGGAAGTACTGGGCCCACGCCGGCGGGAGCGCGGGGTCGAACCGCACGGCGGCGGTGACCGACTTTGGGATGGCGAGGACGACCTGCCGGGCCCGGTACGACCGGCTGGTGGTCCGCACCGTGGTGACCTGTCCCCGCTCGATGGCCACGACCGGCGAACGGAGCTGCACCTTCGACGAGAGACGGTCGGCCAGGCCCAGCGCGAGTCGCTCCGGGCCGCCCGCGAACCGGACGCTCTGTGCACTTCCCAGCGTGGTCACGTAGTTCCCACCCACGCCGGAGATGAACTGGAGGGCGTCCATCAGGCCCACCTGCGACGCCTCCTCGCCGTAGTTGGCGCGGACGGACAGGGCGGCGAGGAAGTTGGCCTCCGGGCTGAGCCCCTGGGTGGCGAACCACGAGGCGGTGGAGTGGACGTCGTAGGCCGCGGCATGGGGCGCCGTCCAGGGTGAGGCGGCGGGCACCGTCGCGGCCATGTCGTTGAGCGTCGTGATGACCCGCAACAGGTCGGCCTGGGTGGTGGCGTCCGTGGGTGGCAGGACGCCCTGGTAGGTCCGGAGCGCGCCGTTGCGGAAGTAGAGGTTGTCGCCGCTCGAATAGGAGTCGAACGTGCTGACGCCGAGCTCGCGGGCGAGGGCCTGCACCCGGGTCTGGCCGGGGCCGGTCCACTCGCCGCCGAGCTCGACCTCGACGTCGTGGTCCACGACGACGTCGTAGACGCGACCGCCGACCCGGTCGCGGGCCTCGAGGACCAGCACGGACCGGCCGGCACGCTCCAGCTCCGTCGCCGCGGTGAGCCCGCCCAGGCCCGCTCCGACGACGACGGCGTCGTACACGACGCCTCCCGGCGAGGAGCCCGGTCGGGACGACCCCTTGGCGAGGTCCACGGCTCCGGCACCGACCACGGCCCCGGCACCGACCACGGCCCCGGAGGCGACCAGCAGGGTCCGGCGGCTCAGCCTCCCGGAGCCGGCTCGGGACGTCTCCGCTCGATCGCCGTCGGCTCCCGTGGTGTCCGTCGTCTCCATGGCGGCGACGGTAACGGAACGGAGGATGAGTAGTCAATGCCTTTGACATAGGCATTGGAACGTTCCGGCGGGAGGCCGGTGGCACCCGTGCCGTCCAGGCGTGGGGTCCGGTCGGATCGGCGACCGACCACCCGGACCAGACGACCGACCACCCGGGTCAGGCGTGGCGGGACGGCCGCCACCGGGCTCAGGGGTCCGCCCGGCGTTGTCCCGCGCGATGTCGTCGTGGACGGGTCGGACGCCGAGGATCTCGACCGTGGTGCCGCCGACGCCGCCGACACCGCCGACGATCGCGTACCGGCCGAGCCCAGCCTGGGCCAGGGCGCCGACCGCTCGGACGAGCGCCACCATCGAGTCGCCGAGCAGGGTGACTCGCTCAGCGCCAGACGGCATCGGGGGTGCTCCAGCTCTCGAGGATCTCGCGACCCCGGGCGCGGTCCTGCGCCACGGCGAGCGCCACGGCGAGCGCCGATGCGGCGGGCCAGCCGTCGACCAGGGGTAGCGTCGGGTCGGCGGCCACGACCGCCGGCACGGGGGGACGGCGACCAATGCTGCGCCCTCACCCGGATGTGCGGAGCCGTAGGTGCGGACGGCGATCGACATCTCGACCGGCTCCACGACGTAGAGCTCGACGGGCTCACCAGCAGTGGCGACGATCGGCGCGCCGTGGGCGAGCGCGGCCGACGTCCCTGTGCGCCGCCACCCGGGGCGTGCTCGTCTGGATCGTCGTGAGCGGGCGGCGGTGGGACACCGAGCAGCCAGGTCCGCTCCGGACGCCACACTGCTGCCAGTTCCCAGAAGAGCTCGGGCAGCTCCGCCCCGCCGTCGTCGTCGACGAGGCCGGCGGCGGAGAGCCGGTGCACCGTCGTCGAGATCGTCGACGGAGCGAGGGCGAGGTCGGCTGCGTCCTTCGTCGGAGACAACGACGTGCCGGGGTGTCCGCAGAGCCAGTACGCGACGGCGAGGCCGCTCCGCCCGGTGATGGCTTGCCCGGGTTGCACCGTCTGCCGGACCCGTGGGTCGGCGGGGACGTCGACCCGGATGCCCGTGGCCCGGACGTGCAGGCGGCCGCGCCGGTCGAGCCACGACCAGCCGGCGTCGGTCAGGACGGCGCGGCCGTCCGCCGTGGTCCGCTCGGAGACGACGAGCCGAGGAGGGCCACCTCCGACCACCAGTCCACGTGCACGTGCCCGCTGCCCGGTGCAGTCGGCGACCGGGTCGACCGGCAGGGAGTGCCCCACCCCGTCCAGCGACAACGAGACGGAGGCCGAGTCGGGCCCCGATGCGGCGTCGTCCCCCGCGGCGACGAGGGCGTGCACCACGGCGTCGACCGCCACCGCAGCCCGTGCCTCACGAGGAGTCCGCACGCTCGGCATTCTCTGTTCGGGTATACGCGAATGACGAACACCGAGGTCGGCGGCTGTCCGCCGAGGTGCGTTGGGGGACCGACGCTGCGACCGGCGTGGCACCGGTGGTGGATCGGAGCAACCCGTCGGACAGCGTCGAGCGGGTCTGCGGCAGCGACCCGTCGTGGAACGTCGCACGGGGAGCGACCAGTCGGACAGCGTCGAGCGGGTCTGCGGCAGCGACCCGCCGTGGAACGTCGCACGGGGAGCGACCAGTCGGACAGCGTCGAGCGGGTCTGCGGCAGCGACCCGCCGTGGAACGTCGCACGGGGAGCGACCAGTCGGACAGCGTCGAGCTCTGCTCGGCTGCCACCTTGGCAGCGTGGCTGCCGACTGCGGCAGGGCCTGGGACACGTCGGGGGCTCTGACTTGGGTGCTCTTGGCGCGCTCGGAGGAGCGCGATCCACACCCTTCTGATCCGTAGGAACGAGCGGCCGTCCCGGCGAGTCCGTCCCGACCCGATCGCCGCCGTGGGCTCCCAGGTCAACGGCTTAGGGCCTCGGCAGGGCCGTCCATCTGGGTCCTCCACGTCGTTCTGGGTCGTGCGGGTCCCGTTACAGCTCGCGTTGTACGTTGCGATCGCAAGACGGACCGGACGGGGTGCCCGTCGGTCAGGGACGGTCGACCTCGAGCCTGCGGTGGACAGCGGCGGACAACGACCCGAGGTCGCCTGGGTCGGAGCTGAGCACCAGGTCGTTGCGGTGTAGGGCTCCCTCGACGACAGCTCCGTCGACGACGTCGCTGCGGGCAGCCTTCGCCAGCAGCTCGCCCACCCGACGAGCCTGAGCGTCGTCGAGGTCCTCGACGTCGCACCCGAGGAGCAGCCGCGACAGACGCGCCTGGCGTCCGCCGCCACGCCACGCCTGGGCGACGACCGGAGCCGGCACCGTGGGGACCTGGCGGAGCTCCAACAGCGCCCGGTGCCGAGCCCACATCCGTCGCTCGCCCCTGTCCGCCGCCACCAGCGCCCCGGCGTCGTAGGTCACCCCCATCAGGCAGTCCCACGAGACCGGCCGCCGCTTCTGCGACTGCGGGCAACGGCGCTCTGTGCCCACGCCTCGGCCTCTGCCATCTCCTCGTCGCTGAACGCACCCTCCGCACGCTCGTACGCGGCCACCGCAGCCAACCCGGCCCGCAACGTCAACTCCTTGCGTGCCGTGGCCGCCAGCCATCCGCTGTACGTCGTGCCCGCCGCACGGGCGGCCCCCTCGATCGAGGCGTCGAGGTCCGGGGGAAGGGAGATGGAACGCTTCTTCCGGACAGCCACACCGGAATGGTAGTACAGCAGTAGGACACGCCGGTTCGTCCACCCCAGCAACCCGACGACCCACGACCCCGGCCGGCACCTATGGGACAGGGGAATAGCGCCGTGCCGGCCGGCGCAGTAGGGCAGGTGTCGATGACGCCCTCCTGGCCGGAGCGATAATGCTATTATTATCGAGTGCCGGAGCGGTCGTGGGACGTGGAGTTCGATCCGGCGTTCGAGGCCTGGGCGGACGGTCTGGGTCAAGGCGACGCCGAGGCGCTGTTGGCGGCCGTCCGCGTCCTGCGCATCCACGGTCCGGCGCTCGGTCGGCCACTGGTCGACACGGTGAAGGGCAGCCGACACAAGAACATGAAGGAGCTCCGACCCGGGTCGACGGGGCGGACCGAGGTGCGGGTGCTCTTCGTCTTCGATCCGAGGAGGCGGGCCATCCTGCTCGTCGGAGGCGACAAGGCTCGAGCGTGGTCGAAGTGGTACGCCGTGAACGTGCCGATCGCCGACCAGCGCTACGACGCACACCTGAGCCGGCTGACGACCCAGGAAGACCAGATACCCGAGGGGACCAGCAGGAGGAAGAGGCGATGAGCGCACGAGACTGGGAGAAGCGGGTCGTCGCCACCGAGGGCGCCGAGGAGCGCGTGGCGGAGATCGAGCACGAGCTCCTTCTCGCCAACCGGCTCACGGCGCTGCGTGAAGATGCCGGGCTCAGCCAGCGCGAGCTGGCGAGGCGTCTAGGTGTCTCCCAGCCGCGTGTCGCCGCCATCGAACGCTCGCACAACGTCACGATCGAGGTCTTGGAGCAGTACGTCGAGGCACTCGGCGGGAAGCTCGAAGTGAACGTCGTCAAGGGCCGCCGCAAGACTCGACTGCTCGGGGTCAGCAACCCGCCCGCCGAATCAGCCTGACGTGCGACACCTACCGCCGGCCGCTGCGGTGGTAGGCAATCCACCGAACGCCGGGTGATGAGCGCAGCCCCCTTCGGCACTTCGGCCTGCGCTTGCGGCGGAGTCGTGAGACGCGCGGGATGCGCAAACACCGTCAGGCTGCCTACGGAGGTACCGACGAGGGAGCGCTGTCGGCTGGGCAGGTACCCTCGCTGAGTGGCCGCCGTCCGTCGCGTGGACCAGTTGCTGGCATCTCCCCTCGGTCGACAGTTCGCGTTGCATCTTGTCGACCCGAGGGCCGAGGTCACCCTCGACGGGTTGTCGGAGGAAGAAGCGAAGCGCGCCGTCCGCTCGGCCGCGGCAACGGGAGTGCCGCTCCCCGAGGGTCCCGACATGTTGCTCGCGGCCCTCGCTCGCGATACGTCGGGCTTTGGGTTCAGCGGTGACGACCAGTGGATTTGGCCGCTCAGCCAGGCGATGAAGGAGGAGCTTCGACCTGTCGCGGACGCTCTCGTCGCCGCGGCGGGGCCGCTCGGATGGTGGGAGTCAGTTGACCCAGCCGACCAGCGGCTCCTGATCTGGGATGACCTGCCTGAGATCGGAGCGGGAAGTATCGACGGTGTCGTGCGCGAGACGGTCGATCGTGAGCGGGAAGCCAACGAGGACGGCCTGCGGCGCCAGCGCCCGCGCCGACGATCAGGAGTCCGGATCGGCGCCACGTGGTGGTCGGCACCGGGCTTCGCCCCACTCACCTGGACGACCGGAGCGGTCCCCCCACTGCCGACCACAGCCCTGCTGGGGTTCATCGACACCTACCAGCCCTTCCGAGCGACTGGTGCCCGGATCTTCTCAGTCGACATCCATCCGTCGGCCCGGGTGTACGAGATCGCCGAGCCCGAGGACTGGCGGCGGCTGGTGGAACGGTTCCCCGAGGACGCCACAGGAACCCACGACGGCGAGTGGCGCGATTGGGGCGGCGTCGCCGGCCCCTGGGTCCTCCCCAACTGGCAGGAGGTCATGGCGCACTACGACGGCGTGCATGTCACCGTCGGGGGCTACATCGCCTCCTGCGGGCTCGCCCTTCGCGTCGGCGACGCCTACACGATGCTCGCCGGATGGATCCCCGACGCGACGTTGTGGCTCCACGACGTTGTGATCGCCCGACGGCTCCTGGGCCGCTGGCACGGCCAGACCACGACGGACATCGCCGAGGTCATCGCGGCGTGGGAGCCAGCCTGACCACCATACAGGCCCCTCACCAGGGCTTTCGCGCGCGCTCGGAGGAGCGCGATCCACACCCTTCTGATCCGTAGGAACGAGCGGCCGTCCCGGCGAGTCCGTCCCGACCCGATCGCCGCCGTGGGCTCCCAGGTCAACGGCTTAGGGCCTCGGCAGGGCCGTCCATCTGGGTCCTCCACGTCGTTCTGGGTCGTGCGGGTCCCGTTACAGCTCGCGTTGTACGTTGCGATCGCAAGACGGACCGGACGGGGTGCCCGTCGGTCAGGGACGGTCGACCTCGAGCCTGCGGTGGACAGCGGCGGACAACGACCCGAGGTCGCCTGGGTCGGAGCTGAGCACCAGGTCGTTGCGGTGTAGGGCTCCCTCGACGACAGCTCCGTCGACGACGTCGCTGCGGGCAGCCTTCGCCAGCAGCTCGACCACCCTCTTCGCGTCCGGGCCCGCCACCCCCTCCGCCTCGTCCCGCTCGCGGACCCACAGCCGCACCGACTCGACCCCGTAGCCGAGCTGTCTCGCGACCCGCTGCACCGTCCCCTGCTCGGTCCCCAACTCCTCCCTCAACTTGCGGACCAACCGGACCGCCTGATCCTTCTCCGCATCGCTGTAGCGACGCGTCGTCGGCTTCCCCGGCGACTGTTCTGTAGGCATGACTCCATCCTCGCTTCCAAGACATGGAGCCTCCAACGATCCCAGGGTGGTTCACACTCAGCCGACTGCTCGAACCAGGGGCCGTCACCCACGCCTGATCGCGTAGAGCCGCCAAGCGCTCGGCGAAGCGCCGCTTCAGCGCTCCAGACGAGTGGCCCTCGCCCGGGGACGACGATTGGCGAGGTAGTCGGCCGGCATGCCTGGACCGGGTCGGACGGTCACCTCGGAACCTTCGATTGCTCCACAGTTCGAGCAGGCGAGTTCAGGTTGGATCGAGCCTCCGCATGCGGAGTGCCTGTAGAGGATGGGCGGCCCGTTCGGGCTTGACCAGCGATCCCCCCAGGCGGTCAACGCGATCAGCGTCGGCGCGAGGTCGCGTCCCTTCTCCGTCAACAAGTACTCGTATTGCTCAGGTCGCTCGGAGTAGCGGCGACGCTCCATGATGCCGACGGCGATCAGTGAGTCGAGCCGAGTCTTCAAGACGTTCGTCGCCAGGCCGAGATTGTGCTGGAAGTCACTGAAGCGGGTCACCTGGGCGAAGAGCGCATCACGGACGATCAAGAGGCTCCATCGTTCCCCGACAGCTTCGAGGGCACGGGCGATCGAGCACACCTGGGTGTCGTACGTGTTCCCGAGCATGTCACCTCCACCTCTTCGGGACTACTTGCATCATACTACTTACCCCTGTACTATCACTTGTATCATGCAAGTCCCACATGAAGGAGGAGCATCGTGGACGAGAGCGACTTCACCATCAGCTTCACTGTCGACGAGTCTCCGGAAGCCGTCTTTGCAGCCGTCAACGACGTCCGAGCATGGTGGTCCGGCGACATCGAAGGAGAGACGGACTTCCTCGGCGCCACGTTCAGCTATCGCTACGCGGACGTCCACTTCAGCCAGCAGACGATCTCTGAACTTGTTCCTGGCCGACGCGTCTTCTGGCACGTCGACGACGCAAGTCTGAGCTTCGCTTCGGAGCCTGACGAGTGGGTCGGAACCGAACTCAGGTTCGAGATCCTGCCGACGGCTGCCGCAACCGAAGTGCGCTTCACCCACGCCGGCCTGACACCAAGAATGGAGTGCTACGCGGGATGTTCTGGCGCCTGGACGTTCTATATCAGCGAGTCTCTGCGCAGTCTGATCACGACAGGCGTCGGCAAACCCAACCGTGCGAGTGACTGAGGCAGAGAACGGCGCCGTGCCTACCGGCGACGCCAGCCTCTTCGTACGTCTGGCTCCCGTGCTCAACGTGCGCGACCTGGCCGAAGAGCGCGCCTTCTACGAGCGCCTGGGGCTCCAGGTCACCTACGAGGGGGACGAGTACCCCGACTTCGTCGCCTTCGGCGCCGGGGAGATGCAGTTCGGGATCTAGCGGGCTCCCGCGCCGAACGACCCTCCGAGCGTGCTGAGCTGGCAGATTGAGGTGTCCGATGTCGACGCGGCGCTGGAGCGATGCCGCGCGGCGGGCCTCTGCTGCGAGCTCGAGCGAAACGAGCCAGAGCAGGCTGGCGCTATCGCCGCCTGATCCTCGAGACGCCCAGCGGCTACCGGCTCGCCCTCGAGGGACCGAGCGAGGTCGCGGACTCCGAGTCACCGGGCCTGCCTAACGGACGCCCAACGGAGCGCTCCGACCGGTGTCACGGTGCTTGGACCTGCTACTGGTGTCGCGAACACTTCTGCGGCCTTGTCCGAGCGCAACATACCCTCTGACGAGGACTTTTCTGGCGCGCTCGGAGGGATTCGAACCCCCAACCTTCTGATCCGTAGTCAGATGCTCTAGTCCGTTGAGCTACGAGCGCTCGTCACCGGCCCGCCGAGGCGCTCCGGCACGGCGACCACCAGGTCGCGGTCCCACACTCTACCGGACCCGATGACCGCCACGGCCCGGAGGTGGCTCGCCAGGCCCCGTCGCCCGCCGGCTCTGACGGACCGTCAGGTACACTCGCCTCCCCGACGGCCGAGGAGGGCCGAGGACGGCCGACGGGGGAGCCCATGGACGCACGCACCGCAGGAGAGGGACCGGGACGCACCTCGACGGAGGCGGACCGAGGCGCCCGCCCGCCGGCACCGCTCAGCGGCGTCCGGGTCCTCGAGGCCTCGGCGCTCGGGCCCGCCGCGGTCACCATGCCCCTCGTCGACCTGGGCGCCGAGGTCATCAAGGTCGAGCCGCCCGCCGGCGACTACATCCGCGAGATGACCTGGCCCATCGTCGAGGGTGTCTCGCTCATGCACCTCCACGTCAACCGGGGCAAGCGCTCGGTCGTCCTCGACCTGCGCACCGAGGCGGGCGCGTCGACCTTCGCCGAGCTCGCGGCCGCCTCCGACGTGGTCGTCGAGGCCATGCGACCGGGCGGGCTGGCTCGGCGCGGCCTCGGCTACGAGCAGCTGCGCGAGCGGAACCCGTCGCTCGTCTTCTGCACCATCTCGGGGTACGGCATGACCGGCCCCTACCGGGACCTCCCGAGCCACGGCATCGCCTACGACGTGTGGGCCGGCATCGTGTCCCCCCAGGTCGACGACGACGGGTTCGCCCACCTCCCCGAGCACGCCTCCATGGGGATCCACGCCGGTCCCCTCTTCGGCGCCCTCGGGATCCTCGCCGCCGTGGTCCGGGCCCGGGCGACCGGCGAGGGCGCCTTCCTCGAGATCGCCCAGTCGGACGCCGCCGCCGCCATGGACTGGTACCGGAGCGAGACCTGGCGCGCCTACGAGCGGCCCGAGGACGAGGTGACCGGCAACAAGGCCGACGGCTACGAGCGTCGGGCGCCGGGCACGGCCGGCATGGTCGAGGGCGTCCGCTACCAGGTCTACGGCACCTCGGACGGCGCGTACGTGCTGTTCATGGCCTCGGAGCAGGCCTTCTGGAAGAACTTCTGCGAGGCCGTCGGCCGGGTCGACCTCTTCGAGCGGTGGCCGGGCTCACGGTACGCCGACCACGCCCGGGGCAACCAGGAGCTCCGCGCCGAGCTGCGCGACATCTTCGCCACCCGCACGGCCGCCGAGTGGGTCCGTTTCGGGGTCGAGGCCAACGTCCCCATCGGACCGGTCAACTCCCCGCGATCCATCGCCGACGACCCCCAGTTCCGCGACCGGTTCCGGTGGATCCCGGCCGGCCGCCTCGGTGCCGACCAGCTGCCCACCCCGCTCAAGTTCGTCGGCGAGGACCTCCCGGTCCCCGAGCGGGCGCCCACTGTCGGCCAGCACACCGACGAGGTGCTGCGCGACGTGCTCGGGTGGGACGACGCCCGCGTCGCCGCGGCGCGGGCCGCCGGCGGGGTCGGGACGGCCGGGGTGGGCTGAGCGCCCCGTCGCCCGGGCGGGACGGCGTTGTGCCGACCACCGTGCCGACGGCGCCCGGGCCCGACATCTGACGGAGCGTTAGGATCGGGTCGTGCCCGCGACCGCTTCCGGCAAGACCCGCGTCCCCGCCGTCGACGGCTGGTTCACGACAGCGGACGAGCCCGCCCTCCTCGCCAGCCGCTGCGAGGGCTGCGGCACCTACGTGTTCCCACCCGGCCCGACCTGGTGCCCCAACCCGGCGTGCTCGTCGACCGCCTTTGTGGAGGCACCCCTCAGCCGCCGGGGCAGGGTGTGGTCGTACACGGACGCCCGCTACCAACCGCCGCCCCCCTTCGCGGCGCCCGACCCCTACGAGCCCTTCGCCATCGCCGCGGTCGAGCTGGCGGCCGAGCAGCTGGTGGTCCTCGGCCAGGTGGTCGCCGGCGTCGAGGCCGGCGACCTCGCCGTCGGCGACGAGGTCGAGCTGGTCCTCGAGACGCTCTACGAGGACGACGACCACGAGTACGTGGTGTGGAAGTGGAAGCCGGTCGCAACCGGCGGAGAGCGGGGAGGACGGGGCGATGGGTGACGACGGGCGACGGGTCGCCGTGCTCGGCGCGGGCATGCACCCGTGGGGCAAGTGGGGCCGCAACTTCGTCGAGTACGGGGTGAAGGCGGCGACCGACGCCCTTGCCGAGGCCGGCCTCGCGTGGACCGACGTCCAGTTCGTGGCCGGTGCCGACACCATCCGCAACGGCTACCCGGGCTACGTCGCCGGGGCCACGTTCGCCCAGGCCCTCGGGTGGAACGGCACCCGAGTGTCGTCGTCGTACGCGGCGTGCGCCTCGGGCGCCCAGGCGATCGACAGCGCCCGCACCCAGATCCTCGCCGGCCGGTGCGACGTCGCCCTCGTGGTGGGGGCCGACACCACCCCCAAGGGGTTCTTCGCCCCCGTCGGGGGCGAGCGCAAGGCCGACCCAGACTGGCTCCGCTTCCACCTGGTGGGCGCCACCAACCCGACCTACTTCGCCCTCTACGCCCGGCGGCGCATGGCCTGCTACGGCGCCACCGACGCCGACTTCGCCGCGGTCAAGGTGAAGAACGCCCGCCACGGCGCCGCCAACCCGAACGCCCGCTACCGGACCCCCGTCACCGCCGCGGAGGTGCTCGCCTCCCCGATGGTGGCCGACCCGCTCCGCCTCCTCGAGATCTGCGCGACCTCGGACGGGGGGGCCGCCCTCGTGCTCACCAGTCTCGAATTCGCACGGCGCCACGGGCATGCCGAGCCCGTCACGGTCGAGGCCGTCTCGACGGTGACGCCCACCTTCCCACAGGCCCGCCTCGAGATGCCCGACCTCGCCACCGACTCGGGGGTCGCCGTGCCGTCGGGGCGGCGGCGCTTCACGGCGGCCGTCGTGCAGGCCGCCTACGACGAGGCCGGCGTCGGGCCCGACGACGTCGACGTCGCCGAGGTCTACGACCTCTCGTCGGCTCTCGAGCTCGACTGGTACGAGGACCTCGGGCTGTGCAAGGAGGGCGAGGCCGAGCGCCTGCTCGCCGACGGCGACACGGCGATCGGCGGACGCGTGCCGGTCAACCCCTCGGGAGGGCTGTCCTGCTTCGGCGAGGCCATCCCTGCGCAGGCCATCGCCCAGGTGTGCGAGCTCGCCTGGCAGCTGCGCGGCAGCGCGGCCGGTCGCCAGGTAGAGGGCGCGCGCCTCGGGGTGACCGCCAACCAGGGCCTCTTCGGCCACGGCTCCTCGGTCGTCGTCAGGCGCTGAGGGGGGCGGGGTAGGGCCCGGCCCCGGTCGACGCGGGCTCAGTCGACGCGGGCTCAGTCGACGCGGGCTCAGTCGACGCGGGCTCAGTCGGCGCGGGCTCAGTCGGCGCGGGCTCAGTCGGCCACGAGCACGAGCTTGCCGACCTTGCCACCGGCTGCGAAGCGGTCGTAGGCGGCCTGGGCCTCGGCCATCGGCATCGTCGCCCACACCGGCACGCGCACGGCGCCGGACGCGACGAGGGGCAGGACGTCGCGGGCGACACCGGCGGCGACGGCCGCCTTCTCCTCGAGCGAGCGTGCCCGGAGCGTCGACCCACCGAGCCGCAGCCGGCGGCCCATGACGGCGAGCAGGTCGAGCTCGAGCCGGGCGCCGGCGCCGACTCCGATGACGACGACGCGCCCGCCCGCGGCCATGGCGGGAAGGGCGGCGGCCAGCGCCGGGGCACCCACCAGCTCGAGACAGACGTCGTAGGGGCCGGCCTCCCCCACCTCGGCCGGGTCGACCACCACGTCGGCCCCGAGCGTCGCCACCGCCGCTCGGGCCTCGGGCGAGCGCACCGAGGCCACCACCGTCGCACCGAGGGCGTGGGCGAGCTGGACCGCCGCCGTCCCCACGCCGCCCGCCGCGCCCGACACGAGCACCCGTTCGCCGGCGTGGAGACCGGCCTGCGAGACGAGGGCGTCGTGGGCCGTCGAGAACACCTCGGGGAGACCACCGGCCTCCTCGAGGCCGAGACCGTCGGGGACGGGGAGGGCGCTCCCCTCGGGGACCACCGCCAGCTCGGCCTGGCCCCCGCCGGCCACGATCGACATCACCCGGTCGCCGGGACCGAACCGACCTGCGCCCTCGCCGAGGGCGACCACCTCGCCAGCCAGCTCGAGCCCGGGGACGTCGGCTGCCACCCCGGGGGGAGGCGGGTAGAGGCCACGGCGCTGGAGCAGGTCGGCGCCGTTCACCCCGGCGGCCCGCACCCGCACGAGGAGCTCGCCCGGGCCGGGGACGGGGTCGTCGCGCTCGGCCCACACCAGCGCCCCCTCGACGATGGTGACGGCGTGCACGGGCCCACCGTAGGCGGCGGGCCGCCCCGGCGGCGAGCCCCGCCGCCGGGCACCGAGGGTTCGTCCCGCCGTGACGCACCCGTGACGGTGCGGACACCTCGGCCGCGTACGGTCGGGACCGGGCGGCCGGCACGGAGCGTGCACCGTCGGGACCAGGTCGACCGTGAGCAGGTCGACCGGTTGGCCAGCGGCGCACGGCGAGGGGCCCGGCCGGCCCGGCACCGAGCGGGGCACGCAACGGAGGGAGGCACCATGACATCGCTCGAGCGCACGGTGCGCGGACTGGTGCGCTGGCTGGCCGAGTCTGGCCGGGACCAGCGGACCGGGCCCGGCGTCGCACCTCGGCCCACGGCGCCGCAGGCCGAGCGGCGCTTCCACGTGGTGGAGGCCGGGGGCGACGAACGCCCGCCGCGCCGCCCGGAGCCGCCGCGACCGACACGGGCAGCCTGAGCGCACGGCAGGCCGGGGTGGTCACGGCGCCCCTTCTCCACGCCCCGCGCACCACGCCTGCCCGGTGGCCGGGGTACGGCAGCGTCGACGGCCCTAGGCTGGGACCGGGCCTGGCGGTGCGGCTCGACGAGGGCTGGACCGGCCGCCCACGGTCGTGACGAGGTGCCGGCGAGCGACCGGGAGCGCCGGGCAGCGAGGAAGCCGATGAGCCACGGGCGCCGGCGCCGACCGGCCGGGGACGAGGGGCGGGCGCTCGAGGACGAGACGGCCGCCGCCGACGCGGCCGCCGCCCAGGCCAGCGCGGCCCCCGCCGGTACGGGCGCGCCGGGCGCGGGAGCCGTGCTCGCCGGCGTGCTCGAGCGCGAGGCGCAGCGCTTCCTCCGCGGGAGCGACGCCCTGGCGGCAGCGACGCTCCCTGAGCCGACCGCCGAGGACGTGCACCAGGCTCGCGTCGCCCTGCGTCGGCTCCGGTCGAACCTGCGCACGTTCGGGCTCCTCGTCGACCCCCGGTGGGCCGCGGGCGTCCGGGCGGAGCTGGCGTGGTTCGGCGGCGTCCTCGGCGCAGTGCGCAACCTCGACGTCCTCCGGGACCGGTTGTGGACCGAGGGGCCGCTCCTCGCCGAGGAGGACGACGTGCGTGCCGTCCTCTTCGTGCTCGACGCCCAGGCGGCCGTCGGCCGCCAGGCGGTCGTCGACGCATGCCGGTCGGCGCGCGGCGAAGCGCTCGCTGCGACG
Organism: uncultured Acidimicrobiaceae bacterium; assembly: GCA_964610905.1. GTDB lineage: Bacteria > Actinomycetota > Acidimicrobiia > Acidimicrobiales > RAAP-2 > JAJZJT01. The sequence goes on from CAZSYT010000033.1 coordinate 22,469, forward strand.
CTCCGCTCGGTGTCCGAGCTGCCGCTGACGGCTCGGGCCGACCAACCGGCGGACGCCTTGGCGCCGCTGCTCGAGCGGGCCTGGCACGACCTGCGGAACGCCGGGCGCCTGGCCCGGCGCCACCCTTCCGACCGCTCCCTCCACCAGCTCCGCCTGCGCACGAAGGCGCTCCGCTACGGCTGCGAGACCGTGGCCACGGTGGCGGGCAAGCCGGCCGAGCGCACGGCCCGCGCCGCGGCTCGCCTGCAGGACCGCCTCGGGCTGGTCCGCGACGCCGCCGCCGCCGAGGCCTGGCTGTCGGCGACCGCCTCGGCCCACCCCGAGCTCGCGGGCACCGTCGAACGCCTCGCCGTCGTCGAGCGGGCGGCCGCGTCGGTCGACCGGCGGGGCGTGGGACGCGACCTGCGCGAGGTCGAGCGCCGGTGGCGCCGCTGGCGGAGCTGACCGGGCACTGGCCGACGACGCCGGGCCCGGCACCGCTCAGCCGGCGGCGTTGACCCCCACGTGGTCCGACTCCCACAGCTTGATGCCCCCGAGGATGCCGGCGGCGTTGTCGACGATGGTCACGTCGTCGTCGAGGAGGTCGCGCACGAGTCGGCGCGAGTTGCCGCCTCCCACGTAGAGGTGGTCGAAGAAGAAGATGGCCCGCATGTTGGCGATGGCCTTGAGCACCCGCTTGTTCCAACGCTCGTCGCCGATCTGCTTGCGGACGTCCTCCCCGAGCTGCTCGTTGTAGGTCTGCCCCTTGCGGAAGACCTGGTGGGCGAGCTCGAGGTGGGGCATCAGGTGGCCCTCGTAGAAGAAGCCGGTCCCGAAGCCGGTCCCGAGGGTGACGACGAGCTCGAGGCCGTGCCCCGACACGACCGCCGCCCCCTGGATGTCGGCGTCGTTGGCCACCTTGGTCGGGACGCCGAACACCTCGGTGAGGGCCGAAGCGAGGTCGAAGTCGGCCCACCGCCCACGTAGCTCGGGGTCCGTCTCGCTGCCCGGCCCCGACGTGGTCGAGAAGTGGGGGGCCGAGAGCACCTTCCCGTCGCGCACCATGCCGGGGAACCCCACCGACGCCCGGTCGGCACGGGGCAGCGGTGCGACGAGATCGGTGAGGGTGGTGACCAGCTTGTCGGGCGGCATGGGGTACGTGGTCGCCACCTTCACCCGGTCGGCCACCATGGCGCCCCCGGCGTCGAGCACCGATGCCTTCAGCCCCGTCCCGCCGATGTCGACGGCCAGGGTCCACGGGCGAGCGGGGTGGGCCCCGCCGGCCCCGCCGGCCGCCCCGGCCCCCTCGGCGGCCGGCGCCTCGTCCGTGCCCCGGGTGCTGCCGGCGTCGTCGGTCTCCGTCGCCACGTCGTCGTCTGCCATGGCCACACGCTAGGCCGGCCGCGACCGACAGCGACGCTCACCAGCGCTCGTGGTGGAGGACGTCCTCGAGCGGGAGGCGGTCCCGCCAGCCGTGGCGCTCGAGGTCGGGCACCGTCTCCAGGTGGCTCACCGGGCCGAGGCACAGCCAGGCGACGGGCAGGATGCCCTCGGGGATGCCGAGCAGCCCGGCGAGGAACGCCTCGCGGTAGAAGGACACCCAGCCCAGGCCCAGGCCCTCGGCGGTGCACGCCAGCCACAGGTTCTCGATGGCCAGGCATACCGAGTACAGGCCGGCGTCGGCGATGGCGTGCCGCCCGAGCACGGCGGGTGCGCCGCGTGCCGCGTCGTAGGTGACCACGAGCGACAGCGTCGACTCGAGGATGCCCTCGACCTTGATGCCGGCGAACCGCTCGGCCCGCTCCCCCTCGAGCGAGCCGGCGAACACCCGGCGCTCCTCCATGACGTGGGCGTGGAACGCCTGGCGGGCGTCGTCGTCGGTGACGACGACGAAGTCCCACGGCTGGGTGAGGCCCACGCTCGGGGCGGCGTGGGCGGCCTCGAGGACGCGGCGCAGGACCTCGGGCGCGATCGGCTCGCCGGTGAACTCGGCACGGACGTCCCGGCGTCGGTGCACCACCTCGTAGAAGGGCGCGCGCCCCGGGTCGTGCTCCACGCCGCGGGACACTACTGCCACCTCGCGCCGCGCCGCAGGGTGCCGGCCGCAGGGTTCCGGCGGCAGGGTGCCGGCGGGGGTCCAGCCGGGCCCCGAGCCCGAACGGGCGCTAGCGTCGCGCCCATGGCCGACCTTCCCTGGAGCGGCGACGCCTGCTCGCTCGTCGACGCGTTCCGCCGCAAGGACCTCTCCCCCTCCGAGGCGCTCGAGGCGACGCTCGGCGCGCTGGAGTCCTCCTCGCTCAACGCCTTCTGCCACGTCGACGTCGAGGCGGCCCGGGCCGAGGCTGCCGCCGCCGATCCGTCGCTCCCCTTCGGCGGGGTCCCGGTGGGCGTGAAGGAGCTCGAGACGGTGGCCGGGTGGCCCTACACCGAGGCGTCGCTCGTCTTCGCGGACCGCGTGGCGGAGGAGGACTCGACCCAGGTGCGACGGCTGCGGGCCGCCGGGGCCATCCTGGCCGGGCAGACGACGGCGTCGGAGTTCGGCGGCATCAATTGCACCCGGACCAAGCTCCACGGGGTGACCGGCAACCCCTGGAACCCCGAGCGCACGCCGGGCGGGTCGTCGGGCGGCTCGGCGGCTGCGGTGGCCGGCGGCCTCCTGCCCATCGCCAGCGGGGGCGACGGCGGGGGGTCCATCCGCATCCCCGCCGGCTTCTGCGGCCTCTTCGGCCTCAAGTCGACGTTCGGGCGCATCCCGAAGGGGCCGCACGCCCTCCAGCCGCCCCTCACCGTCGTGCTCGGCTGCGTGAGCCGGTCGGTGCGCGACACGGCCCGGTGGTTCGACGTCTGCAACGGCTACGACTCCCGCGACACGCTGAGCCTCCCCCGGGTCGAAGGCTGGGAGCGCGAGCTGGGCACGTTCGACCTCGCCAGCAAGCGGGCCGTCGTCTCGGTCGATCTCGGCGCCGCCGTGGTCGAGCCGCGGGTGACCGCCCTCGTGGTCGAGGCGGCCGAGGCGCTGATCGCCGAGTGCCACCTCTCCCGGGTCGACGTGGTCGTCGAGCTCCCTCGAGGCGGCATGGAGTGGGCGCTCGCCAACCTCGTCGGGCTGGCCGGCGCGCTCGGGGACCGCTACCCGGCGTGCGCCGACGACCTCACCCCCGAGATCCAGCTCGGCATGAACATGGCGAGCCACCACTACGACCTGGGCGCGGCCGCCGCCGCCGAGCTGTTCCGCGTCGAGGTCAACGAGCGGATGGCCGAGGTCTTCGACCGGGCCGACCTGGTCTTCGCCGCCACCAACCCGGACGTCGCCTTCGCCGCCGAGGGACCGATGCCCACCACGGTGGGCGACGTCGACCTCATCGCCACCTACGGCTTCGAGCGGGCCGTCGGCAACAACGGCGCCCTGACCATCCCCGCAAACCTGACCGGCAACCCGGCGGTGTCCGTCCCGGTGGGGACGGTCGACGGGCTGCCGGTGGGCATGCAGGTCATCGGCCGCCACCACGAGGAGCAGCTCCTCCTCGACGTGGCTCTCGCCGCCGAGCGCCTCCGCCCGTGGGCGCTCACGGCCCCCGGCGCCCCCTGCTGACCCGCCGCCGGGGCCGGGTGGTCGCCGGGGCTCTGCAGTTGGGGCCGGGTGGTCGCCGGAGCCCGTCAGGCCCGTAGCGAGACGGGCAGCGCCTCCATGCCGCGAAGGGCGACCGTCGGGCGGTAGGTGACAGTTTCGGTGGCGAGCGCGAGCTCGGGCACGCGGCGCGCCAACGAGGTCAGCGCCACCTGGGTCTCCATGCGGGCGAGCGGGGCGCCCAGGCAGTGGTGGATGCCGAAGCCGAAGCCGAGGTGGTTGACGCTCGGACGGCCGAGGTCGAGGCGCTCGGGCTCGGGGAAGGCGTCGGGGTCGTGGTTGCCCGAGCCGAGCAGGGCCATGGCGAAATCGCCCGCCTCCATCCGGACGCCGGCGAGCTCGACGTCCTCGGTGACGGTGCGGACCGTGAACTGCACCGGCGACACGTAGCGCAGGAGCTCCTCGACCCCGTTGCGCACGATGCCCGGCTCGGCCCGCAGTCGGCGCCACTCGTCAGGGTGGCGCAGGAGGGCGTGGGCCCCGCCCGAGATGAGGTTGACCGTGGTCTCGTGCCCGGCCACGAGGAGCAGGATGCACGTCGAGAGCAGCTCGGCCTCGCTCAGCGTCTGGCCGCCGTCCTCGGCCGCCACGAGCGCGCTCAACAGGTCGTCTCCCGGCGCCGCCCGGCGCTCGGCGAGCAGCTCGAAGAAGTACTGGGCGAACTGGAGGACGGCGGTCTCACGAGCCTCGATCGCCTCCTCGGGGAGGAGGAACTCGGGGTCGAGCCCCCGGGCGAGGGCCGCCGACCACGTCTTGAAGCGGTCCTGGTCCTCCGCCGGCACCCCGAGCAGGTCGCAGATCACCCGGACGGGCAGCGGGTAGGCGAACGCCTCGATGAGGTCGACGTCACCCGCCTCGAGGGCGGCGTCGAGCAGCTCGTCGACGATCTGCTGGGTGCGAGGCCGGAGCGACTCGACCACCCGCGGCGTGAACGCCTTGGACACGAGCCCCCGAAGACGGGTGTGGTCGGGAGGGTCGCGGAACAGGAACGGCCGGGCCTCGACCATCGCCGCGTCGACGTCGCTCGCCGTGCCCGGGTCACGGCGCAGCTCGAAGGCCAGCTTGCTCGGGTCGACCTTCGTGCTGTCGGCGCTGGCCCGGCGGTCGCGCAGCAGGGCCAGGCAGTCGGCGTGGCGGGAGAGCACCCAGAAGCCGAGGTGGTTGCGGTGGACGGGCGCACCCGTGCGGAGCTCGGCGTAGAGGGGGAAGGGGTCGGTCACCCACCGGGGGTCGAAGGGGTCGAAGACGAGGCTGCTCGCCGCGGGGGCGTCCGACATCACCGCGATCGTAGCGAGGGACGGTGCGCCCCACCGAGTCGGCGCCCTCGCCGCCGCCCGCCCCGGCGGTGCCGGGGCCACCGCCGCGGCCGGCCACCGTCCTCGGGCAGGCCGCGGCGTCGGGCGACAAGGACCGGGTCGGTGAACCACGGTCGCAGCGTCACGAGGGCGGGCAGCAGCGTGCCGGCGAGGAGGACCGCACGGTCGGCCGGCAGGCGTCGCAGCACGTCGGGCGGGGCCAGGCGTCGGCGCACGGGGGCGGCGCTGGTCGACGCCGGCACCCGCGCCCCCCACGTCGTCGTGGGGACGACCGCCTCCTCGTCGCCGACCAGGGTGCTCACGTGCTCGAGCGTCGTCGGGTCGGTGACCCCGGGCAGTAGCAGCGTCACGCGGTGGTTGTTGGCCACGGTGGGCGCCCGGGGTCCGTAGCGGGCGGTGACCTGGGCGAGGTCGTGGAAGACGGTGACGAGCTGGATGCCGTGCCCCGCCGCCGTGGAGGCGAGCGTGTCGAGGTCGGGCAGAGGCGCCAGGTTCGCCGCCTCGTCGAGCACGACGAGCAGGGGCGGCTCGAGCGGGGTGCGAGTGGCCGTCACCGTGTCGACCACGTGCTCGACGAGGTCGTGGAGGACGGCGACGAAGAGGGGGCTGAGCCGCCGCTGCTCGTGGGCCGGAGCGCACAGGTAAAGCGTGTTCTGGCCTGCCACGAGGGCGGCGGGGTCGAGCCGCCCGCCGGAGCCGGGCGCCGGACGGCCCACCGGGCTGGACGGGCGCGCGGGACCGGCCCGGTCTGCCAGGTCGGCGAAGGGCTGGAGCACCACCTCGGCCGTCGTGGCCACCGAGCTCCGCTGGCGCTCCTCGCGGGAGAAGTGCGCCCACGCCGCGTCGAGGGCGGCCGGGACCCCGGCCGCTTCGAGGAGCTCGACCACGGCCCGCTCCTCCCCCGTGTCGACCCACCGCACGACGTCGGCCATGCCGAGGCCGCCGGTCGCCGCGGCGAAGAGGAGGGGGGCGAGCAGCTTGGCCGCGGCAGCCAGCCAGAAGTCGCCGTCGCTGAGGGAGCCGGCCACCGCCTTGGCTCCCTCCGCCAGCCCGGCGGCCGCCCTACGGGCGCCGGACCAGGTGACCGCCCGCTCGAGGGGGGACCACCGGCACGACGGCTCGCCGGTGGCTCCGGTCGGGTCGAAGCACAGCACGGTCCCGCACCGGCGCCGGTGGTCGACGGTGTCGGCGAGCAGGTCGGACTTCACGCTCGCCGCCACCACTGGCCCGTCCCAGCCGAGGATGGCGGGGACGGCCACGGCCGAGGTCTTGCCCGACCGGGTGGGGCCGAAGACCAGCACCGACTGGCCGGGCTCGGCGGCCACCGGCGAGCGCCCGACGGCCCCGAGGACGACGCGCCCCCGCGGGCCGGCGCGGCCCGCCGGCACGAGCAGGGGACCGAGCTCGGCCCGCCGAGCCCACCGCGCCGGCG
>CAZSYT010000034.1:0-13950 GCA_964610905.1 uncultured Acidimicrobiaceae bacterium
CCCACGTGGGCGACCGTCTCTCCGAGGCCGTCGACGTCGGCCTCGGCGGCAGCCTCGGGGACGACGCCGGTTTCGTCGACTGGGTGGCGGGGGCCCGCCCTGTCGACGACGTCCCGGCGGCGCTCGTGCGCCTCGTGCGGCGGTACCGTGACGAGCGCCGCGGCGACGAGCCGTTCGCCGCCTGGGCGCGTCGCACCCCGGGGGCCGTGCTGCGCAGCGTCGTCGAGGACGGCCCGGTTGCCGTGGACGGCCCGTCATGAAGGGCTACGCCATCCGCGACCGCATGAACGGCGTTGCCGAGGCACCGGGCAAGACGTGGTTCTGGGAGCTCGAGGCCGGCGTCATCGACGCCGAGCGGTGCGTCCAGTGCGGCACGTGCGTCGCGGTGTGCCCGTCGGGCTCGATCGGCGTCGCCGAGGGGTCGTCCCTCCCCGAGCTGGTCAAGATGTGCACGGGCTGCTCGCTGTGCTGGGACTTCTGCCCCCGTGGCGGCTTGCGTGCCGAGGCGCTGTGGCCGCCGTCGACCTCCGTGGACCCTGCCGTGCCGAGCGGCCCGCCGGCAGGGGGTCTCGGCGCCGTGCTCGAGTCCTACGCCGCCCGGGCGTCGCGCCGCGACGGGCTCGCCCAGGACGGCGGCGTCGTCACCGCCGTCCTGGGCGCCGCGCTCGCCGCCGGGGAGATCGACGGCGCCCTCGTCACGGTGCCGTCCGACGACCCGGCGGCGCCGTGGCGAGGCGTCCCCATGGTCGCCACGACCGGCGCGGAGATCGCCGCTGCGGCGGGCACCTTCTACAACCAGACGATGGCCCTGGCCGCCCTCGACCTGTCGGGGCTCGACCTCGGCGAGCGTCCCCGGCTCGCCGTCGTCGGGACCCCGTGCGAGATCGAGGGCGTCCGCGCCATGCAGGCGCGGCGATGGCCGACGGGCGCGCACCGGGTCGACGCCGTGGTGCTCACCATCGCCCTGCTGTGCACGAAGAGCTTCGACTACCAGTCGCTCGTGCTCCAGCTTCTTCGCGACGAGCGCGGCGTGGACCTCGACCGGGTGTCGAAGGTGGACGTCGTGCACGGACGCATGGTGGTCGAGTACGCCGACGGGGAGGTCGCCGTCGACGAGCCGGTGAAGCTGTTCCACGGCGCCGCCCTGAGGGGGTGCGACGAGTGCGCCGACTTCGTGGGGCGCACCGCAGACCTGTCCGTGGGCAGCGTCGGCTCGCTTCGAGGGTGGAGCAGCGTCCTCGTCCGTACCGAGCGCGGTCGTCGGGCCCTCGGCCTGGCCCGTGGGCGCCTCGACCTCCGCGACCTCGACGACCCCGGGGCGCTCGAGCGGCTCGACCGCTTCGACCAGCGGGCAGCCGTCGAGGCGCTCCGGCGCCCGTTCGACCCCGATGGAGAGCTCTTCGTCGGCTTCGCCGAGCACGTCGCCGCCTACGACGGCAGCGACCGAGCCCCGGTGGTGCGGGAGCGGTGAGCACCGGCACGCCCGGACATCCGGACGTCCGGCCCACTAGGCTCGCTCCGGTGGGCTTCGTCGACGCGGCGGGCGTCGCCCGGGTGGCGATCCCGGACGAACCGGTGGACCTGAAGGAGAAGCTGCGTCGGCTCGCTGCCGAGCCCGGCGACGACGCCTCGCGCGAGACGTGCCTGGGCCTGTGGCTGTGGGAGCGGTGGCAGCCCGCGCTCGAGCCCGTCGGCTACACGCGCGACCAGTTCGTCGACGAGGTCGCCCGGACGCGCCGCGAGCAGGGCCTGTGGGTGCGGGGCGAGCGGCAGTGGGCCCACTACGCGACCGGGCTGGCCGGCCGGCTGCTCCGGCGTGCCCCGGACGGCGCGGCGGGCGATCCCGCGCCCGACCCGCCACCGGGCTCGGGAGGTCCGCTCACCGGGTGAGGGACGCCGGGCACCGGACGGGGCTCGTCGCCGCGTCCTCTACGCTCGCTGGACGACCCGCCTCGACCGGGCGCGCCGGAACGGCCGGCGCAGGGCGGAACGGGGCAAGGAGCGCACGTGGGACTGTCCATCGGCATCGTCGGGCTTCCCAACGTCGGCAAGTCGACGCTCTTCAACGCCCTCACGCGCAACGAGGTGCTGGCGGCCAACTACCCCTTCGCTACCATCGAGCCGAACGTCGGCGTGGTCGCGGTGCCCGACGACCGCTTGGGTCGGCTCGCCGTGCTGGTCCACACCGAGCGAGTCGTCCCGGCCACCGTCACCTTCGTCGACATCGCCGGGCTGGTCCGGGGGGCCTCCTCGGGCGAGGGGCTCGGCAACCGGTTCCTCGCCGCCATCCGCGAGACCGACGCCATCTGCCAGGTGGTCCGGGCCTTCTCCGACGAGGACGTCGTCCACGTGGAGGGGCGGGTCGACCCCGCGGGCGACATCGCCACCATCACCACGGAGCTGGTGCTGGCTGACCTCGAGACCGTCGAGGGCCGGCTCGGCCGCCTGGCCAAGGAGGCCCGTCACAAGCCGGAGCTGGCCCCGCTCCTCGCTGCCACCGAGACGGCCCGCGCCGCCCTCGACGCCGGTCGGACGATCGCCGAGGCGGCCCGCGCCGGGGACGTGGACCTCCAGCTGCTCGCCGACCTCCACCTGCTCACGGCCAAGCCGGTCGTCACCGTCTTCAACGTCGACGAGGCATCGATCGGCGACAGCGAGGCGGCGGAACGGCTGGCCGCGCTGGTGGCCCCGGCCGAGTCGGTCGTGCTGTGCGCCCAGCTCGAGTCCGAAGTGGCCGCGCTCGAGCCCGACGACGCCGCCGAGCTGCTCGCCAGCTACGGCCAGCACGAGTCCGGCCTCGACCAGCTCGCCCGGGTGGGCTTCCGCGTCCTCGGGCTCCAGACCTTCCTCACCGCCGGGGAGAAGGAGGTGCGGGCCTGGACGATCCATGCCGGGGACACCGCGCCGAAGGCGGCGGGGGTGATCCACACCGACTTCGAGCGGGGCTTCATCAAGGCCGAGGTCGTCTCCTACGACGACCTCGTCGCCGCCGGGTCGCTCGCCGCAGCACGTGCCGCGGGCAAGGTGCGCCTCGAGGGCAAGGACTACGTGATGCGCGAGGGCGACGTCGTCGAGTTCCGCTTCAATGTCTGAGGGGTCCACCGGTCCCCGCCCTGGCAACGATCGACGCCGAGACGTCCCTCCGGGGGGCCCGCAGGTCGAAGCGACGTCGGCCGCGCTCGACCTCGCCGGCGTGGCCGTGGTGCGCGACGGCGTGGCCCTGCTGGACGACGTCGCCTGGCGGGTCGGACGTGACGAGCGCTGGGCGGTGCTCGGGCCGAACGGCTCGGGCAAGACGACGCTCCTCCGGGTGGCCGGTGCCGCCCTGTGGCCGACCCGGGGGTCGGTGACCGTGCTCGGGGCCAGGCTCGGCACCGTCGACCTCCGCCAGCTCCGGCGGCGCATCGCGGTCGTCTCCGCGTCGGTGACGCGCGCGCTGCGCCCGGCGCTCGGCGCTCTCGACGTGGTCCTGACCGGTCGGAACGCGGCCCTCGAGACCTGGTGGGACACGTACGACGCCGCCGACCGGGCCGAGGCGAGGCGGCTCCTCGCCGACGCCGGGATGGCCGTGGTCGAACTGGAGGACCGGCCTTTCGGACTGCTCTCGGAGGGCGAGCGCCAGCAGGTCCTCCTGGCCCGTGCCCTGATGGGCCAGCCCGAGCTCCTCTTGATGGACGAGCCCGCGGCCGGGCTCGACCTCGCCGCCCGCGAGCGCCTGGTGGCCCGTCTGGCGGCGTTGGCCGCCGACCCGTCCACGCCGCCGCTCGTGCTCGTCACGCACCACCTCGAGGAGGTTCCTCCCGGGACCACGCACGCGGCTCTCCTCCGTGGCGGCAGCGTGGTGGCGGCCGGGCCCGCGGAGGAGGTCCTGCTCGCCGAGGCCGTCTCGGAGGCCTTCGGCCTGCCCGTCGAGGTCGCACGCCACGGCGGCCGCTACAGCGCCCGGGCGAGGCTCTGAGGAACGGTCCGGGCGGGGTGCCCGGCGGGCCGCAACGGGGGCGCGGGAAGAGGACCGGCCACGAGGGCGTTGGAGCCGCTGTGGCGGTGGCGCGGCAGCGTGTCACGGTCCCGCGCGGGTGACGACGACGACCGGACGAGCATCGGACGAGCAGGTGAGGAGGCCACGGTGGGCGACGAGCAGCAGGATGGGGCGACGACGGCCGAGCGCCCGGTGGCCGACTTCTGGTTCGACCCGCTGTGCCCCTGGGCGTGGCTCGCCTCGCGCTGGATCCTCGAAGCCGCTACGGTCCGCGACTTCGGCGTGCGGTGGCACGTCATGTCGCTGGCCTATCTCAACGCCGGTCGCGACGACCTCCCCGAGCAGTACCGGAAGCTGATGGACGAGGCGTGGGGGCCGGTCCGGGTGTGCATCGCCGCGGCCCAGGCACACGGGGACGACGTCCTGCTCCCGCTGTACACGGCGCTGGGCACCCGCTTCCACCTCGAAGGGCGTCCGCGCGAGCGGTCCACCCTCGAGGACGCGCTCGCCGAGGTCGGTCTGCCGACGTCGTTGGCCGACGCCATGGACACCGACGCCTACGACGAGGCGCTCAAGGCGTCCCATCACGCCGGCATGGACCAGGTCGGCCTGGACGTCGGGACCCCGGTCATCAGCGTCGGCGGGGTCGCGTTCTTCGGGCCCGTCGTGTCGCCGGCGCCCAAGGGCGAGGACGCCGGCAAGTTGTGGGACGGCGTGCTGGCGGTGGCCGGCACGGACGGCTTCTTCGAGCTGAAGCGGACACGCACCCGGGCCCCGATCTTCGACTGACACCGCCGCCGGGGCGGTGCGCCCCTCGTTCGCCCTCGGACCATCCACCGTCGCGCCGAGCCTGCTCGGTAGCGTTGTGCACGGGTACCGACGGTCGAGGAGCGGACGCGTATGGACCTCGTGGTGATCCTGGGGGCGGTGTGGCTGCTGGTGCTCGGTCCAAGCCTGTGGCGACGCTACCGGGAGCACGACAGCGTGTCCTCCGTCCTCCACTTCCACCACCAGCTGCGCGTCCTCGAGGACGCCGAGCCCCGACCGCTGGTGCGGCCGGCGTTCCGGCTGCGCTCCCTCGACGGAACGGTGACCCCGGTGGCGCCGATCGGTGAGGGCGGGCAGCCCCGCCCCGTGCTCACCGTCGTGGGAGCCGACCGACTGCCCCGCCCCGCGCTCGCCTGCCTGGGCGACGACGTCCCTCCGAGCCTTCCCTCGACCGGTCGCGGACCCCGGTCGCCCGGCGAGTGGAGCGTCGCACCGTCGTACGGGGTCCCCACGGCGACGGGCGGGGGCAGAGCCCGCCCCGTCGGGCCCGGCGGGTTCGACCACGTCGCCGAGGCCCGCCGGTTGGCGCGCCGGCGGCGTCGGGACATCCTCGGCGGCTTGGTGGCGGCGACGTTCGTGACCCTCCTCATAGGCCTCATCCCCGGAGCGGGGCTGGCCTGGGTGGCCACGACCCTCTTCGCCGTCGCCGCCGCTGCCTACGTCGCGCTGCTCGCCCACCACCGGGCGCTGGCCCTCGAACGCGAGCGCAAGCTGCGGTACCTGCGGCCGCCGAGCCATGGCCGGCCGGTCGACGCGGGCGACGCGTGGGGCGCTGCGTCGCGCGTCGGCACCAGTGGCGGGTACGCCACCGGTGAGACGAGCGGGTACGCCACCGGTGAGACGAGCGGGTACGCCACCGGTGAGACGAGCGGGTACGCCACCGGTGAGGACGGGGTCGACCCGTGGGCGGCCGAGCACCCGATGCGCCGGCGCAGCGCGTCGCGGTGACGCCCCCGCGCAGGGTGGCGTGAGCGCCGACGGGACCACCGGCGACGCGCTCGAGCGTCTCCGCACCGACCTCGCCGCCATCGCAGAAGGGGTGCGCAGCGAGCTCGGCGGTGCACACGCCGCTCGGGAGCTCGCGCTGCGCTCGTGCCGCGAGGCGATCCGTCACTGCGGCCTGTCGATCCGGTCGGTCCACCGGCGCGACCCTGCCCGGGCCGCCGCCGAGGCCGACGAGGCCGAGGCGGCGGTTCGGACCGCCCAGGAGGTGCTGGCGCCCTACCCCCGTCTGGCCGCTGCCGGCTTCCTCCACGACGCCGAGAAGGAGTACGCCGAGGCGCGTCTCACCCAGGCCCTGGTGGCAGGCGACCCGCTGCCGGGGCCCGACGCTGTCGGCGTGTCGGCACCGGCGTGGCTGAACGGCCTGGCCGAGGCGGCCTCCGAGCTGCGCCGGCACCTCCTCGACCGCCTCCGCGACGGAGCGCTCGAGCGCGGCGAGGAGCTCCTCGGTGCCATGGAGGAGTGCTACGACGTCCTCGTCACCGTGGACTGGCCCGACGCGGTGACCGGAGGCCTGCGCAGGACGACCGACGCCCTGCGCGCCGTCCTCGAGCGGAGCCGGTCGGACGTCACGACCACGATCGTCCAGGAGCGCCTCCGCCGGGCCGTCGAGGGCACGGACGCCTCGGGTCCCGTGCGACCACCCGACCGCTGAGCGCGGGCCCAACGGGCCGTCCTCCGCCCGGTCCCCGTCGCCCCCGCCCTGGTCGGGACCTTGGGCCCTGGAACCGGCGGGCACCTCCAACCAGACTGGGGGGTGAGCCGCGCGTACCGCTCGACCAGATGGGCCACGTCTGGAGCGGGGGGGCCGCACACGAACATGCGGAGGAACAGACGATGGTGAACGGGGTGATGGTGCTGGGCGTCGACTTGAACAGCCCCGGCCGGTACCTGCACTGGTCGATCTTCATCGTGTCGGAGTCGAACCTGGTGCTCGTTGCCGCCATGGTGGTCATCTTCGGCCTGGCTCTGCTCGTCCCGTTCCCCGGCCACCGCCGGCGGCCGGGCCGGCACGCCGTCGGGCGAGCCCCGGTGGCGGGCCGACGGGCACTGCCCGCCGACGACGAACCGCCGCCGCCCTCGCTCGTCGCCGAGCCCGTGCCGGCCGCGCCCGAGGCGGAAGAGGAGGCTGCCCCGACGCACCAGGCACCGACCGCGGGTGACGGGGAGGTCGACCCCGAGACGCGGCGCATGTGGACCTACCGCCTGCGCACCCTCGCCGTGCGCTCGCTTCCGCCCCGCAAGCTGCTGCCCGACACCCAGCCGGCGTACGTGGCCTCGTGGGTCTACGTCTTCGGGGTCGCGACCCTTGTCGCGCTGGGGATGTGCATCCTGTCGGGGATCATCATCGCCGTGGGCGGCCCGGACTGGTGGCACACCAACGCCGTCGGCCACTTCTTCAACAGCATGCACCTGTGGAGCGTCGAGCTGTTCATGGCCTTCATGGTCATCCACCTGTGGGGCAAGTTCTGGATGGCCGCCTGGCGCGGGCGGCGCTGGCTGACCTGGATGACCGGCGTGGTCGCCTTCGTCGCCTCGGTCGTGGAGTGCTTCACCGGCTACCTGTCGCAGCAGAACTTCGACTCGCAGTGGATCTCCACCAACGGCAAGGACGCCTTCAACGCCGTCGGGGTCGGCGGCCTGTTCAACCTCATGAACTTCGGACAGATGCTCATGTGGCACATCGTCCTCGTCCCGCTGGTGCTGGGGGCCATCGTCGGGGCACACGTCCTGCTCGTGCGGGTCCGGGGCGTCTCGCACCCCCTGCCCGCCAAGCGGCCGCCGGCCTTCGGCCGAGGTCGTCCGGCGCGACAGGTGCTGGCCACGACCGAGGCGTCGGAGTGGCGCGGCCCGAAGCGCCGGTACGACATCGTGAAGGAGGGCACCGTTGCCGCCGGCATCGTCCTCGTGCTGGTGCTGGTGCTGGCCAGCTTGCTCTCGTCGCCCGACGAGCCGCCGATCACCGTCCAGAGCTGGGCCCGGGCCGCACCCGCCGACTTCCTCGCCACGGCGGCGAGCGAGCTGGCCGGTACGAGCGAGACCGCCACGTACGGCCCGCCCTACAACAACCAGTCGGGGAGCGTCCAGAAGATCGTCGTCTCCCCGCAGAGGCTCTTCGGCGTCCTCCTTCCCATCGACGCCGCCGACGCCTTCGTCCTCGGGCCGCTCGGCACCCAGACCGCGACCAATCCGACGCTCGCGGCTGCGCTCCGGCAGTACCGGTCCGCTCCGGCGGCCACCCAGGCGAAGTGGGACCAGGCGTACCTGACGGCCGTGGCCAAGGTGACCTTCACCGCCGAGGGCAGGCCCGTCCTGCCGAGGGCCGCCGACGGCCCGGTGCCCGAGCTGCTCTCGACCGAGCTGACCCTGGCCCGCAGCGGGGCGCTCGATGCCGCCCTGCTCGCCCACAACCAGTTCTACGGGACGAACTTCACCAAGCCGCTGCTCTTCCTCGAGGACGGCTCGTACTTCTCCTCGGTCGCCCAGGCGCAGCACCTGACCGGGTCGCAGTGGGGGGTCATGAACGAGACGGGGAGCTACCCGGGCCAGCCTTGGCTGTGGCTCTACACGCTGTGGTACCAGGTGCCCGGCTTCCGAACCTCCGCGAACGTCGACCTGATCGCCGTGGGCCTCACCGGGGTCGCCACCGTCCTCTTGCTGCTGGTCCCCCTCATCCCCGGCCTCCGGGACATCCCGAGGTGGGTGCCCCTCCACCGGCTCGTGTGGCGGGACTGGAACCGGTCGCAGGCCTCGGCGACCGGTGGGCCAGGTACCGGAGGTCAGGCTGACGAGGGTGGCGGGGGCGAGCCGCCGGGAGCCCCGAGCGTGGCGCAGACCTGACCGGCGGGCCGGCAGGCGCAGGAGCGCCTGTCGGCCGCGAGGGTGGCGAGTGGAGGAGAGGAGGACGCGATGTGGATCGACCAGCGTGGCTCGGAGATCATCGAGCGACCCGAGGCGCTCCGGCTCCTGACGGTCGCCGCCGCCCGGCGCGACCACGGTCGGCTGGGCGTGACCATCGTCGGGAACCCCGACGAAGCACCGCTCGTCGTCCCCGTCGACTTCGTCGTCGACGACCATCGGGTGCTCGTGCGCCTCGGCCCCGGCCGACTGTGCGAGCTCACGGTGGGCCGTCTGGTGGCCTTCGAGGTCGACGAGGTCGACCGGAGCGGCGGCTCGGCGTGGAGCATCCTCGTGCGCGGGCTGGCCTCGGAGCTCACGCCCGACGAGATCGCCGCCCTGGGCGACGCCGCGCCGGCACCGTCGGTCCCCGACCCGGGCCACCGAATCGTGGCCGTCCGTCTGGACGCCGTGACCGGGCGGCGCTTCACCGTCAGCCCGCCCGAGCCACCCGACGGGGCCGGGGGCGCCGGGTGAGCCGCCGGGGCTCAGGGACGGCGAGGGCCGGCGGGTACCCGCCAGACGAGCCGCGTCCCCGCCGTGGAGCCCGGACCGATCTCGAGGCGACCTCCGAGGAGCCGAGCCCGGTCGGCCATGTTGCGAAGCCCGTGGCTGCCAGAGCGGAGGACGGCTGGGAGGCCCCTGCCGTCGTCGGTCACCGTGAGCACGAGCTCGTCGCCGACCGACACCGCGACCTCCGCCTGGCCGGCCTCGGCGTGGCGGGCGACGTTGGTGAGCGCCTCGCGCAAGGTGGCGAGCACGTGGTCGACGAGCATCGGGTCCATCGGGGCGTCCACGGCGCCGTCGAGGGCGACCGTCGGGTAGAGCCCGAGCGACCCGCCGAGGGCCTCGACGAGGTCGAGCACGGCGCGACCCAGCCCGCGGGGGTGCGGCTCGAGGGCGAAGATGGTGGAGCGGATGTCGGCGATCGTGTCGTCGATGGCCCCGACGGCGTCCTCGACCCGGTCGCGCATCGGCCCGGTGTCGACGAAGCCGGCCGTGCTCTGCAGGCTCATGCCGGCGGCGAAGAGGCGCTGGATGACGGTGTCGTGGAGGTCGCGGGCGATGCGCTCGCGGTCCTCGAGCAGGGCGACGTTGGCCAGCCGCTGGTGCAGCCGGGCGTTGTCGATGGCGACGCCCGCGGCGGCGGCGAGAGCGACCACCAGACGTTCGTCGGTGTCGGTGAAGGTGCCGCCGCCGACCTTCTCGGTCAGGTAGAGGTTGCCGTAGACGGCGTCTCGCGCTCGGACGGGGACCCCGAGGAAGGAGCGCATCGGCGGATGTCCGGGGGGCGTGCCGACCGCCTCGGGGTGGGCGGACAGGTCGTCGAGGCGGAGCGGCCGCGGGTCGGCGACGAGGAGCCCGAGGATCCCCTGGCCCTCGGGGCGCCGGCCGATGGTCTCCTCCACGGACGCGTCCACTCCCACGACGATGAACTCGGTGAGGCTCCCGTCGGGCCCGAGGACGCCAAGCGCGCCGTAGCGGGCCCCGACGAGAGAGCGGGCCGCGTCGGCGATCCGGTGGAGGACACGGTCGAGGCTGAGGTCGCTGGCGACCGTCACGATGGCTTCGACCAGCTCGTCGACCCGTTCGCCCAGCTCGGCCCCCTCGCTGAGCGGGGGCCCGCCGGCGCCGGGCCGTGGCGTCCCGTCACCATCGGCCATCGACCTGAGGCTAGCCGCCGGTCCCGCTCGTTCCTCCGGACGGCGCTCGCTGGGAGCGGACGACGGTCGGGTGGAGGGCGAACGTCGGGCGGTGGGCGGTGAGCGCCAGCGGTCGCGACCGTGCCGTGCTCGTGGCCGACTTCGTCCACCTCGACCTCGAGGCGGACGACGTCGGGCGCCGGCTCGTCGACGAGGGTGGCGCCTGGCTCGGTGAGCTGGCGGTACGCCTGGCCCCCGTCGAGGACGAGCCGCTCCGGGTCGGGCCGCGTGGTGGCCTGGCCAAGGCGGTCCGGGTGACCACCGGCGAGCCGCGGTTCCACGGCGACACCGTGGTCGTGCCGCTGCGCTGGGAGGCGACCGGGCCGACCGGGCTCTTTCCGCGTCTCGACGCCGACCTCGAGCTGTCGACCCTCGGCCCCTCTCGCTGTCGTCTCGGGCTCACCGGTCGCTATGTGGTGCCGTTCGGCACGCTCGGCAAGGCGGCCGACCGACTGATGCTCCACCGCGTCGCCGAGGGGACGTTCCGGCGCTTCCTCACCGAGCTGGCCAGCCGTCTGAGCGCACCGGCCGAGAGTTGGGACGCGGAACGGCCCGAGCCCCCGGACGGGGCGGCGGGCCCGGTCAGCCCGTGATGTTCCCGCCGCGGTCGACGAACCGCGTGGCGTAGACCGCTGCCTCGGTGCGGCGGGCGAAGCCCATCTTCGCCAGCAGGTTCGAGACGTAGTTCTTCACCGTCTTCTCGGCCAGGTAGAGCTGCTCGCCGATCTGGCGGTTGGTAAGCCCGTCGGCCATCAGGTCGAGGATCCGCCGCTCCTGGGGTGTCAGGCGGTCGATCCGGTCGTCCTTGTCCCTCGCCCCCGTGCTCACCGGCCCGTCGGTCGCACCAGCGGCTCGGTCGGTGACGCGTGCGACGTCGGCCGGGTCGAAGAGGCGAGCGCCCACTGCCACCTTGCGCACCGAGTCCACGAGGTCGATGCCACGGACCTGCTTGAGGACGTACCCGCTGGCGCCGGCGACGACCGCCGCGAGGAGGGCGTCGTCGTCGGCGAAGGACGTGAGCATGAGGCAGTGGAGGGCCGGGCACGCCGAGCGAAGCTCGCGGCAGAGCTCGACGCCGTTGCCGTCGGGGAGCCGGACGTCGAGGACGGCGACGTCGGCGCCGCTCCCCGGCACGCGCTCCAGAGCCTCGGCGACCGTCGCGGCCTCGCCGACGACGGTGAGGTCGCCTTCGGACTCGAGCAGCTGGACGAGCCCCCGGCGCACGACTTCGTGGTCGTCGACGAGGAAGATGCGGACGACCTCGGTGCCGCGGGTCACGGTCGGACGGCCCCGGTGGGCTGGCCTGCCCCGGCTGCGGAGGCCTGCCCGGCGACGGCATGCGCGCCTGCCGTCGGGCAGGAAAGCCATGGTGTCCTTCGAAGTGACCCGGAGCGCACGGACCGATCGTACCGAGGTGCGGGCCTCGGATGCACGAGCAGCCCGTCAACCCGTCGGCACGTCCGCGGGCCCGTTCCCTCCCACGAGCCGAGACCGTCCGGGGGTATGCAATCGTTCCGGCGGTCCGGTCCCTACCCGAGGGTCACCTTGGCGACCAGGTCGAGGAGGGTCCCGGGGACCGGGCGCGGTCCGACCGTCGTCGCGTCGAGGGGAACGAGCTCCGGGCCGTCGGCTCCGATGGAGAGCAGGTGGGCATCGGCGCCGGCATGCACGGCGGCGACGGCCGCGACCCCGTACTCCGTGGCGAGGAACCGGTCGTAGGCGGAGGGGGGCCCGCCCCGCTGGACGTGGCCGAGGACGGTGAGGCGGGTCTCGTAGCCGGTGCGCTCGGCAAGGGTGTCCGCCACCGCCGTCCCCCGTGCTCCGCTGACGGGCTCACCCCCTGTCACCAGCGAAGCTCCTTCGGCGACGACGACGACAGACGACGAGGAGCCAGCGTCGTGGCGTGCGACGATCGCCGCGGCGAGGGCGTCGAGGTCGGTCGGCACCTCGGGAAGGCACAGTGCGTTCGCGCCACCCGCGACGCCGGCCTCGACGGCGAGCCAGCCCGTCACCCGGCCCATGACCTCGGCCACCATCAACCGGTCGTGGCTCTCGCCGGTCGTCTTCAGGCGGTCGACCGCCTCGGCGGCGATGCCGACCGCGGTGTCGAAGCCGATGCAGCGGGTCGTGCCGGGGACGTCGTTGTCGATGGTCTTCGGGATGCCCACGACGGGGATGCCGCACGCCGCCACGCGTGCCCCGGCGCCGAGCGTGCCGTCTCCTCCGATGACCACGAGGGCGTCGAGCTTCTCGCTGCGAACGGCGTGCTCGACGGCCTCGAGGCCGCCCGGGTGCTCGTGGGGGTGGTACCGGGCCGTGCGGAGGATCGTCCCCCCGCTGTGCAGGATGCCCCGGGTCATCTCCCAGGTGAGCGGCGACGCATCGTCACCTACGACGCCACGCCAGCCGTGGTGGAAGCCGACGACCTGGTCTCCTTCACCCGACGCCACTCGCACGACGGCCCGGATCGCCGCGTTGAGCCCTGGACAGTCGCCGCCTCCGGTCAGCAGTCCGAGCCGCATCTGCTTCCTCTCGAGCCTCCAGCCCTGGCTGCCGTGCCGGGGCCTCGTCGTCCACGATGCCCGGCCGAGGCCGGACCGCCCAGGGTCGAACGTCCCGGAGCACCCCTGGCGAGGGGGTGCCGACGCCGGGTGGGGAATATCCAGGTGCAGAACGCTGCTGAGTGTGAGAACATTGCATCAGGTGGTCTATTGACCACATTGTGTGGCATCCGTTGGTGCCGATCAGCGGAGAACGAGGGGTTGGTGCGGATGGCGTGGGAGCCCGTCCCTGGTGACGTCCCGAACGCCTCGGCAGAAGGCGGGCCGGACGAGGAGCGCAGTGACGCGCCCGTGTGGAGGGTCGTCCCCTACGCCGTCACGGCGACGGGAGAGCGCGGGCCCGTGGTCCTGCCGTTGGCGTGGCCGCCTGCGGCGGACCGAGACGTCTCGGAGGTGGTCGACGCACCGGCGAGGACCCGTTCGGTGCGCCCGGTCCTGACCAGGGTCGTCCCGATCGCCCCTGATCCGGCTGCCCCTGATCCGGCTGCCCCTGATCCGGCTGCCCCTGATCCGGCTGCCCCTGATCCGGCTGCCCACGACTCCGACCTCGACGCGCTCCTGGCGGCGGCCGTCGCGGAGGTCGAGGCTCGTTCCGGGGCGTGCGTGGAGCGCCGCCAGACCCACGCGCGGACCGCGGCTCACGGTGTCGCCGAGACGTCAGACGTGGCCGACGTGGAGACCCCCGAGGAAGCGGCGTCCGAGCAGGCCGGCGGTGGCGACGCAGACATCACCGACCCGACCGTCGAGCTCCGCGGCCACCTGCGGCCCGACTTCCCCGAGGCGGCGTTCGCTCCCATTCCCACGTTCGTGGCCGGCCAGCCTCCCGACATCGATCCTGCGGTGGCCGACGCCGTGTTCCGAGCGATCGAGAGCCCCGCCGCGCACGTGTTCCGAAGCGACCCGCCAAAGCTGCTGCGGCGTCCGCACTTCGACGAGCCCAGAGCCGTCCTTCCACCCCTCACCCTGCACGGCGCAGACG
>CAZSYT010000034.1:14050-28516 GCA_964610905.1 uncultured Acidimicrobiaceae bacterium
TCCCCGAGGCGGTGGTCCCCGAGGCGGTGGTCCCCGAGGCGGTGGTCCCCGAGGCGGTGGTCCCCGAGGCCGTGGTCCCCGTCGGGCTCCCGGTGCTGTCGCCGCCCGTCGACGGCGTGGCCGTCGTCCACGTGGTCGGCATGCCCAAGCGGTGCTACCGCTGCGGCGAGGAGACGGTGGTCATCGCCGGTCTCCTTGCCCACGACCCGACGGCCGAGGCCGTCGAGGAACGGATGTCCACGGCACGATGGCAGCGGCGCAACGCCGACGTCGGGCCCCGGTACAGCTACGTACGGGTGTCACGCGTCGCCGACCTCCTCGCCTCCGTGCTCGAGCCCGAGTGGTACGAGGCACGGCGCGCCGCGCCGCTGGCACGCCGTGAGCGGGAGGCGAACCTTCGGTTCACCGGCGAGGTCGTCGAGCTCGCCAACGGGTGCTCGGTGTGCGACGCCCTGCTTCGTAGCGACCCCATCGAGGACGCCTTCGAGAACCTCATCACCAACACCACCCGCTACGACGAGTACGTCCTCGACACGATCGCCGTCCCGGCTGACGGCCTCGAGGGCGCGCCGGCCTGGTGAGCGCGAAGAGCGGAGCGCTGTCGGTGGGCGCCGGGTCCGACCCGCCCGCCAGCCTCAGCCCAGCTCGGTCCCGACGACCGAGACGAAGGCGACCATCTCGCCCGGGTAGCCCCCGAGGTTGTGGGTCAGCGCCAGCGTCCGGTCCGTGTCGAGCTGGCGTTCGGCGGTTGCCTCGTGGCGGAGCTGGAGCCACGCCTCGAACAGCATGCGGAGTCCCGACGCACCGACGGGGTGCCCGAAGCTCTTGAGCCCTCCGTCGGTGTTGACGGGGAGCTCGCCGCTCCGCTCGAAGGTGCCATCCAGCACCTCCTGCCAGGCAGTCCCGCGTGCGGCGAAGCCGAGGTCCTCCATCAGGACGAGCTCCGTCGGCGTGAAGCAGTCGTGCACCTCGGCGAGGGCGAGCTGTCGTCGCGGGTCGGTGATGCCGGCCTGCGCGTAGGCGTCGGCGGCAGCGGTGGTGCACTCGGGAAACCAGGTGTAGTCGTAGTCGGGGTCGATCAGCCCCGACCCGCTGCCGGCGACGAACGAGAGGGCCTTCACGTAGAGCGGGAGGTCGGTGTAGCGGTGCGCGTCCTCGGCTCTGACGACGATCGCCGCTGCGGCGCCGTCGGCCACGCCAGCACAGTCGAGCACCCCGAGCGAGCCCGCCACCTTGGGCGAGGCGCAGACGGCCTCGGCGGAGACGGGCTTGCGGAACTGGGCCCGGGGGTTGAGCGCCCCGTTCGCGTGGTTCTTCGCGGCGATGCGGGCGAGCACCTCGCGCAGCTCGTCCTCGCCGACCCCGTAGCGCTTGGCGTAGGCGGGGGCGACCATGGAGAACATGGCGGCGGCCGTGAGCGTGCGACCCGTCCCGTCCCCGGGCACGGGGAAGGCGTTGAGCCCCTGGTACCCGGCGTCCTTCACCTTCTCCGCGCCGACCGCCATGGCGACGTCGTACGCGCCCGACGCGACGGCGTAGGCGGCAGCCCGCAGCGCTTCCGAGCCCGTGGTGCAGTAGTTCTCCACCCGCGTGACCGGCTTGCCCGTCAACTGCAGCGGCCGGGCGAGGGTGATCCCGCTCATCCCCGACTGGGCGGTCCCGAACCAGTAGGCGTCGACGCTGTCCTTGGTCGTCCCGGCGCTGGTCAGCGCCTCGGTGGTGGCGTCGACGATGAGGTCGTCGAGCCCCTTGTCCCAATGCTCGGCGAATCGCGTGCACCCCATGCCCACGATGGCCACCCGGTCCTTGATCCCATGTGACGCCATGTGCTTCAGCTCCTCGTCGCGCCAGCGGCCGCCACGGCCGACCGGACCGGTGTCGCCTTCCAGAAGTAGTTGTGGATGCCCTCGGCCGAGTACAGCCGGCGGAACGTCATCCGCACGCGGAGGCCGATGGCCACCTCGTCGGGGTCCACGTCGGTGAGCTCGACGGGGAAGCGGCCGCCGCCGTCGAAGTCGACCACGGCGAAGACGATCGGCGGGCTCGGCGAGTAGGCGAGCCGGTCGACGGTGAACGTCGCCACCGTCGCCTGGGCGTCGGCCCGAGGTGCCGGCTCCATGTCGTCGACGGCGCCGCCGTGCATCGACACCCGGGCGGGCGGCAGGTGGACCGAGCCCGAGGACCGGTCGCGCGAGCCGACGAAGCCGTACTTCCACGGGACCGACCGGCTTGCGGCCGCCGACGACACCCGCGCCGGTTCGGGCCGGCGTGGTGGCTCGGGCGTGACCATGCCCCGCCACGCGAGGAAGCGCGCGTAGTCGAGCGGGGCACCCGCCGCCACCTGGTCGGCAACCGGCAGGACCGGTCGCCAGGCCGCGAGTGCCTCGGTCGTCCGCAGCACGGTCGCGTCGGCGCCGTCGGCCAGCGAGACGACGGCGACGACCTCGCCCGGGGCTGCCTGCTCGAGCAGGGCAGCGAGCACGAGCGCTCCGTGGGCCGACCCCGCCTGGCCGACGGTCGCCGTGAGGTCGTCGGCGAGGGCGTCGGGGCGGACGCCGAGCGACCGGCGCACGGCGGCCACGGCCCGGCCGTGCATGCCGACCACGGCGACCCGGTCGACGGCACCGGCCTCGAGGCCGGCGTCGGCGAGCGCCCGCTCCCAAGCCCGGCGACCGAGCTCCACGTACCAGCCCTCGGCAAGGCGCTCCTCCCACACCGAGGAGCACGCGTCGCCCGGCGCTCGCCACCGCTCCAGCAATTCGGTGGTGAGCGACGCCCGGCCCACCGGCTCGGCGATCACCGGGGTGCCCGGACCGTCGTCGGCGATCACGACGGCCGCAGCGGCGTCCCCGGCGGCCTGCTCGTCGACGGAGGTCGGCAGGCCGTCGCGCCGGTCGGAAGCGGTGACGAGGACCGTTCCCCTGCCGTCCAGGGCCGCCTGCAGGGCGCCCCCTGCCGACCGGAGGGCACCACCGAAGTCGTAGGCGGAGGCGTCCTCCGGGAGACCGAGAGCGGCGTGGACGGCGGTGGCGTTCGTCTTGTCGAGGTAGGCGGGCGACGCCGTCGACAGCCACAAGGCCATCGGTCCTCCACCGGGGGGGAAGGCCGAGGAGCGGCCCCCGGGGCACGCGTCGATGGCGGCCCGGCAGGCCTCGACGGCCATCGTCGTCGTGTCCTCGTCGAAGCCGGCGACGGCTCGTGTCCCCGACCCCCCTCCCTTGCCGAAGAAGGCCGAGACGGCGGACCGGTCGAGCCGGCGGTAGGGCACGTAGCCGGCGATGCTGACGATGCCTCTCATTGACCTGACGTTCCCTTCGCTCTCGCGGTTCGGAGCGGTCCGGAGGCCCGAACCGTGCGAGCGGCTTCCCTCGCACGGACGCTCCCGAGCTGGCTCGACGGGCTAGCTCGCCCCGAGCTGGCCCGTCGTCCACGCCCATCCTATGATGACCACCGTATCTGACGGGGAGTCAGGAACGTGCCGGTGGCCACGGGCGGCCGGTGTCGCGAGCCGGTGACCGGGAGGCGCGGATGGACTTCGAGTTCACCCCAGAGCAGCAGGCGTTCGTCGCCGAGGTCGAAGCCTTCCTCGACGCCAACGACGACCCCGAGGTCTTCGACGTCACCCGCGAGAACATGGCCCAGATCGTCGACACACCGTCACGACGCGCCTTCATGAGGAAGGTCGGCGAGCGGGGCTGGCTGGGGATCACGTGGCCCGCGGAGCACGGCGGCTCCGAGGGCGACGGCATCTACGAGTACCTCCTCAACGAGTCCCTGGCCCGTCGGGGCGGCCCCCAGATCGGAAAGGGTGTCGGCATCATCGGCAAGACCATCATCCGCCACGGAAGCGAGCGCCTGAAGCGCGAATTCCTCCCGAAGATCCTGTGCAACGAGGTCGAGTTCGCCGTCGGCTACTCGGAGCCCGACGCCGGCTCCGACGCTGCCTCGATGCAGCTGAAGGCCGTGCGAGACGGGGACGGCTGGCGCCTCAACGGGCAGAAGACGTGGACGACCTCGGCGCACTTCGCCGACTGGTACTGGGTCGGTGCCCGCACCGACCCCGAGGCCCCCAAGCACCACGGCATCACGCTCTTCCTCGTGCCGATGGACGACCCCGGCATCACCGTCAAGCCGATCTGGACGATGGGGGACGAGCGGACCAACGAGGTCTACCTGGACGAGGTCTGGGTGTCCGACGACTACGTCGTGGGCGAGGTCAACCGCGGGTTCCAGTATATCTCGGAGGCGCTCGACCTCGAGCGGTTCACGATGTTCACCTTCTCGCCCGTCGCCCAGCGCCTCGAGCTGCTGACGGAGCACGT
The DNA here is from genome assembly GCA_964610905.1 of uncultured Acidimicrobiaceae bacterium. Classification (GTDB taxonomy): domain Bacteria; phylum Actinomycetota; class Acidimicrobiia; order Acidimicrobiales; family RAAP-2; genus JAJZJT01. The sequence continues at coordinate 18,373 of CAZSYT010000034.1, forward strand.
CGCCACCGCACGCCGCGACGGGGTCCCTCTGCGTGACGACCCGGTGGTCCGCCGGCGCCTCGCCCGCCTCCACGCCCAGGCCGAGGTGGCGCGGGTGCTCGGCCTCAAGTTCGTCTCCTGCTCGGCCCGTGGCGGGGCGGCGCCCACGGCCGAGGCCTCCGAGTACAAGTTGTTCACCACCGAGTTCTCCCGCCGGCTCGCCGATGCGTCGATGGACCTCGCCGGGCCCGGGAGCCAGCTCCGGGTCCGCACCGAGGACGCCCCCATGGTCGGTCGGGCCGAGTCGACCTACCGGTACACGGTGATCGACACCATCGGTGGCGGCGCCTCGGAGATCCAGAAGAACATCATCGCCCGGCGCAAGCTGGGCCTGCCGAAGAACTTCTGACACGATGGCGCCGCTCGTGCCCGACGTCGAGACGACCACCGGTCGTCACCGCTCCGGTGGGGCGTTCGACGAGCCCACCGTCGCGTCGGGCCCGCTCGCCGGTGTCCGGGTGATCGACTTCTCGACGGTCGGGCCCGCCTCGCGCTGCACCCGCATCCTCGCCGACTACGGGGCGAGCGTCGTCAAGGTGGCACCGGTGCCCGGTCGCGGCATCGAGCCGATCGTCCCGCCCGTGCATGCCTACGCCGCGCAGCGCTTCTGGCGCCGGCTCCACCTCGACCTGCGCCATCCGGACGGCCGGAGCACTCTGCTCGCCCTCGTGGGCGTCTCCGACGTCGTGGTCGAGAGCTTCCGGCCGGGCGTCCTCGACCGGCTGGGGCTCGGCTACGACGTCCTGTCGGCCGCCAACCCCGGGCTGGTCCTCTGCTCGACGACCGGCTACGGCCAGGACGGGCCGCGTGCGGGAGTGGCCGGGCACGACATCGACTACCTGGCGGTCGGCGGCTACCTCGGGGCCACCGAGCCCCGAGGGGACGGCGGCCCACCCCTGCCGGGGGCGACCGTGGCCGACGCGGCCGGCGGGGGCATGCACGCCGCCCTGGCGGTCATCGCCGCCCTTCTCGGGAGGGCGCGAGGTGCGGGCGGCGCCCACCTCGACGTGTCGGTCGCCGACGGCGTGCTGTGGCTGACCTCGCTGGCCGTCGACGAGCACCTGGCCACGGGGGCACCTGCGGGCCACGGATCGGGCATCACGTCGGGCCGCTACGCCTGCTACGCGTGCTACCGGACGGGCGATGGTGCGTGGTTGGCCGTAGGGGCCATCGAGCCCCGCTTCTTCGCCGTCCTGTGCAGGGTGCTCGGCTGCGAGCACTGGGCGGCACGCCAGCTCGACGACGACGCCCAGGAGGCCATGCGGGCCGACTTCGCACGCGCCTTCGCCGGTCGGAGCCGTGCCGAGTGGCTCGAGTGCTTCGCCGGCGAGGACGCGTGCGTCGCCCCGGTGAGCTCGACGGCCGAAGTGGCGTCCGACCCCCAGTTCGCGGCGCGAGGCGCCTTCGTCGAGGCCGTCGTGGCCGGGGAGCCGGACCGGACGTTCCGCCAGGTCGCCCCCGTGCTGGCGGGCATGGTCCGGCCGAGCGAGCCGGTCGTCGTGCCCGGTCCGGCGACCAGCCACGCCGCCGAGGTGCTGGCCGAGGCCGGCCTCGACGCCGAGCGCATCGCCGAGCTGTGCCGCGCAGGGGTCGTGGCGTGACGGACCGCCCTGTCGCTCCCGTCCCCGAGCGCATCGGCGTCCCGCAGTACCGGACGCAGGCCGACTTCCCCGTCGAGCGCGGCTACGTGTGGACGAGCTGTGCCTCGGTGGAGAACGGCAATCCGCTCTACTGGGACGACGCCGTGGCGGACGAGCTGACCGGGGGGCCGGTGGCCCCGCCCACCATGGTGTCGGTGTGGTTCCGCCCGCACCACTGGGCCCCCGGCCGCACGACCGAGGTCCTCCCGCTCCAGGTGCACTTCGACCTGAAGGACCACTTCGGGTTGCCCGAGGCCGTGATGACCGACAACACGCTCGTCTTCCACGAGCCGGTGCGCATGGGCGACCGGCTGGTCACCCACCAGGTCCTGCGATCGGTGAGCGAGGAGAAGCGGACCAGACTGGGCACGGGTCGCTTCTGGGTCATCGACGTCGAGTACCGCGACCACGACGGTGGCCTGGTGGCCGTGGAGACCTACACCGGCTTCGGCTACCGGCGCGACCCGCCTGCCGGCGGGGAGGAGGTCGCGGTGCCGTGACCACGCCTCGCCTCGTGCACGCCGAGGCGCCCGTCGGCACCGTGCTGCCCGAGCTCCGCTACCCGGTGAGCGCCACCACGGTCGTGCTCGGGGCGCTGGCGACTCGCGACTGGCGACCCATGCACCACGACCACGCGTTCGCCGTCGAGCGCAACGGCACGCGTGACATCTTCCTCAACACGCCCAACCAGGCGGCCTGGTTCGAGCGGTACGTCACGGACTGGACCGGTCCCCACGGCCGCCTGCGCCGGATGCGCTTCCGCATGCACGGGTCGGTGTTCCCCGGCGACACGATGCTGCTGACCGGCACCGTGGTCGACGCCGGCGTGGACGCCGTCGGGTGCGGCTGGGTGGCCCTCGACGTCGCCCTGACGGTGGAGGGGGAGGCCAAGACGACGTGCCGGGCCGAGGTGGCGCTCCCTCTCGGCCCGCGAGACAACCCGTGGGAGCGGACCGGTGGGCGATGGTGCCCGTAGGCATCTCGCCCGAGGAGGGCTGAGCACGTGCTGGACCTCGACTTCTCGACCGAGCAGGAGCTGCTGCGGACGACCGTGCGCGGCGTCTGCGAGGCGACGTGCCCGCTGTCGGTCGTCCGATCCCTCGAGGACGACCCGGTCGGGTACCCGGTGCCCCTGTGGGAGCAGTTGGCGGCGCTCGACCTGATCGGGCTGCTCCTTCCCGACGTCTACGGCGGTGCCGGCATGACGGCGCTCGAGGGCGTCGTCCTCTACGAGGAGCTCGGGCGGGCTCTGGCGCCCACCCCGCACTTCGTCAGCGCTGTCCTGTGCGGCGGGGCCGTGGCCAAGGCGGGCTCCGACGAGCAGCGCGAGCGTCTGCTCCCCTCCGTGGTCGACGGGAGCGCGATCCTCACCCCGGCGTGGCTCGAGCCCGAGGGGGGCTTCGGGACCGGGGGCGTCACCGCCACCGCCAGGCTCGAAGGCGACACCGTCGTGCTCGAGGGGACCAAGCGCCACGTCTCCTTCGCCGCGGCGGCGCGCTGGCTCGTCGTCCTGGCGCGCACGGGTGAGGCGCCCGCCGACGTCGACCTCTTCCTCGTCGACCCGCGGGCCGAGGGGGTCGCCCTGACCCAGCAGCACTCGCTCGCCTCCGACACGCAGTACCGGGTCGACCTGCACGGCGTCAGGGTCCCCGTGACGGACCGCATCGGCCCGGCCGGGTCGGGGTGGGCCACGTGGGACGCCGTCGTCGAGCAGGCGGCCATCCTCGCCGCCGCCCAGGCGGTCGGCGGCGCGCGCACCGCCCTCGAGCTCGCCGTCCAGTACGCCAAGGACCGGCGTCAGTTCGACAAGCCGCTCGGGGCCTTCCAGGCCATCGCCCACTACCTCTCCGACGCGGTCACCGCTGTCGACGGCGCCGAGGTGCTCGTGCACGAGGCAGCGTGGGCGTCGGCCTCGGGGCGTGACGTCGCTGCCCTCGCGCCGATGGCGAAGCTGGTGGCGTGCGACACCTTCCGCGATGTCACCGCCACCGCGCAGCAGATCTTCGGCGGCATCGGGTTCACCGTCGAGTTCGACATCCAGCTCTACTTCCGCCGGGCCAAGCAGCTCCAGCTCTCGTGGTGGGACGCGCCCGTGCTGGAGGAACGACTGGCACGGGCCGTGCTCGGCGACTGACCGGGGGCTCCGCCTCGTCCCCCCGGGCGGTGTCCTGCGGCGGGGTCGTGTCCTGCGGCGCGCCGGTAAGGTACGGTCGAGCGGGAGCCGAGCTCGCTGCCGGCACCGAGACACCGTGACCAGGGGAGCGCGCATGGCATCCGACGTGCCCACGTCCGAGCCGCCCGAAGGCGAGCCGCACACCGGTCGGTCGGCCATCCCTCAGACGCCCGGAAGGCCCGAAGGCGGGCACGGGGCGCTCTTCCGGCTCTTCTTCGTCCACGAGGTCGACGAGTACCCGACGACGGGCAAGCGGTCGGGCTACCTGGCGCTCGCCGTCGTCGCCACCATCGTCCTCTACTACACGTACTACACGCAGACCGGCGTGACCCCGAACATCCTCCGGTCGTTCCACATGTCGTTCGGGTTCTACGTCGGCATCGTCATCGTCTCCAACCTGATCGGTGCCTTCGCCTCGCTGCCGGCCAGCCAGACGGACCGCCTGGGGCGGTCGAACGTCGTCATCTACGGCTTGCTGGTGGTCGGCCTGCTGGTGGCGGTCGGCGTTCCGAACGTGTCGAGCGAATGGGGCTTCGCCGTCGTCATCTCGGCCATCGGGCTCGTCGAGGGCGCCATCTTGGTGGCCACCCCTGCCCTGGTGCGCGACTTCAGCCCCCAGCTCGGCCGGGCGTCGGCCATGGGCTTCTGGACCATCGGGCCGGTGGCCGGCAGCCTCGTGACGAGCATCGTCGCCAACCACACCCTCGACCACTTCGGCGACTGGCAGAGCCAGTTCATCATCTCGGGGCTCTCGTCGATCGGCGCCTTCGTGCTCGCCTTCTTCCTCCTGAAGGACCTCTCTCCGCGACTGCGCGACCAGCTCATGGTGTCGGCGCGCGACCAGACGCTCGTCGAGGCCCGTTCGAGAGGGGTCACCGAGCAGGACCTCGCCGAGGCGACACAGCGACCGTGGCGTCAGATCCTCAAGTGGGACCTGGTCGGCTCGGCGGTCGGCATCTCCATCTTCCTGCTCGTCTACTACGCCGCGGCCGGCTTCTTCACCATCTACTACTCGACCACCTTCAAGAACCCGGACGGCTCGTACTTCACGGTCACCCAGGCCAACGGTCTCAACACGTGGTTCTGGGGAGCGGACGCCGTCGCCCTCGTCGTCTTCGGGGTCCTCTCGGACCGGCTGCGCGTCCGCAAGCCCTTCATGCTCGCCGGCACGGTCATCGCCGGCGCGCTGCTGGTGGTGTTCCTGGCCCAGGCCGGCAACGCCCATTCCGGCTACTACACGTTGGTCGTCATCGAGATCTTCCTGGCCGCAGGGCTCTCGATCGCCTATGCGCCGTGGATGGCCGGGTACACCGAGACCGTCGAGGCCAAGAACCCGGCTCTCGTGGGCACCGGCCTCGCCCTGTGGGGGTGGATCCTCCGCCTCGTCGTCGGCATCTCGTTCATCTTCCTTCCCGTCGTGATCTCGTCGGTGAGCCCGGTGGTCGACAACCAGCCCTACGCCACGCCCGCCATCCAGAGCTTCCTGGCCGCGCACGGCGACTCGGTCAAATTCGCCACCGAGCACTCGGCCCTGCTCGACACGCTCAACAAGCCCGCCAACGCCGCCGTCGTGGCGCCCCTCACAGCTGCCTTGATGAAGGACCAGACACCGAGCGGACCGGACATCGCCGCCGCCCAGAAGCAGCTCGGGCCCAAGGTCTTCGGCGAGCTGCTCACCTACCAGAAGCAACTGCGCAAACTCATCGTCCCCTACCAGAAGGAGCTCAACTACCTCTCGGCCAACCAGGGCCACCTGACGGCACTGCAGAACGCCGTCGACCGGTCTCCCAAGCAGTGGCAGCACTGGTTCTGGGTGTGCCTCGGCGGCATGGTCCTCTTCGTGCCGGCCATCTTCCTGACCAAGGGGCGCTGGAGCCCGCGCCGCGCACGCGAGGACGCCGAGCGGCACGCCCGCGAGGTCGACGAGGAGCTGGCGCGCCTGCGCTCGACGCCGGCATGAGCCCGGCTCGGGCCGAGGCGCCCGGGGACGACGGCCCGGCACCCGGACCCGTGGGGGGATTCGCCGTCGTCGACGTCGAGACGACGGGCTTCTCGCCCCGCCACGACCGCATCGTCGAGGTCGCCGTGGTGGTGCTCTCGGCCGGCGGCGACGTCCTCGGCCAGTTCGCTACCTTGCTCGACCCCGGTCGTGACCCGGGGCCGACCCACGTGCACGGCATCACCGCGGACATGCTCACGGGCGCTCCGTGCTTCGCCGACGTCCAGCCCTACCTGGCCCATCTGCTGTCGGGGAGGGTGCTGGTCGGCCACAACGTCGGACGGTTCGACCTGGCCTTCCTCGCCGCCGAGTGCGCTCGAGCGGGCACCGGAGCACCCCCGTCACCCGTGGTCCTCGTCGACACCCTCCGCCTCGCCCGCCAACGCCTCGACCTGCGTGGCCAGGCGAGCCTGGCCGACTGCTGCGACCGCTTCGGGCTGACGTGGGAGGACCACCACAGCGCCCTCGGCGACGCCCTGGCGACGGCCTCGCTGCTCGGCGCCATGCGCCGGGCCATCGGGGACGAGGAGCTCGACGTGCCCGTGGTGCTCGCACGGGCGGCGGCGAACCGCTGGCCAGGGGCCCGCGGCGTCCTGCCCCCGGTCCGCCTCCGCCCCCGGACCCGGTCGGGCGCCGGCTCCGTCACGGGCTGAGGCGGTCACGGGCGCCGGCTGCGTCACGGGCGCCGGCTGCGTCACGGGCGGCTGAGGCGGTCACGGGCTGAGGCGGTCACGGGCTGAGGCGGTCACGGGCTGAGGCGGTCACGGGCGCCGGCTCGGTCACGGGCTGAGGCGTTGGCGAGCGGTCGCGAGCAGCTCGCCGTCGCTGGCGAGGTCGCCAGGGGAGCCCGAGACGAGCGGCGAGCGCGCCAGTGCGGCAGCCCCGGCGACGAGGACCGCGAGGGAGACGACCTCGGCTGCCGTGGCGACACCACCGCTGGCCAGGCGGTCGCCGAAGAGCGCGACCCCGAGGCCGATGCTGGCCAGCGGGTTGAGCGTGATGAGGGTGGTGCGCGAGGCGGCGATGGGCCCGGCGTGGAGGGCGTTCTGGAGCAGGAAGACGGTGGCGACACCGACGACCCCCAGCAGGTACGGCTGGGCGTGGGTGAAGACGTGGCCCCAGCCCTCGGACACGTACGTCGTGGTGGCCTTGGTCAGGGACGCGCTGAAGGCGGCCGTGAAGGCCGTCGCGGCGCCGAAGGACGCGGCTCGCCACCACCGAGGCCCGCGGGTGCCGGCGACGACGAAGGCGACGATGCAGGTGACGGTGAGGGCCGACGCCACCGCCCATGTGGGTGCCGCAGCCAGCCGGTGCCCGCCCGACGGCTGCGCACTGACGAAGAAGCCCCCCAGCCCGGCCACCACGGCTGCGGCACCTCCCCACTCGCGCCACCCGATCGGCATGCGGAACCACCCGCCGAGGATGGCCACCAAGAAGAGCAGCTCGGTCGTGAGCAACGGCTGGACGACGCTCAGCTGGCCGAAGCGCAGGGCGATCGCCTGCAGGCCGAACTCGACGAGCATGAGGGCGAAGCCGGCCAGCCACACCGGGCGGCGCACGGCGTGGGCCAGCAGCCCGAGCCGCAGCGAGGCGGACGGCGGAGCCGACTCGACGCCCAAGCGCTGGAGCACCGACGTCACGGCATTGACCAGTGCGGCGACGACGGCCAGGGCAGCGGGCACGCCACTGTTGTAGCCCGTCGCGGGCGTCCGTGCTGACGGTGTGTCAGATCACCCAGGGACCGCCGAGGTCGTCACCGCCGAGCGCCCCGCCTTCGGGCGGCTCCTCGGTCGAGCGGAGCCCGAGGGCGAAGCCAGTGAGGAACACCTCGGCGTCGGCCTGGCGCGGGTAGCGGTGCTCGAGCGCCCGGAAGCGTGGCGAGTGGTCCGGGACGAGGAGGTGGGCAAGCTCGTGGACGATCACGCCGTCGAGCACCCATTCGGGCACCACCCGGAGGCGGTCCGAGATACGGATCTCGCGGCTGTGGAGGCTGCACGATCCCCAACGGGCGCGCTGCCGTGACGACCAGCGGATCGACGCCGGGGCGACGCCGTCGAGGTAGCGCCCGCCCAGCGACGTCGCCCGGTCGACGAGCTCCTGGTCCGAGGCGTGCAGCAGAGGTCGCTGGGTGGCCAGTCTCCGCGCCAGCTCGTCAACCATCGCGTCCCGGGCCCGGCCGCGGAGGTGGGCAGGCACGACGACCACGATCCGGTCGCCTTCCCAGTGGGCGCCGGCGGTCTTCTTCCGGCGCGACGACACCCGGACGTCGACCGGTGGGGCGGCGTGGGAGATGGCTGTGGAGCTCATGGTCCCAGGGTAGGCAGGTGGTGCGACGCAGCGCGCCCGGCCCCTTCCGCGCCAGGGGTACCATCGGCCAGTGCCTGGTCCCCGCCCTCCCCGGAGCCCCGGAGCGGGGCGTCCCGCCCCCGTGGGCACGTGCCCGGCCGACGTCGGGCACGGTCGGCCCCGGTCGGCTCGGCACCTCGACCCGGGCGAGGCCCCGAGGTGAGCGCGCCCGAGGACCTGCTGACGGCGGAGGACCTCGCACCCCTGCGGCGGGCGCTCGCCCGTTACCGAGTGATGGCCTACGTGGTCGGCACGATGCTCGTCGTCCTGGTGTTCGTGGCGATCCCGCTGCAGTACGGGGCCGACATCCCCCAGGTCGCCGTCGTCGTCGCCCCGATCCACGGCTATCTCTACATCGTCTACCTGGTGACGGGGGCCGACCTCGCCCGCCGAGCCCACTGGCGTCTCGGCCGGATCATCCTGGTCGTCGCCGCGGGCTTCGTCCCGTTCGTGGCCTTCATCGTCGAGCACCGCGTGACCCGCCAGATGCGGGAGGAGTGGGGGGACCGGATCCTGCCGCCCCGGGCGGGATCGAGTAGGTGACTTGAGCCTTGGCCACCAGGTCCGGCCCGACCTCCGACCGCAGTGCCACGTCGACCACGGCGAGCCGTGCGCCCAGCTTCAAGAGGGCACCCTCGGCGACGACGTCCCGCAGCAGGGGCTTGCGGAGGAAGTCGATGTGCAGACTGGTCGTCACCGCCAGGGCCACGGGACCGAGGTGCCCGACGACGGCCAGGTAGGCCGTGCAGTCGGCGAGGGCCATCAGCGCCGGTCCGGACACGGTCCCGCCGGGCCGCCCGTGGACCTCGCCCACCGGCAACCGCAGGAGGACCACCCCGTCGTCGATCGCCTCGACCACGTAGGGCGGCGGGTCGGCGGGGAAGGCGTCGGCCAGGAACCGCTGGAGCGCTGGCACGTCGAGCACGGGCACAGCGCAGGGTAGCCCGGGGCACCGCCGGCACCGGCTCGCTGCGCCCGGGTGGTGCCGGTGTCGTCGCTAGGGTGGCCGGCGTCTGCGCTGGTGCGGACGAGCGCGCTGACAGGCCGAGGAGACCGGATGGCGAGCGATCGGGACGGCGGTGACGAGCCAGGGGCGGGCACGGGCGGTGGGCTCGACGGCGTCGCCTCACCGGCCCGCTTCGACGCAGCCGCGTCGCTGCGGCGCCTCGGGCACGGCATCGTCGGCCACGACGTGGCCGACGAGGTGCTCGAGCGCATCCGGGCCAGCGTCGAGCGCGCGCTGGCCGAGGTCGAGGCGTCGCCACCTCGGACCCGCCCCGTCGGGACGATGAAGCGCCAGCGGTTCGACCACGTGCCGGCCGACGGCGACGTCCTCGACCACTTCCCGGACTGCATCGTGTCGGGGCTCGCCAACCCGCTCGGGATCGCCATCCGGGCGCACCGCGAGGGGGACGACGCCGTGGCCCGGGTGACGCTCGACTCGGCCTTCGAGGGAGCACCGGGACGTGCGCACGGGGGCGTCGTCGCCGCCATCTTCGACGACACCTTCGGCTTCGTCCTCGACATCCTCAACCTGCCTGCCTACACGGGCCGGCTGTCGGTCTCGTACCGCGCACCGACGCCGATGCACGAGGAGATCGAGTTCCGCGCCCGCCTGCGCGAGCGCGACGGTCGCAAGCTCTTCTTCGAGGGGGAGGCCTCGGTGGCAGGCGAGCGGATCGCCGACGCCGAGGGGCTCTTCATCGTCATCCCGTCGGGGTACGAGGGGACAGCGGCCGGAGCGGGCTGAGCGAGCCCCGAGGGGGTGACGGGACCGCCCGCCCGCCCGGGACGGGATCGCCCGCCCGCCCGGGACCGCCCGCCCGCCCGGGACGGGATCGCCCGCCCGCCCGGGACCGCCCGCCCGCCCGGGACGGGATCGCCCGCCCGCCCGGGACCGCCCGCCCGCCCGGGACGGGATCGCCCGCCCGCCCGGGACCGCCCGCC
>CAZSYT010000035.1:0-25266 GCA_964610905.1 uncultured Acidimicrobiaceae bacterium
ATCGGCAAGACGATCCTGGGCTGCGGCGAGGTCGGCGCCGATGCGGGCCTGTTCGGCCTTCAAGGTGGGGACGTCGATGGCGGCGCTGTAGTAGGCGTCGAGCAGCTTGCGCCGTTCGGCCTCGGCCTTGGCGACCCGGCGGGTGAGCAGCTCGCGCTGGGCGGCATCGGCGCGTTGGCGTTCGATCACCTCGGCGTCGAGCTCTTCGCGCAGGCGTTCGGCCCACGAGGCCGGTAGCTGGATGGCGGTGTAGAGCTGCTCGACTTGGGCTTCGAGATCGTCGGCCGCTATGTAGCGCTCCCGGCAGGTGCCGGCGGGGTCGTTCTTCTGGCCGAGGCAGAAGAAGTAGACATAGCGGCCCTTGGAGTGCTGGATGGAGAGGCGCCTTCCGCACACCCCGCAGTACAGGACGCCCTTCAGGTAGTGGGGGTGCTTGCGCTCCCGGGTGCCGCGCACCGATCGGGCCGCGAGCAGCTCTTGGACCCGGCGGAAGGTCTCGGGGGTGGTGAGCGGCTCGTGGAGACCGGGGTGCTCGACGCCACCCCAGCAGACGATGCCAACGTAGACCGGGTTGGCGAGGATCTTGGCGAGGCCCTGCCAGGTGATCGCCTTGACCGGCCGGTCCCGCCTGCCGCGGTTGGTGAGGCCCCGATGTCCGAGCTCACCGGCCAGGCGCTGGAGGGTCCACTCGCCACTGGCATAGTGCTCGAAGGCCAGCGTGACGAGCGCGGCGCGACCTGCATCAGGGACGATGCGGGCGATCTGGCGTCCGGCGACGAGGTCTTTGACGTTCAGGTAGCCGATCGGCGCTCCGTGGGGGAAGCCGCCAAGCTTGGCCTTCTGTACCATGCCCTTCTTGATCTCGGCTGCCAGGTTGGCCGAGTAGAACTCGGCCATCAGGGCGTGGATGCCTTCGACCAACCTGCCCGAGGCGGTCTCCTCGACGTTCTCGGTGACCGACACCAGGGCGACGTCCCGGCGTCGTAGCAGGGCGCGGATAGCCACGTGGTCCTCCATGTTGCGGGCCAGGCGGTCGATCTTGTGGACGACCACCGCGTCGACGTCGCGCTCTTCGGCGATACGGGCCAGCATCGCCTGGAGCTGGGGGCGCTCGGCGCTGCGGGCCGATTCGCCCCGATCCGCGTACTCGTCGACGAGGTCCCAGCCGGCATCTCGGATGTGGCGGGCACACGCCTCTCGTTGGGCCGGGATCGAGAAGCCCTCTTCTCCTTCGCCCTTCTCGGCCTGTCCGCGGGTCGAGACCCGCAGGTAGATCACACAGCGCATCGCATCACGCTCCTTCGCTCGATCCCCTCGATGAGGGCTCCATCGGTGTCGGGTTGCAAGTCCCTCGCCGTCAGCTCGCCTCCTCGCTCCATTGGCCGGTCCAGCGATAGCGGGCGGCCTCGGCCAGGCGGGTAGTCGAGCTGGCGGACCGGGGCCAATCCGTCAGCTCGACGAGGCGCAACCGGGCCCCGTCGGCGTCGAGCGGCGCCCACACGGCGTCTGTCGGCCGGACGGCGCCGGGTTGGGTGGTGGTGGCAATCGCCAGGCCCTCGCCGGACAGCGCCGCCCTGGCGCCGGCCTCCCGGCGCGGGCCGGGCACCACGACGAGCACCCAGAACGCCACTCCCCAGGCGGCTTCCAGGCGGGCGAAGTCGGCCGCCTTGGCGGCCAGGCGGCCGAGGGGCTCGCTGCCCCGGTCGTACTCGAGGCAGAAGGTGACCGATCTGTCGGCCTCCTGCCACACGCCGAGACCGTCGGGACGGACCACCTCGCCGAGGACCGCCTTGCAGTAGCGCTCGCCCCACCAGGTGACGAGCTGGGCGGCGGGGTCGTGGCGGGCTGCGGCCACCAGGCGGACGAAGAGGTCGTTGGTCCCGACGGTGTGAGCGAGGCGCTGGCTCGTCGCGATCGACAGCGCCTGGTCGGTCCGCCAGCGGACCTTGACCTCCCGGTCCGGGTCACGGTTGGCCGTCACCGCCACCACGTAGGCACCGAGCTGGTCGAGCACGTAGTGGTACTCGCCGTCACGGCCCTGGCGAAGCGGTCGGAAGCGTTCGACGAGACGAAGCTCGTAGAGGCGGGTCATCCGGTGCTGAGCGGTGTTGCGGTCACCGAAGAACATGGCATGCACCTGGCTGGTGGTGAGCACGCGATGCCAGCGAAGGAGGCGAAGGAGCTGTCGATCACGGTCGGTCAACGACGACGCCACGTCGAGGACCAGTCGATCACTCACCCGGCCCGGCCGGCGCCCCCGACGAGAAGACACGGCAGTCATGCACAATCACCCATACAGTCGGGGTTCATCGCTGGCGGGGGTGCAGCGCCTCTCACGTGCGAGGACGCGACCTGAGAGGGGGTCCGCTCAGGAGTGGCGGGAGAACGGAGCCCATGACGGAGCCCCAAGCGGACGGGGTGAACGACCGCCTTCTTTGGCATCCGCAAGCCACCTCCACTGCTCGGGCAGCCCACCCGAAGCGGGTCTCGCCGGGCGGCGTGCACCTCGCCTGCCACCGACAGCAGTGCCCGGGCGAGCGGGCGCAGCGTACCGGGCGGTGGCGCGGCGGTGTCGCCTGCCTGGCGGCAGTCCGGTCGCTCACCGCTACCGCGTCGGCGGCCCGGTGGCGACGCGGTAGCAACAGATCCCTCCGGCCGGGCGCCGACATGCTCGATCGCCGCGGCACTCCCACGACTCGCTTGCGGATGGCGGGGGTCACCGTCGCCTGGTCCTTGCGGGTGCTGATGGTGATCGGGGCACGGCACTTGCGGGTGGTGGGGGTCGTCTTCAGCACGGCGTTGCGGATGGCGGGATAACTGCGCTGTCCGGTCGGCCAGAGGCTCTCCGCCACGACGGGAGCGAGAGGCAGCCGGGCGCGCCTTCACTTGGCGATCCCCGTACACTCGGCGAGGACGCCGACGAGCCGCCAAGCGCACCGATCGGCCGGCGTGGCCCACACCGGCTCGGTGGCGAGCCCGACCGGGTGGGGCTCGACGACCCCGACCACCATCCGGCGTTGCGCCGTCGCGATGGCCCCTTCGTCGAGGTGGCGGGCCGCGGGGGCCGCACCGAGCGTCTCCGCCGCGGTGAGCACCCGCTCTGCGACCCGTGGCGTGCGGGCGAGGACGGCGAGGACCGGCGGGCACCGCTCTGCGCACGACGAGGTGAGGTAGCCGGCAAAGCGGGCCAGCACCGCGGCGTCCCGGGCAGCGGGCACACGCTCCACGCGGGCGACAACGAGCATCGTCACTTCGTTGCCGCCGAGCGCGACGGTGAGCTCGGCCTCGGCCGGAAGCGCACGGAGCGTCCCGGTGCGAGGGTCGTCGTAGGGGAGGCCGGAGGGGAGGCGCCGCCAGCCGATCAGGTCGAGGCCGACTCCCTTCCCGTGGTCGCGCACGGCCAGCCACAGCTCGCTGAGTGCCGCTATGGCCTGCACGCCGGCAAGGTCATCGCTTCTCGCGCCGGGCATCTCGGCACCGATGACGGTAGCGCCGAAGGCGGTCAGCCAGCAGTGGTACGGACTGGTGCCGACCTCACGTGGCGGACGGACCCGGTTAAGGAGGCCGTCTCGGTCGAGCAGGCCGAGACGGTACTGGACCGTGCGCTCGGGCAGCCCGGTGAGGCGCACCAGCTGGCCCGAGGTGAGCACCTCGTGGCCGCCGAGCAGGGCGAGGAGCTGGCGCTCGGTTGACCGGAGCACTCGGACCGGCAGCTCGGCCTCGGATCCGGCAGCCGATGGCGGGTAGAACGAAGCAGGCTCGGCCCAGGAGTCCGGGCACGAGAGAACCACCTTTGACATGGGGCTTTGCAACATGGGCTGTGTGCCCACGACCGGCAGCGTCGCCAACGAACGAGGTATGAGACCTCGATCCGGCCATGAAGTCAAGGGGTCTGGCGAAGATTTCTTCGGTCGGGATTTCTTCGGCCGGCTCCGTCCGGACTCATGGGGAGCGGCAGCGGAAAGATTCGCGGATGATGTGGAGATAAGGAGTGACGTGGGAGCACAGCAGCCCGGAGAGTTGAGCGATCGAAGCGCGGACAGAGCCGTCGGTGCCTTCGAGGCGTTCTACCAGCGGCACTATGCGACTGTTTATGCCTACGTGGTGCGACGGATCGGTCCGGGCGTCGCCGAGGCTACCGATGTGGTCGCCGAGGTTTTCACCGTCGCATGGCGCCGCAGGGACCAGGTGCCTGTTCCCCCGGACGACGTGCTGTGGCTTTACGGGGTGTCCCGCCGGGTGGTGAGCCGCTGGTGGCGATCGCACAACCGCCGGCTGCGCCTGTGGCTGCGGCTGCGGTCCTATTCGGTAATGCCGTCGACGATAGGTTCGGAGGAGACCGTAGCGGATTGGGTGCTCGGCGAGATCAGTCGACTGCGCGCCGCCGACCAGGAAATTCTGCGCCTGGTCTACTGGGAGCAGCTGAGCCACGGTGAGGCAGGGGTCGTCTTGGGCTGCTCGGCCAACGCCGTGGCGCAGCGCCTCCACAAGATCAGGCGGCGCCTGCGCAGCGAACTCGAAGGCTCCGCTCGTGAGAGTGGTGTCTCCTTCGAGGACGAAGACGATGAGGAGCGAGCACCATGAACCTCGACCGGTTGGTCACCCAGGCGGACCCGGCTCGCTCGGTGAACATCCCAACCGGAGACTCGGCCCAGGCCCGATGGACCCTCGCTCAGATCGCCGTGCGGCATTCGCGGCTGCCGGGTCGCCACCGGGTGGCGTTGGTGATGGCCGGGGTGACGTTCGTGATCGCCGGGGCGGTGGCGGGGGTCGTAGACACGACATCGACTACCCAAGGGAACTCGGCGGTGGTGGTGTTGGAGCACGCCGCCACGACGGCCGCGAGGCTTCCGGCTCCAGCGATGGCGCCAGGCCGGACCCGCGTCATCGAGACGACCAGCACCTATGAGGTGGCGGTCTACGCCCCAGGTCCGTCAGTCACCAAGCTGGTTCGGGTGGCGACCGCTGAGTACCGACAGCTCGACCAGGCGTGGCTCGACGCAGCCGGCACGGGGCACGCGCTGCTCACCCGGAGCCCCTTGTCGTTCTCCTCGGCCGCCGACCAGGCGGCATGGAACGCGTCCACCGCCGGTCAAGCCTTCTCGGCCCAGTTCCGGAGTCGGGTCGTCGAACCCGATGTGCGTAATGTCGTCGCCGACGTCCACGGTCTGCCGCTTCGGATAGATCAGTTGACGGCGATCATCACAGCAGGCACTCGTGGCACCAACCCCGACCACATACCAGCTGGACCAGCAGCAGTGTTCGAACGCACTGCTCGACTGCTGGTCGGCCCGACCACGGGCCTGACGCCGCGTCTGAGCGCTGCGCTCTACCACCTCCTTGCCCGCCAGGGCGGTGTACGGCTGGCCGGCTCGACGACATCGCGGCAGGGCCATCACTTGATCACCGTGGCGCTGACCGGTGTCCCCGGCCGCAGCGATATGACGGTCGACACGACCATCGGATCGACCATCGTCGCCCACTACCCGCTGCTGCCGCCCACCCTGGCCGAACCGGGCGCACCTGGCCGGGCCACGCTCACCTGCACCAGCGGCCAGGGCTGTCAGACCGGTGCCACCACGGGACTGCATTCGGTGAGCCTGACGGTTCTGTCCCCTGTGCGTATCGAGGCACATGCGGCCACAGCCACACCCACGACCTCCCCAGCCTGAATGACCAACCGACAGAAAGAAGGGCAAGCCATGCAACACCACATCGCATTCCGCGGCAGGATGATCGTCGCTGGGGTGGCACTCGCCATCGCCGGTGGCGGTTTGTCGGCCTCAGCCGTGGCTGCCGCCGCCACTCAGCCCGCTATGACCCACGCCGCTGGTGCTGGGGCAATCACGCCTACCAATGCCTGCCGACCGCCTCGCACGACGGGCGGAGCCGCGCCATCGTCCCTTTCAGGACCGGTCCCGGCATCGGCGAGCAGCGCGGTCACCCTGGTCGGTCCCAACGGCCAGACCACCAACCTCCGCGGCATATGCACCTGGAAGGCCAGCATCCCTGGCGGGACCACGACCTCCCCAGCCTGAATGACCAACCGACAGAAAGACAAGCCGTGCAACACCACATCGCATTCCGCGGCAGGATGATCGTCGCTGGGGTGGCACTCGCCATCGCCGGTGGCGGTTTGTCGGCCTCAGCCGTGGCTGCCGCCGCCACTCAGCCCGCTATGACCCACGCCGCTGGTGCTGGGGCAATCACGCCTACCAATGCCTGCCGACCGCCTCGCACGACGGGCGGAGCCGCGCCATCGTCCCTTTCAGGACCGGTCCCGGCATCGGCGAGCAGCGCGGTCACCCTGGTCGGTCCCAACGGCCAGACCACCAACCTCCGCGGCATATGCACCTGGAAGGCCAGCATCCCTGGCGGGACCACGACCGCTGGAACCGACCCCACTGTCTCGTACACGCAACTCAGCAACGCAACCATGGCAGACGGCACCCAATACAGCTTCAGCGACAACGGCGCCTACGGTGTCAACTGTAACGGCACCGTCGAGGTTCTCAACGGCTTCGGTGGTGGTGGCGCACAAGCATCGATCACCTCCAACTACTGCAACACCGACGGGTTCACCCAGGGCGAGGGAAGTGTCCAGGCTGTCGACGTTGGATTCGCAACGGGACCCGTGGTGTCCCTCACCTCGTTCAATCAAGTCTTCACCAGTTTCGAACCTGGCAACAATATCTTCTACGGGATCTTCTACTTCTGCTCGGAGGACCCCGTGGGCCAGCAAAGTACCTACGCGTGTGTCTACTTCGACGGAGGGCCTCTGGGGTAGTGCCGGATGGTCAACGCTCCGCAGTCGAGGAACCAGGATGGCCATCACCTAACCACGCTGGTCAGGTGATGGCCATCGGGCTCGCTTCCGCGCTGATCACTGCTGGGTGGAGCCCGATCGGAGACTACGCCCCTTGGCATCACGGACATTCCCGGCATCAGCTACCTACCAGCGGTCATCCCTACTTTCCGGTCGATGATCTCGCCGCTATGCCACGGTGGGCACGCCAGTCGAGCACCTGCGAACCTCGGAGACCTCAGGGTCGGCATATGACATCGACCAGAGAGTTGAGCTGATCGCGCAACTGGCCCAAGTTCGAATAACGACAACGCAGCAGCTCCACGGTGACGCCGCAAGACGTCGGGAGCTCGCTTGGTCCTCCTTCCGTGCGTCGGGCCGCCTCATCACCCTGGGCGGCCCACCGGTGGCCCGTGGTCCCCGGTGGGGTCGGTGACGAGGCCCCGGACGAGCTCGCCCGTCCGCTCCGTCAAGCGCCTGCGAGGACGGCACGCAGCTCGGCCACCGCCTCCTCGACGACCACGTCGAGCGGCCGGTCGTCGGCCTCGCCGGCCCAGCGCTCGAGGGCGACCCGCAGCACGGCCATCCCGGCGTCGGCGGCCAGGCTGGCGGCCGGCTCGGCCACGCCCCGCTCCCGCAGGGTGGTCGCCACCGCGACGGCGTAGTCGGCCAGCTTGGCCAGCTCCCGCTCCCGCAGCTCCGGGTTGGCGGCGATGACGGCCTGGCGCTGGCGCGCGAGGTCGCGCCGTCCCTGCCCCAGCATGGCGGCGGCGGCGTCGAGCCCGCGGGCCACGGCGTCGAGCGCCGGTGCGTCGAGCGGCGCCCCGGCCACCCCGGCGACGATCCGCTCCCGCAGCAGGTCGGAGCCACCGAAGAGCACCTCCCGCTTGTCGGCGAAGTGGCGGAAGAACGTGCGCTCGGTGAGCCCGGCGCGGGCGGCGACCTCGGCGGCGGTCGTCCGGTCGAAGCCCCGCTCCGCGTAGAGCGCGAGCGCCGCCTCCTGCAGACGACCGCGGCTGTCCGGCTGCCATCTGCCCACGGCGGGCATCCTAGCGTTGACAGTCACTGCCATCGCGGCGTACAGTGATGTCAGTTGCTGACATTCCGGCCGGCTGACAACGCGTCCGCCGGCCGCCGAGCCCGGGAGGTACCCCGTGCAGCTCTTCGTCACCGGCGCGTCGGGTTGGATCGGGTCGGCCGTCGTCCCCGAGCTGCGCGCCGCAGGCCACGAGGTCGTCGGGCTGGCGCGCTCGGACGCCTCGGCAGCCGCGCTGGTCGCCGCCGGGGCCACGCCGCACCGCGGCGACCTCGCCGACCCGGCCGGCCTGGCCGAGGCCGCAGCCGCGTCCGACGGCGTCGTCCACCTCGCCTTCCAGCACGAGGTCGCGTTCGCTGCCGGGGACTTCGCTGCCGCGGCCGCCGCCGACCGCCGGGCAGTCGAGGCCATGGGCACGGCCCTGGCCGGCTCCGACCGACCGATCGTGCTGGCCTCCGGCATGATCGGCCTCGCGCGCGGGCGGGTCGCCACCGAGGACGACGGCCTCGTCCCGACCGCCGAGGTCAGGCAGAACCCGGCCGGTCGCCGGCTCGCCACCGCCCTGTACGCGCTGTCGTTGTCCGGCGTCGGCGTGCGCTCCTCGGTGGTCCGCTTCGCCCCGACGGTGCACGGCGACGGCGACGAGGGGTTCGTCGCCACGTTCGTGGACGTCGCCCGGCAGCGGGGCCGCTCCGCGTACGTGGGGGACGGCGCCAACCGGTGGCCGGCGGTGCACGTCTCCGACGCCGCACGCCTCGTCCGGCTGGCCGTCGAGTCGGCACCTGCGGGCTCGGTGCTCCACGCCGCCGCCGAGGAGGGGGTCGTCTTTCGCGACCTGGCGGTCGCCATCGGGCGCCAGGTCGGGGTGCCCGCGGCCTCGGTGGCGCCGGGTGACGCCCTCGAGCACTTCGGGTACCTCGGCCTCTTCGCCGGGCTCGACTCCCCCGTGTCGTCGGCCCGCACCCGCGAGCTGCTCGGCTGGGCACCGACCGGACCGACCCTCCTCGAGGACCTCGACGCCGGGCACTACTCACACGGGGCCGGCACCGGGTCGCCGGGCTGAGGCCCGAGGCGCCGACGGCACCCACCGGGCCGCCACCATCACCCCCTCCCGAGCAGCGCGCGAGGGCCCGAGCCCCGGCGCGACCGGAATAGCCGGCCCGAGCGGCCTGTTCGAATTGGTGACGGGCGCATGGCGACGCTCGTCACATGGAAGCCGGTGAAAGGAGGGTGCAGATGCACTTCTTCGGGCTGTTCCTGTTCTTCGCCCTCGGCGTCATGGGGCTCACCATGTTCGGTGAGCGTGCCTACCGGAGGTTGCGTGAGGGCCGCGCTGTGGTGGCGGCCGGGTGGGGCGTTGCGCTCGCCTGGTTGGCCAACCTGAACATGTGGACCTCGTGGGCCATCGGCGGGCTGCGGTACGACTGGGTCGGGATCACCCTGACCGGGCTCGCGCTGGGTGGCACGGCGCTGTTCGTGCACGCCATCGTGAGCTTCTTCAGCGGCCTGCACCGCAAGTTCGACGACCAGGCCGAGGAGCTCGAGCGCGGCGGCGAGTTGCGCCGGGTCGCCTGAGCGTCCCGCCGTCCGGCGCGGCCCCGGTCGCGCCGGACGGCTGCCGTCAGGTCTCGCCTACGCCCGGGTGGCACGAGCGGCCGGGCCGTAGGATGCGGCCATGGACGTGGAGGCACTCGACCACGTCGTCCTGCGTGTGGCGGACGGCGAGCGGGCCCTCGCCTTCTACAGCGGCATCCTCGGCCTCCAACCCGTGCGCGCCGACGCGTGGCGTCGGGGCGAGGTGCCGTTCCCGTCCGTGCGCGTGGACGCGACCACGCTGATCGACCTGCTCCCCGGTGAGCGCACCGGGGAGAACGTCGACCACCTCTGCTTCGTCGTGGCCCGCGCCGACGTCGACGACGTGGTCGCGTCGGGTTGCCTCGACGTGGTGGACGGTCCGGCCGTCCGCTTCGGGGCGAGAGGTGAGGGGACGTCGGTCTACGTCCTCGACCCCGACGGGAACGTCGTCGAGCTGCGCTCGTACGAGTGAAGCGACCGAGGTCGACCTGACGGCCGGTCGGACGCGCTCGGCCCTCGTGCCACGGACGGTGGTCAAGGGGGTGCCGCGGACGGTCGATACCTGTTCGGTGGAGTACGAGCTCAGCAATCCGACGCGCCAACAGGTGCGCAACGCCGTGCTGTCGGGGATCATCGCCGACAGCGCAGCGGTCCCCGTGCTCGTCTCCCTGGTCTTCGTGCACCGCGAACCCTTCGCGTGGGGGTACCTGCTCGCTGGCCTGGGCAGCCTCGCCGTCTCAGTGGTGTACCTGGCCGCCCTCACGCTCCGGCGGGGCGGCGCCCTCGACGCCAAGAGCCAGGCCGATATCGCCTTCGTCGTCATCTGCTGCGCCCT
Organism: uncultured Acidimicrobiaceae bacterium; assembly: GCA_964610905.1. GTDB lineage: Bacteria > Actinomycetota > Acidimicrobiia > Acidimicrobiales > RAAP-2 > JAJZJT01. The sequence goes on from CAZSYT010000035.1 coordinate 10,252, forward strand.
CTTGGCCCTCTCCTTCGCCGAGCTCGCATCCGGCACCCGGTACGGCCTCTACCGACCCGTCGTCTTCGTCATCGTCGTCATGGTCGGCATCATCGGCGACCGACGCATGCGGCTCACCATCGGTATCCTCGCCATCGGGTCGGTCGTGTGGACGTCGTGGGTCGAGGGCCTGCGCGGCGGCACCCTCGCCGTCACCGACGTCATCTACGCCACGGCCATCACCGTGGTCACGGTCCTCATCGCCCGCACCGTACGGTCCTTCGCCGGCATGGCGGACTCCCGCGACGGCATGGCGGCGCTCTCCGACGTCCTCTCCGAGGCCCGCTCGCTCGAGGAGGGCTTCGTCGCCGGCCTTCCGCTGGTTGCGGACGTGCTCCCCTGCTCCCAGGTCGCCGTGGTGCTCCGCGACGCCGAGTCGGGGCGGACCGAGCCGGTCGCCACCTGGCCGCCACCCGCGGGGGCGGCGCGACGCCGCAGCGACTCCGGAGGGCCGCGGCTCGCCCGGTCGGACGCCGTCGAGCGCGCCTTTCGGTCCGACGCCATCGTGGTCGACCCAGACGTGTGCGCCATCCCGATCGGCTACACGGAGCGTGGGCCCCTGGTCCTCGCTCTCCTGCGCAAGGCGACGTCCAAGCCCACCGGGCTCCTCCCCGAGGAGGCGGCCGAATTCGTCGGCGCCGCGTTCCTGCGCGTCTCGAGCCGGGCCGCCTTCGTCGCCAACCTGCGTCTCGAGAGCATGACCGACCCCCTCACCGGGCTGGCCAACCGCCGGAGCCTGGTCGAGCGCTTGAGCGGCGACATGGCCCGAGCCAGCCGCTCGGGCCTGCCGGTGTCGGTGGCCATGGTCGACCTCGACCGGTTCAAGGAGTACAACGACCGCCACGGCCACCTCGCCGGCGACACCGTGCTCCGGGCGGTCGCGGCGCTCATGGTGTCGAAGCTCCGGCGCCAGGACCTCGTCGCGCGCTACGGCGGTGAGGAGTTCTGCCTCGTCCTGCCGGACACCGACCTCCGCAACGCCGTGCGCCTGCTCGACGCCATCAGGCTGGCGACGGGCGAGCTGGCCGGCGGGGCGGTGACGCTGTCGGCCGGCATCACCCAGTGGGATGGCTCCGAGGGCGTCACCAGCGTGGTCAACCGGGCCGACCACGCTCTGTACCAGGCGAAACATCGCGGTCGCGACCAGGTCGTGGCCATCGACGCCTACCTCGAGGCGTGAAGACGGCCCACCGCGCCGCTCGTCCCGCATACTGGGTCCATGAGCGGACGTGACGCCCCGACCTGCTGGCTCTGCGACATGGACGGCGTGCTCGTCCACGAGGGCGAGCGGGTCCCCGGAGCCGACCGCTTCGTCGACGCGCTCACCGCCTCGGGGCGGCGCTTCCTCGTGCTCACCAACAACTCGATGTACACGCCGCGCGACCTGGCCGCCCGACTCGCGGCCGCCGGCCTGCGCATCCCCGAGTCGTCGCTGTGGACCTCGGCGCTCGCCACCGCCCGGTTCCTCGACAGCCAGCGACCCCGCGGGACGGCGTACGTCATCGGCGAAGCGGGACTGACCACCGCCCTCCACGACATCGGCTACGTGCAGACCGACCGCCAGCCCGACTACGTGGTCCTCGGCGAGACCCGGAGCTACAGCTTCTCGGCCATCACGACGGCCATCCGGCTGGTCGAGGCCGGGTCGCGCTTCATCGCCACCAACCCCGACCCCACCGGGCCCTCCCCGCTCGGCCTGCTGCCGGCGTGCGGGTCGGTCGCCGCCCTCGTCACCCGGGCCACCGGGGTCGACCCGTACTTCGTCGGCAAGCCGAACCCGCTGATGGTCCGGGAGGGGCTGAACACCCTCGGGGCACACTCCGAGACGACGGTCATGGTCGGCGACCGCATGGACACCGACGTCGTGGCCGGAATCGAAGCGGGCCTCGAGACCATCCTCGTGCTGTCGGGGATGACGGCAGCCGAGGCGGTCGACCGCTATCCCTACCGGCCTTCGCGCGTGGTCACCTCGGTGGCGGAGCTGGTCGACGAGCTCGAGGCCGCACCCCGCCCCGCCGACGTCGGCTGAGCGGCGAGCCGGCCCGCCGCCGTCGGCGCCGTCGCTGCCGTCGGCGCCGTCAGCTGTCGCGACCGAGGACCAGGTAGACGTTCTCGTCGACGACGAACGACGTCACCACGTCGAAGCCCTCCGCCGACGCGGCGTCCAACGTGCGCTCGACCTCGGCTCGGGGCTCGGCGTTGACCAGCCGGCCACCGAGCACGCGGACGACCCGGTGGGAACGAGGCACGGGGCGAGCGTAGCCCCGGCGCCGGCCTGCCGACGTTGCGACGAGCGGGCGACGGGAGCGGTCCGCTCGGCTCGGTCGGGTCAGGACGGGTCGCCGCCCCGGCGCCGGCCAACGGACCCCGGTGTCACCCGAGCGGCAGCCGCGGCGCGTCGGCGAGCGACGGGGGCGCAGTGGAGCGGCCCCGGCGACTGCCCCCCGGCGGGTGGACCCGTCCCGGGTCGACGGCCCGGACGACCCGGTCACCGGGTCGACCGCCCACCACCTCGACGTGGGCGGCTCCGCTTCGCACGTGCACCACGTGGGCGACGAACGCCCAGCTCGCACCCCGACCGGACAGCCCTTTCACGACCACGGGGTCGCCGGCGCGTACGCCGTTCCACACGGTGGACCGGCGTACGTGGTCGGCAGCGACCTGCGCGGCCCGGCGGCCCGCCTCGGCCGACGTGCGGCGCTCGGACGGCGCGGCGGACCTCGCCGGGCTCCGGCCGCGCGTCGTCAGACCTCCAGCTCGCGCTCTGCCCGCATGCCGCGGAGCCGGTGCGCGAACAGCAGTGCCACGACGACGACGAAGGCGGCGGCGGCCACGTACCCTGCGAAGCTGAAGTCCTTCACGATGTGGGCGTAGCTCGAGCCGAGCGAGTCGCCCACGAGCGCCAGCATCGACACGAAGATGGCGCTGCCGACGACCGTGAAGACGGTGAACTTCGCCACCGCCATCTCGCCCAGGCCGGCCGCGATCGAGATGAACGACCGCAGGAGCGGGATCAGCCGGACGACCAGGACGGCCGGCTCTCCTCGTCGTGCGAACCACGCCTCGGCCTTGTCGAGGTCCTTGTGGGTGAGCAGGACGTACTTCCCCACCCGGTCGACGACCGGGCGTCCGCCCAGGTAGCCGATGCCGTAGCCGAGGAAGGAGCCGACGAGCTCGCCCACCACGGCCACGCCGATGACGGCCGGGACGGTGAGGGCGTGGGCACCCGACACGTGCACCTGGCCGCTCGCCAGGACGCCGCCGTAGATCACCGAGGCCTCGGCCCCGATGGGCGGCCCCATCGCGGAGACCATCGTGACGACGAAGATGGCGAGGTAGCCCCAGTGCTGCCCGAAGGTCTCGATGGCATGGGTCACAGCCCTGCTGTCTAGCCGAAATCCGCTTCGTCGCGACGTGCTCGCCACACCCCGACGTCCCCGTGCCGCCGGTGCGGTCGCGGCGGCCGGGCCCGGCGGCCGGGCCCGGCGGTGGTGGAGACCGGCCACCCCGGCCCGGTAGCGTCGGCCGGCATGGAGCCGGTTGCCTGCGCGAGCGCGGACGGGACGTCGATCGCCACCTACGACCTGGGCGGGACGGGCCCGGACCTCCTGCTGGTCCACGCCACGGGGTTCTGCGCCGCCGTCCTCGAGCCCTTGGCCGCCGCGCTGGCGCCGTCGTTCCACTGCACGGCGCTCGACCTCCGCTTCCACGGCCGGTCGGGCCGCTCGCCGCGCGACCACCGCTGGGACCGCTTCGGCGAGGACGTCCTCGCCGTCGTGGACCAGCTCGGGCTCGAGCACCCCTACGGGTTCGGCCACTCGTGCGGCGGGGCGTCCCTCCTCCTCGCCGAGGAGGAGCGGCCGGGCACGTTCGCCGGCCTGTTCTGCTTCGAGCCCGTGGTGTTCGCCGGCCCGCCCGAGCCGCCGGTCACCGTCGGGAACCCGCTCGCCGAGGGCGCCCTCCGTCGGCGCGAGACGTTCCCCTCGGCCGAGCACGCGTTCGCGAACTTCGCCGGCAAGCCGCCGTTCGGGACCCTCGACGAGACCGTGCTCCGGCGTTACGTGGAGGCCGGCTTCGAGGTGGTCCCCGCCGACGAGGGGGGCGACGGGGCGACGATCCGGCTCCGATGCCGGCGCGAGGACGAGTCGGGCGTCTACGCCCACGGACACTCGCACGCGGCGTTCGTCCACCTCGACCGCGTCGCCTGTGCCGTCGCGCTGGCGTGCGGTGCCGCGACCGACGCCTTCGGCCCCGACGCGCTCGCCGCCGACGCGGCGCGCCTCCCCAGCGCCACGGTCGACGTCGTGGCCGGCCTCGGCCACTTCGGCCCGCTCGAGCAGCCTGGCCGGGTGGCCTCGCTGGTCGCCGAACGCCTGCTCGCACCGATAGTCCCGACCGACCCGGTCCCGGTCACGCCGGCGTCCTAACCTGGTCGCATGCCCTTCGAGCCGCCCCGGACCCTGTCGCCCTCGAAGGTGGCGGCGTTCGGTGCCTGCGCGCTGGCGTTCCGCTTCACCGCCGTCGAGCGCCTCCCCGAGGCGGCGACGACGTGGACCCTGAAGGGGACCCTCGTCCACACCGCCCTCGAGCGCCTCGTGTGGGACCATCCCCCCGGAGCGCGCACCGAGGAGGCGGGGCGCGCCGAGGTGGAGCGAGCCGCCGACGAGCTGCGGGCGAGCGGCGCCTTCGACGACCTCTGCATCGACGCCGCGGCCGCGGCCGCCTTCGTCGAGGACGCCCGGCGCCTCGTGGCGAACGCCCTGCGCATCGACGACGTCGACCGTGTCGAGCCCGTGGGCGTCGAGCTCCTCCTCGAGGCCATGGTCGGCGGGGTCCGCGTACGCGGCATCCTCGACCGCCTCGACCGGGCCGAGGACGGCAGCCTCGTGGTCGTCGACTACAAGACGGGCCGTGCCCCGGCTCCCGCCTACGAGCGGGCCCGGCTGGCCGGGGTCCACCTGTACGCCCTCCTCTGCGAGCTGGTGCTCGGCGAGCGACCCAGCGAGGTCCGCCTGCTCCACCTGCGCGAGCCCACGGTCATCACCAGCCGTCCCACCGAGCAGGTCCTCCGGGCCCACGAGCGGCGGACCGTCGCCGTCTGGGACGCGGTCACCCGGGCCTGCCGCACCGGCGACTTCCGACCCCGTCCCTCCGGCCTGTGCGGCACCTGCCAGTTCCGCGCCTTCTGCCCCGCCCACGGCGGGGACCCCTCGGGTGCCGCCGCCGCGTTCGGCGGCGGCCGTGCCTCGGTCGGTGCCGCATGAGCCCGATCGGCTCCACGGCCCATCCCTCGGTCGCCGCCTGGCCTCGCGCTCGTCGGCAGCATTCGGCTGCGGCTGCCCTCGTGCGCTTCGACGCCACCGTCGACCGGTGGTTCGAGCCGCTGCGCGGCCGACCGGCCGTCGAGTCGGCCGCACGGCTCCTGTCGGGGCTCGGCGACCACGGGCTCGTGTGGGCCCTCGTCACGGCCGTCCGCCTGGTGCGGGCGGAGACGCCCCGGGCGCGGGTCGACGCGCTCCGAGCCCTCGCGGTTGCCGGGGTCACCTCGAGCACGGTCAACGCCGCCATCAAGGGCGCGGTAGGCCGTCCCCGGCCCGACGTCTCGGCGCAGACGGCCGGCAACGTCATCCCGCTGCGGGCGCCCCGGACGAGCAGCTTCCCGAGCGGTCACACCCTCGCTGCCTTCTGCGCCGCCACGGTGCTCGCCGAGCGCGACCGGCCCGTCGGCGCCGCGGCGCTGATGGGGACGGCCGGACTGGTGGCCGCCAGCCGCGTGCACCTCGCTGCCCACCACGCCTCCGACGTCGCCGGCGGCATGGTGATCGGGACCGCCCTCGGGCTCCTCGGCAGGCGCCTGCGCTGACGGAGCAGCCCGTCCACGGGGCCCTTCCGCACGCGTCGCGGAATGGAACCTCCCAGCTGGGCGTTCACTGGCACATGCCCTCGCTGCCGCCGTTCGCCGTCACCTGGGACTACCGCTGTCCCTTCGCCCGCAACGCCCACGAGCACGTGCTCGACGCCCTGGTCGCAGGAGCCGGCTGGGACGTGACGTTCGTGCCCTTCTTCCTCAACCAGACCCACGTCGACGAGGGCTCCCCGTCGGCCTTCGAGGACCCCGCGCACCTGCCCGACCTGCTGTCGCTCGAGGCAGGCGTGGTGGTGCGCGAGCGGTTCCCGGACCGCTTCCTGGCCGCCCACCGGTCGCTGTTCGCCGCCCGGCACGACGAGGGCGGCGACCTCCGGGACCGGCAGGTGGTCTCGGCAGCGCTCGAACGGGCCGGCGTACCCGCGGCGGCGGTCCTCGCCGAGGTCGACGACGGTTGGCCCCGGGCCACGGTCCGGCGAGAGCACGAGACGTCGGTGGACCAGCTCGACGTGTTCGGCGTGCCGACCTTCATCGTCGACGACCGGGCCGCCTTCGCCCGGCTGATGGAGCGACCCGGCGGCGACGCCGAACTGGCGACGGGAACGATCGAGCGCATCGTCTCGCTCGTGTCCGGCCACCCCGAGCTCAACGAGCTCAAGCACACCCGCGTCCGGCGCTGACCGGCGCCCGGACCGCCACGGGCTGCCCGACCGGCCTGGCCCGCCGGGGTCGGGCCGTCAGGCGCCCACCAGGCCCGCCAGGGCGGCGATCGACGCCTTGATCTCCTCGGACGAGCCGAACGGCGTCCCGCAGAAGTGGGTGACGCCGAGGTCGGCCAGGCGCCGCACCCGGTCGGTGACCGTGGCGGCGCTCCCCACCACGGCGATGTCGGCCGGGCCGGCGGCCCCCTCGCGATCGAGCATCGCCCGGTAGGAGGGCAGCTGCCCGTAGACGGCGAACGTCTCGGCTGCCTTGGCCCGCGCCGCGTCCTCGTCCGCGGTCACGCACACCGGAAGGCAGACGGCGACGAGGGGGGCCGGTCGACCGGCCTCCTCGGCCGCCGCCGTGATGGTCGGGACGATGTGGTCGGCGACGGTGCGAGGCCCGGTCATCCACGTCACGGTGCCCTGGGCCATGCGACCGGCGAGCTTCAGCATGGTCGGGCCGAGCGCGGCGGCGAGGACGGGAGGTGCCGGAGCGCTGACCTGCAGCGGGCCGAACGTCGACGCCCTGAGGGTCTCGCCGGCGAAGGAGGCCGCCTCGCCCTCGAGGAGGGGCACGAGGATCGAGAGGTACTCGCGCAGGTGCCGGGCGGGGCGCTCGAAGGAGAGCCCGAAGACGTTCTCGATCACCAGTTGGTGCGAGAGGCCGATGCCGAGCAGGAGGCGACCCCCGGTGGCCGCCTGCACGGTGAGCGCTTGGCCCGCCAGCATGACCGGGTGCCGGGGATAGGTCGGCACCACGGCCGTCCCCAGCTCGATGCCCGGCACCTCGCGACCGACGACGGCCAGCGTGGTCAGCGCGTCGTAGCCGAAGATCTGGGACGTCCACGCCGTCTCGATACCGGCCTCGGCGAGGCCCGCCACCTGCGCCACCACGGCGTCGAACGGTCGGCCGACGTCGAACATCACACCGATCCGCATGGTTCCTCCTTCTGGGCCCCCTGGCGGCCGCCGGTGGTGGGGGCAACCGTAGCGGCCGCGTTCAGTGCTGCGAAGGACCGCCCGCCGCGTCGGAGCCCGCGGCACGCCCGGCGCCGCCGTCTCGGTCGGCTGCAGGTGCGGCGGACCGCGGCGGGAGCACGGTGACCTCCGGAGCGGCCGGCGGGGTTCCGGACCGGTCGCCACGCCCGGCGAGGAGGCCGCCCAGGAGCTCGATGGGCAGAGGGAAGACGAGCGTGGAGTTGTGCTCGGTCGCCACCTCGGCCAGCGTCTGCAACGTGCGCAGTTGGAGGGCGCCGGGGGCCTCGGAGAGCCGGGTCGCGGCCTCGGCGAGCTCCTGGCTGGCCTCGAGCTCGCCCGTGGCGGCGATCACCTTGGCCCGGCGCTCCCGTTCGGCCTCGGCTTGCCGGGCCATCGCTCGCAGCAGCTCCGGCGGAAGGACGATGTCGCGGATCTCGACCTGGCGCACCTCGACCCCCCAGTTGTGGGTGGAAGCGGCGATCGTGGTCCGGAGCTCGTCGTTCACGTCGTCGCGGTGGGCCAGGATGTTGTCCAGCTCGTGCCGGCCGGCAATCGACCGCAACGCCGTCATGGCGACGCGCTGGCTGGCGAAGCGGAAGTTGTCGACGCCGATCACCGCCCGGACGGGGTCGACCACCTGGAAGTAGACGACGGCGTCGACCTGGACGGTCACGTTGTCCGCCGTGATGACCGCCTGCGGCGGGATGTCGACCACCTCGACCCGCAGGGTGACCTTGACGACCTTGTCGACGACGGGCCACTTGGTGATCACACCCGGGCCCTTCGCCTCCTCGCGGATGCGGCCCAGGCGGAAGAAGACGGCGCGCTCGTACTCGGTCACGACCCGCAGCGTGGCTCGGGTGAACACGCCGGCGGCGATGACGAGGGCGCCGGCCCCCACCACCACGCCGGCGACGACGTCGGCTGCGGCCGGTGGGGAGACGAGCACGGCGCCGAGCCCGATCACGCCGCCTCCCACGGTGGGGCGAGGGCCTTCACGGCCGCCTCCATCGACATGCCGATGGGCAGCACGGCGAGGACGGGGATGTCGACGCCGTTGGCGACGTAGCGGCCCACGTGCGCACGGCACGCCTCGGGCGAGCCGTGGACGACCAGGGCGTCGACCACCTCGTCGGGGACGGCGGCGAGGGCCCGCTTGCGGTCGCCGGCCTGCCACGCCTCCCACATGCCCTCGAGCAGTGGTCCGCGGCCGAGCCAGCGGTGGAAGGCGGCGTAGACCTCGACGTTGAGGTACGCGGCGATCATCCGTCGCGCCACCGTCCGCACGGCCTCGGCGTCCTCCGAGGGGCAGACGAAGATCCGGGCCGCCACCGGGACGCCGTCGCCGACCTCGGGCACCACCGTCTTCAGGTCCTCGGCGGAGAGCCAGTTGACGATCACCCCGTCGGCCTCGCGACCGGCGAGGCGAAGCATGCCGGGACGGAGGGCGGCGAGGTAGATCGGTGGCGGGTGCTCGACCGGCCGGGCCAGGCGGAAGCCGTGCACGGCGAAGGTGTCGTAGGAGCGGTCGACCTTCTCGCCGCTCAGCGCTTCGCGCAGGAAGCGGATCGTGTCGCGCACCCGCCGGTAGGGCTCGCTGAACTCCTGTGCGTTCCACCGGCTGACGATGACGTCCGACGACGTGCCCAGCCCGAACGTGAAGCGCCCCGGGGCTGCCTCGGCCATGCTGGCGACGCTCTGGGCCAGCAGCGCGGGTCCTCGGGTGTAGGCGGGGATGATCGCCACGCCGAGGCGGAGACGTGGGGTCCACGCCGCGGCCAGGGCGAGCGGGGTGAAGCCGTCGGTGCCGTCGGTCTCCGCCGACCACACGTCGGTGTAGCCGAGCTGCTCCAGCTCCTCGTACCAGGCTCGATGCTCGGCGAGCGGGACACCGTCGAAGGGGACGGTGATGCCGTAGCGAGGGCCGGGTGACATGTCGGGCGTGGTCACGGCCCCCGTAATACACCCTCGGCGCATGCTGGGCTCATGATCTCGACGCCCGAGGTCCACCCGACCGGCGAGATGCCAGGCCACGAGGCAGCGCCCTCGACGGGCCGCTCGACGGGCCGGGACACGTCGCCCGACCCCGAGCAGCTCGTCCTCGCGCTCCTTGTACCCTGCTCCCCCGGCCCAGCGGCCGGCGCGGTGGCCGGCCCAGCGGCCGGCGCGCTGGCACTGGCTCGGGAGGCGACACGGCGAGATCCCGAGGGGCGACGTCGGGGCGGGCACGGTCGGGGCGGGCACGGTCGGGGCGGGCACGGTCGGGGCGGGCACGCCGCACCTCCGGGTCCGGGCCACGGCAGCGGGCGCCGGCGCGGTCGGGGCCCTGTCCGCGCGGGTGCCCGGGCCCCGGTGGACGAGCCCGGTGCCTGGCGGCTCGACGCTCGCACCCGACGGATCGGTCTCCGCGGCATCGCAGCGGCGCGGCGAGCCCTCGAGCACGCCGCAGGACCGGACCGCGCTGCCTGACCGCACAGCGGCGCTACCGTCGTGCCATGGCGCCGTCGCTCCTCGAACGCCTGGGCTCGCCACAGGGATCGCGCCTCCTCGTGCTCAACTGCTCGGAGCTCGGCTTCTGCCACGCCTCGAACGTCGGCGTGCTCGACGCCCTGCGCAGCGGCGTCGCGACCAGCGCATCGCTCATCGTTCCGGCACCGTGGGCGCGGGATGCCGCGCACCGCTACCGGGGGGAGGACGTCGGGGTCCGGCTCACGCTGAACGCCGAGCACGACCACTACCGGTGGGGCCCGATCACCCAGGCCCCGTCCCTGCTCGACGGGGACGGCGGCTTCCCCCGCAGCGTCGTCGACCTGTGGGACCACGCCGACCTCGACGAGGTGCGGCGGGAGTGCCGGGCGCAGGTCGAGCGAGCCGTCCTGTGGGGCCTCGACGTCACCCATCTCGACGCCCACCTCGATGCCCTGGTGCTCCGCCCCGAGTTCTTCGACGTCTACCTCGACCTCGCCCTCGAGTTCTCCCTCCCCATCCGGCTCGCCGGCGCCGAGGCAGAGGCCCTGGCCGGCTTTCCGTTCCGTGCGCTGGCCGCCGAGGCCGGCGTCCTCTTCGCCGACCGGGTCGTCGACTGGCCCGGAGACGCCGACGTCGCGGCGATGACAGAGCTGCTCGCCGAGATCGAGCCCGGCGTCACCGAGGTGACCTTCCGCCCGGCGACCGACACGCCGGAGCTGCGCGCCGTCACCGAGGACTGGCGGGAGCGGGCGGCCGACCTCCGCCTCCTCACGTCCGTCGCACCGGTGACCGACGCCCTCCGGCGCGCCGGGGCCTCGCTCGTCGGCTACCGGCCCCTGCGGGCCCTGATGCGGCCGTGACCGACCGGCTCGACGCCCCTCCCCTCCCCACCGTCCGCCTCGACGGCGTCGTCCTGCTGCCCCCCGGCCACGATGCTCGAGGCGCCATCGGCGGCGTCGTCGTCACCTTCGACGACGGCGGGGTGACCCTGGCGAGCGCCGCCCACCTGCCACGCGTCCTCCCCTGGTCGTCGCTCGAGACCTACGTGGTCGAGCCGGGAGGTGGCTCGGAGGCGCCGTGGTGGGTCGACCCCGAGCTGCGGCGTCCCGAGGACGGGGCCCCCGGGCAGGGTCCGGACGGTGGGCGTACCGGGGCGTCCGGCGCCGTCGCGGGCAAGCCCGGCGCGCTCGTCAGCCTCCGGACGGCGGGGGGCACCTACCGGCTCCTCGTCCCCGGCGCCGACAGTGACGCCCTCGGCGCCCGCCTGCACCTGCTGGCCGCCGCCCACCTGCCCCCGGAGGCCCTGCCAACGGTGACGACGGCGGCGGTGCGTGCACCGGCAGTGCCAGCGCCCACCCGGTGGCAGCGGGTGCGACCCGTGCTCGCGGTGCTCGTCGCCGTCGTGGCCGCCGCCGCCATCACGGTGATCCTCCTGCAGAGCGCCGGCGTCGTCCACCTGCCGTTCCTCGGCAGCACCGGGCCGACCGCGGGCCCGGCACCGCCGCACTCGGCGACGGGGCCGGTTCCGCGCTCAGCGCCGAGCAGCTGACGCGACGCCGCTGAAGAGGTCCGTCTCCCGCGGAGCAGCGGCCGGCCAGACGACCGGCTCGGCGGGCGCCGTCCCCAGGCGGGCCAGTCGGTAGTCGTCGGACGGGTGGATCGTGTCCATCACCTCGGGAGGCAGCCCGAACCAGAAGCGCGACCGGGGGTCGACCTGGGTGGCGTGGGCGAGCAGCGCACGGCGTCGGACGTCGGCCACCGACGAGACGTCCACCGAGGTGGTGACCGGCTCCTCCGGCGCCCCCTCCCAGCGGGCCCGCCACGCCTCGTCGAACGGCGACTCGAGCCCACGCTCGACGAAGGCCTGGTGGAGCGCTCGGAACCGTGCGCCGGAGTGCACGGTGTAGTAGAGCTTGTCGGGCTGGTGCGCGGGCCCGGCCGCCGGGTACCGCTCGGGGTCGCCGGCGGCCTCGAAGGCGGCCACGCCGACCTCGTGGACCCGGAGGTGGTCGGGGTGCGGATAGGAGGACTGCTCGTCGCCGTAGACCACCATCACCTGGGGTCGTTCCCGCCGTACCACGGCCACCAGGCGCTCGATCGCCTCCTCCCGCGGCGCCCGGGCGAAGCAGTCGGGACGGTCGTTGGCCGGGCTGCCCGGCATCCCCGAGTCGCGGTAGCCGAGCAGGACGACCTCGTCGTAGCCGATGACCTCTGCGGCCCGGGCGAGCTCCTCCCGGCGCAGCTCGGGGATGCGGACGCGCACCTCCGGCGTGTCCAGGGCGGGGTTGAGCACGTCGCCTTCCTCCCCCCCGGTGCAGCACACGAGCACGGTGCGCACGCCCCGGGCGTGGTACCAGGCGACGGTTCCCGCCCCCTTCGACGACTCGTCGTCGGGATGGGCGTGGACGGTGAGCAGGCAGGGAGCGTCGGGCACGCTGCTCACGCTACCGGCCCGCAAACCCCTACACTCCAGGGACAGCCCCTTGCGCTCGAGCGTCAGCGGGCGGGGCTGAGGAAGGACTCGTCACCATGAGCGTCATCAAGCGGCTGTCGGGGATCGTGCAGGCCAAGACGAACAAGCTCCTCGACAAGGCGGAGGACCCGCGCGAGACCCTGGACCTCTCGTACCAGAAGCAGCTCGAGAGCCTCCAGAAGGTCCGGCGCAGCGTGGCCGACATCACCACGGCCAAGAAGCGCATCGAGCTGCAGGCCGGGCAGTTGAAGACCCAGGCGGACAAGCTCCAGCAGCAGGCCCGGGCGGCGCTCGCCCAGGGCAACGAGGACCTGGCCCGCGAGGCGCTCTCGCGGCGAGCGGCCATCGGCGAGCAGCTGACGGACTACCAGCGCCAGCACGAGCAGGTCGCCGCCCAGGAGCAGAAGCTGATCGAGACCGCCCAGCGCCTCCAGACGGCCGTCGACGCCTTCCGGACCCGGAAGGAGACCCTCAAGGCCACCTACACGGCGGCCGAGGCCCAGACGAAGATCGGCGAGGCCGTGACCGGCATCTCCGACTCGATCTCCGACGGCGGCATGGCCATGCAGCGGGCGCAGGAGAAGGTCGAGTCGATGCAGGCCCGGGCCGGCGCCATGGACGAGCTGCTCGCCTCCGGCGCCCTGACCGACCTCTCCCAGCCCGTCGACGACATCCAGGCCCAGCTCGACCAGCTCTCGGCCGGCAGCGCCGTCGACGCGGAGCTCGCCGCGCTGAAGGCCGAGGTGACCGCCGGCTCCCCGGCCGGGGCCCTCGCCCAGGGCGGGTCGGCAGGCGGGGACCCGCCCGCCGACCCCGCGCCGTCCGACGACGCGGCGCCAGGCGGTACCGTCACGGAGGAGCAATGAGCACCGTACGTAGGATCGCCCCCGACCGGGGGCTCACCATTCGCATGTTCACCACGGGCCTCCTGCTCGTGGTGCTCTACGGCGCCGTCATCGGGCTGCTCGTGGCCTTCGGCATCTCGGCGTCGGTGGTCCTCGTCATCGCCGCCGTCGTCCTGTTCGTCCAGTACTGGTTCTCGGACAAGATCGCCCTCTTCGGCATGGGCGGGCGACTGGTCACCCCCGAGCAGGCACCGCAGCTCCACGGGGTGGTCGACCGGCTCTGCGCCCTGGCCGACATGAAGAAGCCCCGGGTGGCCATCGCCGACACGGACGTGCCCAACGCCTTCGCCACCGGCCGGAGCCCCAACAACGCGGTCGTCTGCGCCACGACGGGCCTCCTGCGCCGCCTCGACGAGCCAGAGCTCGAGGCGGTCCTCGCCCACGAGCTGTCGCACGTCGCCCACCGCGACGTGGCGGTCATGACCATCGCCAGCTTCCTCGGCATGGTGGCCGGGCTCGTCACCCGCATGATGCTCTGGGCCGGCCTCCTCGGCGGGTTCGGTGGCGGCGGCGGCCGCGGGGGGAACAGCAACAACAACGCCGCGAGCCAGGCCGCCCTCATCGAGATGGCCGTCCTCGTGGTCTCGGTGGTCGTCTACGCCATCAGCTTCCTGTTGACCCGTGCGCTCTCGCGCTATCGCGAGCTGGCGGCCGACCGCTCGGGGGCGATCCTCATCGGCCAGCCGTCGGTCCTCGCCGCCGCCCTCGTGAAGGTGACCGGGGCCATGTCGAAGATCCCCACGCGCGACCTGCGCGCCGCCGAGAGCTTCAACGCCTTCTACTTCACCCCGGCCATCAACAACCGGGGAGTCAGCATCTCGACGCTCTTCTCCACGCACCCCTCGCTCGACCAACGCCTGGCCGCGCTGTCCAAGCTCGAAGCCGAGATGGGCCGGCCGGCCTGATGGGCCTGTTCGACACCTTGCTCGGCCGGACCAAGCCCGTCCAGGCAGACCTCGACGACCTCTTCGGGCTCCCGTCAGCATCCGTCACGCTCCAGACGTCCGGCGGCCTCACCCCCTCGGGCCGAGCCGGTGTCTGCTACAAGCCGCCGACGGGCCAAGCGTTCGGGGACATGCAACGCGAGGTGACCGCCCTGTTGTCGATGGACGGCGGCGGGCAGCTGTCGTCGGCCGAGGACCGCTTCGGCTACCACTGGGTCCTGCTCGAGAACCCAGACCTCGGCGAGCTGGTCAACCAGGTGCACCTGGTCAACTCCTCCCTGTCCGACGCGGGCTGGGGGCCGCAGCTCCTGTGCTCGGTGTTCGGGTTCCGCCCGCTCCCCGACGGGGGAGCACCCGAGCTCGGCACGGGGGACGAGGACGGCCCGGCTCCGTCGGTGAGCACGTCGAAGCTCTACCTCGTCTACCTGTTCAAGCGGGGCACCTTCTACCCCTTCGCGCCGGCCGGCCACGAGCGCCGGGACACCGAGGCCGAGCTCAGGCTCAAGAGCCTCGTGGCGGACGACCTCCGCGTCGAGCCCGAGCTCGACCGCTGGTTCCCGCTCTGGGACCTCCCCGTCGGCTGACCTCCCCGTCGGCTGACCTCCCCGTCGGCTGACCTCCCCGTCGGCTGACCTCC
>CAZSYT010000035.1:25366-28110 GCA_964610905.1 uncultured Acidimicrobiaceae bacterium
CCGGGCTCAGGGTGCCGCCGGGTCGACTCCGTCGAGCCGGGCCGCCAGGTCGACGTCGAGCTCGGTGAGCGCGTCCACCGAGTGGGTGCGCAGGCGGAGCACGACGACGTCGTAACGGATGTCGATGTCGGGGTGGTGCCCGACCTCCTCGGCGACCGCTCCGACCGCGGCCACGTAGGCCAGGGCGGCCGGGAAGCTCGCGCACCGCACCTGGCGCCGGATGCACCCGTCCTCGACCGTCCATGCCGGCCCGGCGCGCTCGGCGAGGGCGGCGGCGGCCTCCGCCTCGCCGAGCACCCGTGGCGCGGCGCTCACGCCCGGCCCGCCGCCCGGCCCGCGCGGGCCTCCACAGGGGTGAAGACCACCGGCATGGTCTCGTAGCCCGACACGAAGTTGGCGGCGCGAGCGGGCGGACGGACCTGGTGGCCGAAGCCTCCGGCGAGGGCGAGGTCGGGCAGACGGTCGAGGAGGCGCCCGACCATGGTGGCGAGCTCGATCCGGGCCAGCCGGTTGCCGAGGCAGAAGTGGGCGCCGAACCCGAAGGCCACGTGGTCGTTGGGGTGCCGCCGGACGTCGAAGCGGTCGGCGTCGGGGAAGGCCTCGGGGTCGCGGTTGGCCGACGGGTAGAGCAGCAGGAGCTTCTCGCCGGTACGCAGCACCTCGCCGTGGAGCTCGACGTCGCGGGCGACCATGCGGGCCATGTTCTTGATGGGCGAGACCCACCGGAGCATCTCCTCGACGGCACCCGGGACGAGCGACCGGTCGTCGCGCACGGCGGCGAACTGGTCGGGATGGCAGAGCAGCTCGAAGACCCCACCGCTCAGCACGTGGCGGGTCGTCTCGTCCCCGCCGATCAGGATGAGCAGCGACTCGTAGAGCACCGACTGGTCGTCGAGCCGGTCGCCGTCCACCTGGGCATGGGAGAGCACGCCGATCAGGTCGTCGTCGCGACCGGTCCGTCGTCGGTCCTCGACCACCGCTGTCACGTAGGTCGCGTACTCGGCCGCCGCCACCATGGCCCGCTCCGCCGCGGCAGGGTCGGGAGAGCCCAACGAGGCAAGCATGTCGTCCGACCACCGCAGCAGGTCGTCCCGGTCCTCGGGGGCGACGCCCAGCATGTCCCCGATCACGATCATGGGGAGCGGTGCGGCCAGGTCGCGCACGAAGTCGGCCGAGCCCCGCTCGCAGACGCGGTCGATCAGGTCGTCGCAGACCTCGGCGATGCCGGGCATGGCGGCCCGGATCTGGCGTGGGGTGAACCCCTCGCTGACCAGGCGCCGACGACGGACGTGCTCGGGGGCGTCGGTGTCGATCATCATCGGGAGCGGGCCGCTGTCGGGACGGATGCCGCCGGCGTTCGAGAACGTGTCGGGGTCCTTGCCGATCGCCTTCACGTCGGCGTACCGGGTCACGCCCCAGACGCCGGCGGCTTCGTCGTGGTAGACGGGTGCGTTCGTGCGCATCCAGGCGAACGCCGGGAACGGGTCCCCCGCGTAGAAGGCGCCGTCGGTCAGGGCGATGGTCATCCCGTCCGGAGGCGAGGTCATGGCGGTCCCCCTTCGTGCCACGTGCCGTCCCCGGGCGCGTCCACACCGGAGGGCCGCGCCCTGGGCCGTCCGGGCGTCCCCGTCCGGACCTGACGCGCCATCAGTATAGAGAGGCCGGCGGCGGGTCTCGTCCCCGGCGCGCCGAGGCCCGGTCCGGGCCAGGGAGCACTCTGCCTCAGGGATGCGTCATCGACTCTGGCCGGACGGCCTTGTCGAACTGCTCCTCGGTCAGGAACCCGAGCGACAGGGCCGCCTCGCGCAGCGTCGTGCCCTCGTGGTGCGCCTTCTTCGCCACCTGGGCCGCCTTGTCGTAGCCGATGAGCGGGTTGAGGGCGGTCACGAGCATGAGCGAGTTGTCGAGGTGCAGGCGGATCCGAGCCTCGTTGGGCGCGAGCCCCTCGACGCAGAACTCGGTGAACGTGGCGCACGCCCCCGTCAACAGGGTGATCGAGTGGAGCACGTTGTGGATGATGACCGGCTTGCACACGTTCAGCTCGAGGTTGCCGCGCGAGCCGGCGATCGCCACCGCCGCGTCGTTGCCCATCACCTGGATGCAGACCATGATCATGGCCTCGCTCTGGGTCGGGTTGACCTTGCCGGGCATGATGGACGAGCCCGGCTCGTTCTCGGGGAGCTGGAGCTCGCCGAGGCCGCTGCGGGGCCCGGAGCCGAGCCACCGGAGGTCGTCGGCGATCTTCGTCAACGACACGGCGAGGGTCCGCAGCGCGGCGCTCGCCGCAACGAGGGCGTCGTGGGCGGCGAGGGCGGCGAACTTGTTCGGCGCGGTGACGAAGGGCAGGCCGGTGATCTCGGCGATCGCCGCCGCCACCCGCTCGCCGAACTCGGGGTGGGTGTTGAGCCCGGTCCCCACGGCCGTCCCGCCGGCCGCCAGCTCGTACAGGGCGGGCAGGGCCCCCTCGATCCGGCACAGGTCGGCGTCCAGCTGGGCGACGTAGCCCGAGAACTCCTGGCCGAGGGTGAGGGGGACGGCGTCCATGAGGTGGGTCCGGCCGATCTTCGTGATGCCCGCGAACGCCTCGGACTTGGCGGCCAGCGCGTCGCGCAGCCGCCGCACCGAGGGGAGGAGCCGGTGGCTGAGCTCCTGGACGGCGGCGACGTGCATCGCCGTCGGGAAGGTGTCGTTGGACGACTGGGACATGTTGACGTCGTCGTTGGGGTGGACCGGCGACTTCGTGC
>CAZSYT010000036.1:0-27513 GCA_964610905.1 uncultured Acidimicrobiaceae bacterium
CCGCCATCCCCACGATGGGCCGGTTGAGCGGGTGCCCGCCCATCGAGCCGTAGAACTGCGCGTTGCCGAAGGAGAAGATCCCCCCGTCGGAGGCGACGTTCCAGTAGCCGCCGCCGTCGGGAGTGGCCGCCATGCCGACGATGGGCGCGTTCAGGTGCCCGGGCGGCGGCTGGGTGATGACGCCGGTGAGCTGCGGGTTCTGGTGGAATTCAGGCCACGACCGCAGGCCGAGCCCGTGCCCTGTCGAGCCGGCGATCTCGTAGTGGAGGACGATGCCTGCGTTCTGCGCGTCGTAGCCGGCGATCGTGATGCCGGTCGTGCCGTTGGGGTCCTTCGTGACGAGCGCCGAGTTCTGCAGCCCGACGACACCGGCGCCCAGCGTGGCCACGGGCTGAGCGGTCTTGCCGTCGAAGATGACGAGGCCGCTCGTGGTCGGCACGAGCAGGTCGTTGTAGCCCGAGCCGGTCAGGTCGGCCGTGGTGATCCCACCGATGATCTGGCCGCTCGTCGCCTGGGGCCAGCCCGGCAGCGGTGCGCCGGTGGCGCCGTTCAGGACCCACACCAGCCCGCCGGAGCCCGTGTCGGCGCCCTCGACCACGTCGAGCTGGCCGTTGCCCTGCACGTCACCGAGCGCCGGGCTGTCGACGGTGTTCCCGCCGAGGTTTGCGCTCCAGACGACGTTGCAGCCGGGACCGGCGGCGAAGAGCATGTTCGTGTCGGACGCCCCCGGGTAGAAGCTGCCGGTGCCGAAGGCGATGCCCTCGCCTCCGCCGGCGAGGAACGGGCCCACGGCCGTCGACGAGTCGACGGTCTGGTTGGTGTCGTAGTGGCAGAGGAGGTTGCCCCCCTGGCCGAGCACACGGAGGTGCCCGCCGTTCGCGTACTGGACCCCCATGGCGTTCCCGGCCGTCGAGTCCCCGCCCTCGACCACGTCGACCTGCCCGCTGCCCGACAGGTCGGCGAGGGACGGCGTCGTGAACCCGCTGTCGGCCGTGAAGAAGGGCCAGCCGGGGAGGACGGCCCCGGTGGCGGCGTTGTAGGCGTACTCCTCCTGGCCGAGGGAGGGTGCGACCACGGCCGGGATGCCGTCGATCGTCCCTTCGGCCAGGCCGGCCTGGACACCGTAGGACCCGTTGGGGTCGACGGCAGGGTGCGACCACATGAGGGCACCCGAGTGGTTGAAGGCGTAGTAGCCGCCCGAGTGGGGGTTGCCGGCGTTGCCGCCGCCGACGAAGACCGAGTCCAGCCCGCTGCCGTCGACCACGGCGGCGGACGGCGACGAGTCGACCGGGGCCCCGACGTGGGCCGGCCAGCCGGCCACCGCCGACCCGTCGGAGAGGTGGAAGGCGTAGAGGTTGCCGGCGCGGTCACCGACCACGACGGACGGTCCACCGCCGTCGAGGGTGGCGACGGTGGGCGACGACTGGGCGACGGGCGACCCTGTGTCGGGGAGGACCTGCTGCCACACGAGGGACGCCGAGAGGGCGACGGCCGGCACCGGGCCGCCCGCCGCCGCCGGCGCGGCCGTCGCGAGGACGGTCGCCGGCACGGCGACGCACGCCGCGGCCGCCAAGGCGGCCGCGAGGCGCGCCACCCCGGTCGTCTTCCGGGGCGAGACGCTGTCCCACCGCTCGCCCTGCTTGCTGACGTTGCTCATCGATGCTCCCTGCTCGCAGTGGTGCTGCCCTAGTGTCTGCGCCATGGCCGAGGTGGACGGTCTGCACACCAGTCGTTCCCGTCGCGTATCGGCCGGTCCGGCGCGAACTTGAACGTGCCCCCGGACGCCGCCGCGCCCCTCGTCGTCGACGACCCGCGCCCCACCGGGCCCGGTCGGGCGCACGCTCGCCACGCCCGGCGCCGGCACAAGGCTCTCGTCACGTCGGCGTGGCTCGACCCGTTGCTCGTGGGCGTCGCCACGTTGGTGCTCCGGGTGGCGACGGCGGCGACCGGGCCCACCAACTGGGACTCGGCGCAGTACGCAGCGGCGAGCCTGCGCTTCGACGTCGCCCACGGTCGGCCCCAGCCCCCGGGGTACTGGCTGTACGCCGAGGCCGGGTCGTGGCTCCACGGGCTCACCGGGGTCGGCACCGTCGCCGCGCTCGTCGGCCTGGCGGCCGCGGCGTCGGCGGCAGCGGCGGCGGCGCTGGTGGTGGCGGGGCGTTCGCTCGGAGGGCGGTGGCTCGGCCTTGCCGCCGGAGCGGCGGTGGCGTCGTCACCGTTCGCGTGGTTCGACGGATCGATCGTGGCAACCTACTCGTTCGACGCCCTCGCCGCGTGCACCCTGCTGGCGCTCGCCCTGCGGGCACGGCCCGGCACGTACCACGGCGTCGCGGCCGCCGGTGCCCTCGGGCTCCTGTCCGGCTTCCGGCCGACGATCCTGACCTCGTTCGGGCTGCTCGCGCTGATCGCCGCAGTGGCCAGCACCCGGTCGGCCCGCCGCGCCCTGGCCACGCTCGTCGTCGGGGGCGCCTGCCTGGCCGCCTGGTTCGTCCCCATGGTCCTCGCCCAGCCGGGTGGGCTCTCGGCGTGGCTCACGGCGACCCGGACCGAGTCCGCCGGCGCCGCCGACGCCACGTCCGTCTTCACGCACGCCCCAGGGGCGGTGACGAACGTCGGCACGTTCCTCGCCACGACCGTCGTCGCCGTCGCTCCCCTGGCCGCCCTGGCCGCCCTGGCCGCCCTGGTCGGCGGCGTGCGGCGGCTCCGCGGGCACGGTGGTCCCGCCGGGCCGGCTCCGTCCTCGACGGGCGACCGGCTCCCCTGGTACCAGCGGCCCGCCGTCGTGCTCACCGCCGCCGGGCTCCCGGCGGCTGCGACGGTGGCGCTGGTCCAGTTCGCGACCGGCGGCTACCTCCTCGCCTACCTGCCGGCCGTCGTGCTCGCCCTCCTCGTCCCCCTCGACCGGCTCCACGCTCGGGCCCGGACGCGGCCGACCGCACGGCGCTGGCGCGTCGTCGCCTCGGTCGCCGTCCTCGCCGTCGCGGCGCTCGGTGCCCAACGGTTCCTGGACGGCGCGGGCGTGCTCCCGGCCGGGCTCGCGCGGAGCGGCGTCGGCCTGTGGCTCTTCCAGCCCCGCTTCCAGGCGCCCTACGCCGACACGCACCCGGCGATCGTGACGGCCGACCAGATCGACCGTGGCCTCGCCGCGCTCGCCGGGCTGGCCCGGCCCGGCGACGTGCTCGTCTTCGACACGGTCGACGGCGGCGGCGGGATCTACCGCAACGCCGGCTGGGAGCTCCCCGACGTGCGCAGCGACCTGATCGCGCCGTCGGACGTGCTCTACCAGCAGTGGCACCGCAGCCTCTACTACACGGCCGGCACGGTCGTCACCGTCCCCCCGCACGGCACCGTGCTCCTCGTCGCCTCACCCGCCCTTGCCGGCGTGGCCCGGCTGGCCGGTGCCGGCAAGGCCCGCCTCCTGGCGCTCCGCCACCCGGTGGGGGGCTTCCTCGTCTTCCGGGTCACCCCGGGCGCCTCCCTGCTGGGCGTGCGCTTCGTGCAGGCGAGCCGGCCCGGCGCGCTCGGCCACGGCATCTGAGCTCGGGGCCGCCCCGTCCGGTCAGGCCTCCGACGCCGGACCCGTCGTGGCGGGCACCCGGCGGCGGGCCACCGACTCGAGGAAGCGCGCGTAGCGTTCGACGACGACGGGCCAGCGGAAGTGGCGCTCCACGTAGGCCCGGCCGGCCCGGCCCAGCCGCTCGCGCGCGTCGCGTCTCGACGCCAGCAGGTCGACCGCCGCCTCGAAGGACGCGTAGCCGTCGAAGGCGATGCCCCCCGAGGACCGGCGGCAGTGCTCGACGGTGGCCCCGCAGGCCGCGTTGACGAGGACGGGCGTCCCGGCGCTCCACGCCTCGGCCACCACCAGCGAGAAGGCCTCGAAGGCCGACGGCGAGACCAAGGCGGTCGCCCCGCCCAGCAGCCCCCACTTGCGCGGCTCGTCCACCGGCCCGAGGACGTCGACGTCGGGATGGGGGGGCGGTGCCTCGACCACCGGGCCGGCGAGCACGAGCCGGAGCGGCGACGGGTGCCGGTGCTTGTAGGCGGCGAACAGCGAGGCGAGCAGGGTCGTGCCCTTGTGGCGGTCCACCCGGCCCAGGGCGACCAGGTACGGCGGGCCCTCGTCACGTGGCGGAGGCTCCGACGCGCCCGTCCCGGGGTCGTCGACGCCGAGGCCCAGGAGGAGCTGGGGCCGGGCGGCCACGGCGAACGTGCCCTCGACGAGACGCCGCTCGGCCCGGGTCTGGAAGACGAAGGCGGTCGCCGCGTCGAAGACCGGAGGGAAGACCGGGAGGCGGAGCGCGGGCTCGTCGTGGGCGGCGGGGTGGAGGACGGTGGGCACCGGCGACCGGCCGATGCCGCGCACCGTCGGGTGGTAGAGGTACGGGTAGAAGACGAGCACGTCGCCTCCGAAGGCGGCCGCCGCGTCGACGAGCGCCGGCGCGCGCGGTCCCTGCAGGTCCACCCAGCGGCCCGCCTCCTCGGGAGAGGCAGCCGCCGGGTCGGCGAGGAGGGCGGCCGAGAGCGGGTGGAAGGACGGGTCCCGCCCGGCGGTCGACGCGAAGCGGCGCACGGTGACCCCGGCGATGGTCTCGGTCCCCGGCGGGTAGACGTCGTCCCAGGTGACGAAGTCGTCCGCACAGGTGGTCAGCACCTCGACCTGCCACCCAGGGAGGGCGGCCAGGTGCTCGGCGAGGAGGCGGGCAGCCGTCTCGGCGCCCCCGATGACCTCGGGGCCGTAGCGGGGGACGACGAAGCCGACCCTCACGGGGCCCGCCGGCGACGCCTTCGGACGAGGCTCAACCGCACGCGTCGAGGACCGCTGTGGCGAAGCGCTCCCGGACGAGCGGCAGGGCGAACGCCGCCTCGCGCTGGGCGGCGGCACGGGCCAGCTCGTCACGGAGCCGGGCGTCGGTGACGACCCGGTGCACGGCCGCCGCCACCCGTGCGGACTGCTTGTCGGCGAGGACGATCCCGGCGCCGTCGACCGTCTCGGGGACGGCGGTCGTGGCGTACGACACGATGGGGACGCGGTGGTGCATGGCCTCGAGCAGCGGGACGCAGAAGCCCTCGTGGTTCGAGAGGCACACGAAGGCGTCCGCGTGCGCGTAGTACGCGATCAGCTCCTCGTGGGTGACCGACCCGGGGACGTCGACGGCGTCGGCCAGTCCCAGCTCGTCGGCGAACCGCAGCACCGCCGTCTGGTAGGCCTCGCTGATGGCCCCGCCCACCAGGTGCAGGCGGGCGCGGGGGTCGTAGACGGCCCGGTAGGCGGCCAGCGCCTTGACCAGGTCGGCCTGGCCCTTGTGCGGCGAGACCTTGCCGACGAAGAGCAGGTCGGCGCCCCCCGTCGAGCGGGCGGCGGCGAGCCTCCCGGCGAGCACGGGGTCCGGCTCGCCGTCGAAGTCGTCGAGGTCGACCAGCAGTGGGACGGTCGCCGTCGACGGGTAACCGGCGTCTGTCAGCTCGCGCTCGTTGAACCGAGAGTCCGCCACCGCGAACTCGGTGACCGCCGCCAGCGCCCGGAGCTGTGCCCGGCCGCGCCGCACCTCCTCGCCGACGTGCGGGACCCACGGCTCGAGGAGCTCGGCCGGGGTGATGTTGTGGTAGTTCACGAACTTCCGCTCGCCCCGCTCACGGAAGATGTCGGCCACGGGCGAGCCGATCGAGAGCTGGTAGAGCAGGACGCGCCCGTTCGACGGGCGGTCGCCGACGCGGTCGATCGGCAGCCCGTGGTCGACCCGGTCGGGCGTGGCGTTGCCGAAGTAGATGTCGGAGTCGACGCCCTTCGAGCGCAGCAGCGCCTGGAGCTGCAGCGCATGGGAGCCGATGGCGTCCCGGCTGGCCAGCGACGGGATGACCTGGTCGATGCGCCGGACCGTCATCGCGGCACGTCGGCCCAGCGGGGGGCGAGCGCCCTGCGGCTGTCACCGCCGTGCGGCGCGCCGGTCACGACGCCGCTTCGGAGACCGACGGCGCCTCGCCGTCGGCTTCCCCACCCCGGCTGACCACGGGCACCTCCCCCGTCGTCCCCGTCGAGCGCACGCGGAAGCTCACGTCGACGGGCAGCCGGACCCGGCCGGTCGTGCGGTCGGGGTTGGCCACCTCGAACTGGGCCTCCTGGTCCTTCCAGTCGTAGACGCCCGTGTCGCTCAGGCTGCGCACGCCGACGCTCACCGAGTACGTCCCGTCGAGCAAGGGGACCTCGGGGAAGTCGAAGCGGATCACCCCGCCGCCCGGGGGCAGCTCGACGCGGGTGGCCGGGTCGTCCGGGTCGGAGGCGAACACGAGCTCGCCGCTGTCGTCGTGGATGGCGACGGTGGCGGCCGCGTCGCGCACCTCCGCGAGGCTGTCGACCTCGGCGGTGACCGTCAGGGCCTCGCCCGGGTAGAGGTGCGGCCGGGCTCCGCTCCCCCCGTGCTCGGTGCGCACCGTGCCGATGGCGATGACGTTCCCGCCGCCTTCCCCACCGACCCCGTCGGGCTTGCCCACGCCGAGCAAGTCGGCCAGGAACACCCGGATGGCCTCGCCCGCCTCGTCGACGGCGATGACGTTGCCGTGGCTCAGCACCATGCACCGCTCGCAGTTCTGGCGGATGGTGTCGGTGGCGTGGCTGACCACGACGATGGTGCGGCCCTCGCGCTGGAAGCGGCGGACGTGGTCGAGGCACTTGCGCTGGAAGGCCGCGTCGCCTACGGCGAGCACCTCGTCGACGAGGAGGATGTCGGGCTCCACGTTGACGGCGACGGCGAAGCCGAGCCGGACGTACATGCCCGACGAGTAGTACTTGACCTGGTTGTCGATGAACTGCTCGAGCTCGGCGAAGGCGACGATGTCGTCGAAGCGGCGGGAGATCTCGGCCCGGGTCAGCCCGAGCAGCGAGCCGTTCAGGTAGATGTTGTCGCGCCCGGAGAGCTCCTGCTGGAAGCCGGCACCGAGCTCGAGCATGGCGGCCAGGCTCCCCCGGATGCGGACCTCGCCCGAGGTCGGCTTGAGGATGCCGGCGATGCACTTGAGCAGCGTCGACTTGCCCGACCCGTTGCGGCCGAGGATGCCGTAGGTCTCCCCCTCGTTGATGTCGGCGGTGACGTCCCGGAGCGCCCAGAACGGCTCGTAGGTCATCTTGCCGCCGTGGATGGCCCGCTCCTTCAGCGAGGAGTACTTCTCGTTGTAGAGCCGGAACTGCTTGGCGAGGTGGTCGATCTCGATCGCTGCGGACACGCTCAGAGCTCCTCGGCGAAGTTCCCCTCGAGGCGCCCGAACACGACCAGGGCGCCGAGGAAGAGCGCGACGCCGACCACGAGCAGGACGACGAGGCCGAGCGCGTACCCGCCCACGCCCAGGGTGGGCAGCAGCGGCGTGGCCACGTGGGCGGTGTTGCCGGCCACCGCGCTCACGAAGGACGCCTTGCCGTAGATCGCCCGCTGGAACGTCATGACGATGGGCGTCATCGGGTTGCACAGGTAGAGGTACTTGAGGAACAGGACGCTCGGGTGGCGGGCGACCAGCGAGGAGATGCTGCCGTAGGAGTAGACGATGGGCGTGCCCCAGAACCAGGCCATCAGGGCCACCTCGGTCAGGTGCTGCGTGTCCCGGAGGTAGACGTTGACCGCCGAGAGGAACACGGAGACGGCGCTGGTGAAGACGATCAGGTCGACGACGGCGAGCGGCATGTCGGCCAGGTACGGCCACGCCGGCGTCATGCCCAGGGCGGCCATCACGATGACGAGGACCCCGACCTGGATGACGAAGAGGAACGCAGCCACGCCCACGGTGGAGAGGGCAAGGAGCTCGCGCGGGAAGGCGACCTTCTTCACGATGCCCGCCTTGCCCACCACCACCGTCGTCGACGTCATCGCCGCGTTGTTGAAGAGGTTCCACGCCAGCAGGCCGGCGAAGAGCCAGATGGCGAACTGGGGGATGCCGCCACCGCGGTTGATCACCGAGAACGCCGCCCAGTAGATGCCGAGCACCATGGCCGGGTTGAGCATCGACCAGAGGAACCCGAGGATCGAGCCCTTGTACTTGATCTTGAGCTCGGTGCGGGTGAAGAGGACGAGGAGCTCGCGGTTGTCCCACAGGGCCCGCAGCCGCGGCCCGAGGCGGAGCTCGCCGTTCACGACGGTCATGGTCCGCTCCGTCGCCCGCGTCACCCGGGCGGTGGGGAGGGACGCGGCGTCGACGGCGGCGGGGAGGTCGGGCTCGGTGGCCGCCGGGTCCACCGCGCCGATGCTCACCGGGACGCGGCTCCCGAACGGGCGGGCGACCCCCGCTCGCCGTCACGGCCGATCACCTCGTCGATGAAGCCGTACTCGCGCGCCTCCTCGGCGGTGAACCACCGGTCGCGGTCGGAATCGGCCTCGATGCGCTCGACGGGCTGGCCGGTGTGGAAGGCGATGCGCTCGGCCATCATCCGCTTCAGGTAGATGATCTGCTCGGCCTGGATGGCGATGTCGGCGGCCTGGCCCTGCATCTGGCCCGAGGGCTGGTGCATGAGGATCCGGCTGTGCGGGAGGGCGAACCGCTTGCCGGGCGTGCCCGCGCACAGCAGGAACTGTCCCATGGACGCGGCGAGACCGACGCAGATCGTCCTGACGTCGCAGCGGACGTACTGCATCGTGTCGTAGATGGCCAGCCCGTCGGTGACCGATCCGCCGGGCGAGTTGATGTACACGGCGATGTCACGGTCGGGGTCCTCGGCCTCGAGGAGGATCAGCTGGGAGCAGACCATGTTGGCCGTGTTCTGGTCGATGGCCGAGCCGATGAAGACGATGCGCTCCTTGAGCAGCCGCTGGAAGATGTCGGAGCCCGGACCGGGCTCGGTGGCGGCCCGGGCCGTCTCCGGAGCCCCGGCCGAGCGGCCCTCGAGGTCGCCGAGCATGCGCGCGCTGTCCATGCCCGACGAGCCTAGTGGCTGCCGCCACCCCACATCGACGCGAGGAGGCCGGCGACCCGACCGGCGGCTCCCTCGAGCGCCAGTGCCGTGGCACGCTCCCGACCGGCCGCCACCAGGGTGTCGCGTCGTGCCCGGTCGGCGAGGAGCCCGGCGACGGCCGCCGCCACCCGGCGGGGCCCGGTGCCCTCCAGCAGCACGGCGGCACCACCCGCCACCTCGGGCACCGCACCCGCGGCCCTGGCGACCACCGGGGTCCCGTGGGCCATCGACTCGACGAGGGGGACGCCGAAGCCCTCGTGCTCGGACAGCATCACCAGCACGTCGGCACCGCGGTACTCGGCGGCGAGCTCGGCGCCGGTCAGCCCGCTGACGAAGGCCACGGCGTCCTCGAGCCCGAGCGACACGGCGTAGCGGCGCAGCGCCGCCGCGTACGCGGGCTCGCTGGGCGCTCCCACGATGCGCAGCGAGGTGCCCCGGTCGCCGGCGGCCCGGGCGGCGAAGAGCGCGGCGAGGGTGCGGTGGTGCGCCTTGTTCGGGGCCAACCGGCCCACCGACAGCCATGCCGCGCCCCCACGGCGCCGGCGCCAGGCGGCCACCGAGGCGGCGTGGGCGGGGTCGGGTCGCGCCGGGGGGAACGACGGGCTCGCCACGGGCGCGACGACGGTGCGTCGGCAGCCGGCGGCGACCAGCTCGGCCTCGTCGAAGGCGGAGACGGCGATGCCGAGGTCGGCCCGCGGGGCGAGGAAGGAGCGCTCGGCGACGCACGCCGCCTGCAGACGGGTGATGCCGTTCGACCAGCGAGCGAAGAACGCCGGCGGGGTGACGCTGTGGTAGTTGACGACGAGGGGCTCGGGGCGGGCGACCAGCCAGCCCGCCAGCGCCGAGGCGGTCGCGAGCTGGTAGACGAGGACGTCTCCGGGCTCGGCCCGGTCCGCGTACGTCGTGTAGTGGGACGTCTCCCCCGCCGTGTCGGGATCGGGGTGCTCGGTGTAGACGCGGCTCTCCACGCCGGCCGCCACCAGCGCGTCACGGACCGCTCGGGTGTGCTCGCCCACGGCGTCGCGGCGGTGGAGCATGGGGACGAACTGGTGGACGCCGCTCACCGGACCCACCCCACCACCGCGTGGGCACCGCCGCCGGGTCGCGAGCGCACCACGACGTCGGCGAGGCCGGCCCGCTCGAAGAGGAGCTGCCAGGTGTCGGGGTGGAGCGGGCGGCCCGGCAAGAGGTCGCGTGCAGGAGGCGCAAGGGCGGCGTCCCAGACGTCCTGGGCCGTCGCGAGGACCGCCACCGCCCCGCCGGGCGCGGTCCGCCGACCCGCGAGCGCGACGGCGGCGCAGTCGTCGGCGACAGCCTGCCGGTCGACCCAGCCGACGAGCACGGTCGCGGCCAGCGAGCGGTCCTCGACCGCCCGGAGCACGGCGGGCACGTCGCCGAGGACGGTGCGCACGGACGGCGGGCCGCTCCGGCTCGCCTGCCAGACGGCGGCGCCGGACGGGTCGACGCCGAGGGCGGCGCGCCCCCGGTCCCCGAGCGCCGACACCAGGGCGCCGTCGCCGGACTCACCGACGAGGACCGTGCCGGCGGGCAGGGCGCCCGGGTCAAGCCAGTCGTCGAGGCTGGCCGCCCAGTGGGCCACGTCCGGGCGGGGCGGGGCGGCACGCGCGTGGACGTCGAGCTGGAGCGCGGCGAGCGGATCGGCCCGCTCCTCGAGCTGCTCGAGGCGGGCAGCGAGGTGGCGAAGGGCGTCCCACGCCGCCCCGAAGCGCTCGTCCACCCGGGCCGAGACCGCGGCGTCGGCCACGGCGCGGGCGTCGGCTGCCAGCACCTCGGCGAGCACGCCGGCCACGTCGCCGACGAACCGCTGGCCGATACGGGCGCTGCGACCGCGCTCCCACAGGTCGCCGGGGAGGCCCGCCCAGGGGAGCGCCGACTCGGCGGGCGGGCGGGACGCGAGGCGGGCCATCGAGTCGTCGAACCCCCACCGGAGGCTGCCGACCGGGGCAAGCCGGTCGAACCCCTCGAGCAGCGCGTGCTCGCCGGCGTCGAGGCCCTCGTCACCCGCCGGACCGGCGAGGTCCTCCGCTGCCGGGTCGCCGGACGCCGACCCGGCGCCGGGCTCACGAGGTTCGGGCATACGGTCGACCCTCCACGACGAGCGGGAGCCGGTGGGTGGCGAGCGGCGGGCGCCGGCCCCGTGCCACCGCCGCGTCGAGGAACGAAGTGTAGCGATCGATGATGACCGGCCACCGGTAGTTCGCCTCGGCGTAGTCGCGACCGGCGGCCCCGAGCGAGCGACGGAGCGGGGCGTCGCCGACGAGGCGCTCGACCACGGCCTCGAAGGCCCGGTAGGAGCCGAAGGACAGCCCGCCCCCCGAGCGCGTCACGTGCTCCATCGTCGCGGCGCACGCGGCGTTGACGACCACCGGCACGCCGAGCGTCCAGGCCTCGAGGACGACGAGCGAGAAGGACTCGTAGGCCGACGGGTTGACCATGGCCGTGGCCCCGGCGAGGACGTCCCACTTGTCGGCCTCTGCGACCGTGCCCGTCACGACGATGTCCGGGTGGTCGGGAGCACGGTCGGACACCGGCCCGACCAGGGCGAGGGCGAGGTCGCCGGGGTGCCGCTCCTTGTAGCGGGCGAAGAACTCGGCGAGCATCCCGCACCCCTTGTGCTCGTCGACCCGGCCCAGGTAGCAGAGGTAGGGACGGTCGCCGAGGCCGAGGAGCTCCGCACCCGGGCGGCCCGTCGGTGCGCGGTCGTCGACGCCGAGGCCGAGGACAACCTGGGGCCGTTCGGCGACCGGGTGCACCCGTTCGAGCAGCGCTCGCTCGGCGCGCGTGTGGTACACGAAGCCGTCGAGGTCGCGGAAGCTCGCGCGGAACGCCCGCAGGTAGAGCGCGGGCTCGTCGTGGGCGGCCGGGTGGAGGACGGTCGGCGCCGGCGACGCGGCGATGGCGTCGACCGTCGTGGCGAAGAGGTACGGGTAGCAGGCCACCACGTCGGCGTCGCTCGAGGCCACGGCGTCGACGAGCTCGGGGCATTGCGGCCCGTTGAGCGCGACCCAGCGGCGCGACTCGGCCAGGCTGGCGGCGCGGGGCGCGCCGCGCAGCCTGCCGTCCAGCTCGAAGTACTCGACCAGCCGGCGCGCCGCGGTCGGGAACCGCCGCACGGTCACGCCGCCCTCGACGGACGTCCCCGCCTCGTAGGTGTTCTCCCAGGTCAGGTGGTCGGCGGCGCAGCTGGTCAGCACCTCGACCTCCCACCGCCCCTCGGACACGAGCCGCTCGGCGAGCATGCGCGCCGCCGTCTCGGCACCGCCGACGACGGCGGTGCCGTAACGGGGCGTGACGAAGGTGAGCTTGCGGGTCACGCAGCTGCCCCGGGTCCGGAGACGACGGCGGCGAGGAGCTCCAGGTGCCGGCGGCGGACGAGCGGCGGTGCGAAGGCGCCCAGGCGCCCGCTGCCGGCCTCGCCGAGCGCCGCGGCCAGCGCGGGGTCGGCGACCACGCGCCCGACGGCTGCCGCCACCGCGGCCGGCCGGCCGTCGGCGACGAGCAGCCCGCCGTCGCCCAAGGTCTCGGGGACCGCCCCGGCTGCCGTCGCCACGATGGGCACCCCGAAGTGCATCGCCTCGAGGAGGGGGATGCAAAAGCCCTCGTGCTCGGACTGGCAGACGAACACGTCGGCGTCGCGGTACCAGGCGGCGAGCTGCGCAGGGGTGAGGTCCTCGCCGCGCTCGACCTCCGCGGCGAGGCCGAGCTCGGCGGCGAACGCCAGCACCGCTTCCTCGTAGGCGGGGGTCACGGTGGGGCCGACGAGCCGCAGCCGAGCGTGGGGGTCGTGGGAGCGCCGGAGCCACCACAACGTCTCGACCAGCCGGTGCTGGGCCTTGTTGGGCGACAGACGGCCTACGAAGAGCACCACCGTGCCTGGACCGTGGCCCTCGGCCAGCCTCGCCGCCTCGACCGGGTCCGGCTCGGGGGCGAAACGGGCCGGGTCCACGAGGACCGGTGCGACGGCGAGGCGGGCGCAGCCGAGGCCGGCGAGCTCGGCGACGCTGTAGGCGGAGGCGGCCATGCCCAGCGCCGCCCGGGGCGCCAACGAGGCCAGCTGCGTGCGTGCCTCGGCCACCTTGGCCGCCGTGCCGGGCTCCCACGGCTCGTAGAAGGACGCCGGGGTGATGTTGTGGTAGTAGAGCACGAGGGTCTCGGGGCGCCCGAGCAGGAAGGTCGCCACCGGCGAGCCCGTGGCGACCTGGTAGAGGAGCACGTCGCCCGGTCGTGCCCGTGCCACGTACTCCTCGAAGTAGCGCGCCTCCGACCAGAGGTCGTCGTGGGCCGCCTCGACGTAGACGTCGGACTCCCACCCCTCGGCCCGCATGGCGTCCCGCAGGGCCAGGGTGTGCGCGCCGGTCGCGTCACGGGGCAGGAGCGCAGGGACGAACTGGTGCACGCCCGTCACGTCCGCCGTCCCCGGGCCGCGCCGCCCGGGCGGCCGACCCGTGCCGGTCTCACCGATGGCGCTCCGCCACGACGACGTAGTCGCCTGCCGCCGCGTACAGCGCCTCGACGGCGTCGACGGCGGCGTTGACCACGCCGGCTGCGGGCTGGTCGGCGGGGAGGCGCTCCAGGTGGTGCGACGGCTCGGTGCGCCGGACGACGACGACGGGGAGCTGCCGCTCGACGAGGAGGTGCTCCCAGGTCTCGACGTGGACCGGGCGGCCCGGGGCGAGGTCGGCGACCACGGGGCCGACCGACCGCTCCCACCCCTCGGGCGCGGCCGAGTGGAGGACGAGCACGCCGCCGACGGCGAGGCGGTCCGCCACGAGGTCGGCCAGGCGCAGGCGGTCGCTGGGTCGCAACCACTGGACCGATCCGTCGAGGACGATCCCGGCGAGCCCCTCGGGGCCGACGGCGCCGAGATGGTCGAGGACGGAGCTCGCCCGCACGTCGAGGCCCTCGGCCAGCGCGTGCTCGAGGACGTCCTCGGACGGGTCGACCCCGTAGGCGTCGACGCCGGCCTCCACGAGGAGCCGGACCAGCGAGCCGTCCCCGCAGTCGGCCACGAGGACGCGCCCGGCGACGCTCCCGAGGGCGGCGACAGCCTCGCCCGCCCACCACGAGGACCCGGGGGACGCGGCGGCCGCGAGCCCCTCGGGGAGCTCGGGCGCCCCGAGCGAGGCGACCGTCGTCGAGAGCTCCTCGACCTCGTCGACCACCAGGTGGAACAGGCGCGAGACCGACCAGCCGAACTTCACGACCTGGTGGACGATGAACCCCACGTACCAGCTGATGGCGGAGCGGACGAGGCGCTTGACGAGGCTGCCGACCGCCCTGTTGGAGGCCACAGGCACGGCGATGTCGACGAAGGCGCCCGCGTCGACGACGGCGAGCTGCTCCCGCAGCCGGTCGGTGCCCCGTGCGCTCATCGGCGAGAACTCGAGGAACAGCTCGTCGAGCTGGCGCTCCAGCCCGGCCGGGAGGTCGCCCGACGCTCGACGCCGGGCGACCTCGGCGTCGATCTCGGCCATCACCTCGGCGAGGTAGGCGGCACGGTCCCTCCCCGTCGGGTCTCCGGCCTCGCCCGCGCCCGCGGCTCCCGCTCCCGGGCTGTCGGCCCCGCGTGCCTCCTGCTCCCGAGGGACGGTCGCCCCCTCCCGGGGGGCGGCGGTGGCTGACGGCTCGTCGAGCGAGGAGGCGTCGTGGGGGGCCGCAGGCATCTGGCCGACTATAGCGAGGCCCCCGCTCCGCCTCTGCCGTCAGCGCCGTGCCCGAACGCCGCGCCCGGGGGCGTCGGCGGGGCCCGTGAGCACCTCGTCGTGGCGGCCCGCAGGTCCGCACCGGCGGCCCGCAGGTCCGCACCGGCGGCCCGGTTGTCAGTAGGGTGGCCACGCCGCGGGCGTGGCGAAATCGGCAGACGCGCCAGGTTTAGGTCCTGGTCCCTTCGGGGGTGGAGGTTCGAGTCCTCTCGCCCGCACCGGCGGCGTACCGCCGGGCGCCGAGCCGGGTCCGGCACCACCGGGCCCGGGCGGGCCCCGCCGGGCGCCCGGTCACCCGCCCCCGTCGACGACGAGGCGCTGGCCGGTCACGTAGCTCGCCTGCTCGGACACCAGGAACGCGACGACGTCGGCCACCTCCTCGGGTCGGCACACGTGGCCGAACGGCGCTCCGGCGTCGAGAGAGGCGATGTCGGCGACCCCCATCGCCCCTTTGACCAGCCGTCGCCCCATCTCGGTGACGACGAGGCCGGGGGCCACGACGTTGACGTGGACCCCGGAGTCGCGCTCCTCCTTGGCGAGGGTGGCCGCCAGCGCTTCCAGCGCGGCCTTGGCCATCGAGTAGGGCGCCGAGTTCGGCGGGAGGTGGTGGGTGGCGACCGACGAGATCAGGACGACATCGCCCCGCGGGCGCTCCCGCATCGACGGGACCAGGCGGCGACAGAGGACGAAGGCGCTCATGGCGTGGGTCCGCATCAGCCGCTCGACCTCGTCGGGGTCGGTGTCGACGACGGTGTGGCCGCGACTGGCGATCCCCGCGTTGCAGACGAGGACGTCGACGTGGCCGAAGTCCGAGAGCACGCTCGCCGCGAGCGCCTCCGTCGCAGCTGGGTCGTCGACGGCCGCCCGGTAGGCGACCGCTCGCCGGCCGAGCGCCTCGATCGCCTGCACCGTGGACGCAGCGGCGTCGGCGTCGCGGCGGTAGTTGACCGCGACGTCGCACCCGGCTGCGGCCAGGGCGAGGCAGATGGCGCTGCCGATCCCGCGCCCCCCTCCGGTGACGAGGGCGACCCGAGACGCGTCGTCGGTCCCTCTTGTCGGCATGGACGTCCTCCCTCCCTCCGCCCGGCACCCGCCCGCGTGGGGTCCGGAGCGACCGGGTCCCCGCGAGGCGGCCCGGCGGCCTTGCCGGCCCCGGGACGTTTCGGCAATGCTTCCCGGGTTCCGCCTCGCCGTCAACGGACCGGGGGGCGCCGGGGGACCGGCCGCCGCGGCCGGAGAGGACACCTCGTCGCCCGGCCGCGCGCTGACCGGCGCACGGGAGGGCGGCCCCTGGCGTCGGGGCACGGGCGCACAGATCAACGCACGCGGGAGGAGACCATGGGACTGCTCGACGGCAAGGTGGCCATCGTCACGGGAGCCGGCCGGGGCATCGGTCGCGAGGAGGCGCTGCTGCTGGCGTCCGAGGGCGCCAAGGTCGTCGTGAACGACGTGGGCGCCTCGCTGCACGGCGAAGGCGGGGACCGCCACCCTGCCGAGGAGGTTGTCGACCTCATCAGGGCCGGGGGCAGCGACGGCGCCGTCAACTCGTCGGACGTCAGCTCGTGGGACGGCGCCAAGGCGCTCGTCGACCAAGCCGTCGAGACGTTCGGGCGACTCGACGTCCTGGTCAACAACGCCGGCATCCTCCGCGACAAGATGAGCTTCAACATGGAGGAGTCCGACTGGGACGACGTCATCCGCGTCCACCTGAAGGGTCACTTCGCCATGTCGCACCACGCTGCCGTCCACTGGCGCGGATTGGCCAAGGCGGGCGAGGAGGTGCACGGCCGCATCATCAACACCTCGTCGGAGGCCGGGTTGTTCGGAAACGCCGGTCAGGCCAACTACTCGGCGGCGAAGGCCGGCATCGCCTCGATGACGTGGGTGCTCGCCCGCGAGCTCGAGCGCTACGGCGTGACGGTCAACTCGATCTCGCCGCGTGCGAGGACCCGCATGACGGAGAACCTCTTCGGGGAGATGGGCGGGTCCGGCGACGGCTTCGACCAGTGGGACCCGAGGAACGTCGCCCAGCTGGTCGGCTTCCTCGCCTCGGACGAGGCCGCCGACGTCAACGGGCAGAACTTCGTCGTCTTCGGGGGCAACGTGTGGGTCATGGGCGGCTTCCACCCCGTCGGCGAGGTCCACCGCGACTCGCCGTGGACGCCCACCGAGCTGGCGGCGGCCAAGGGCGAGCTGTTCAAGGACGCGTCCCCGGGCATCCCGCCCTTCAGCTTCTTCTAGGCCTCACCCGCGTCGAGGCCGCCTCGAGGCCGTGCTCGGTGCGGGACCCTCGGGCCCGACAGCGGGTTCACTCCCTGCGGGGCGACCCGCCCAGCACGAGCTCGTCGAGGCGAGCCTCGGCGCCGGCCACGTCGCCCTCGTAGGCGACGCGACCCTTCTGGAGCACCACGACGTGGTCGGCGATCGTGAAGGCCCGGTTGACGTGCTGCTCGATGAGGACCAGCGCCGTGCCCCCCGACCGCACCCGCTCGAGGGCGTCGTAGACCTCGTCCACCACCACCGGTGCGAGCCCCAGCGAGAGCTCGTCGACCACGAGGACGTCCTGGTGCAGGACCAGCACCCGGGCGAGCGCGAGCATCCGCTGCTCGCCGCCCGAGAGCGTGCCGGCCAGCTGGCCCCGCCGCTCGCCCAGGCGCGGGAAGACGTCGAAGGAGCGGGCCAGCGCGTCGGCGAGCCCCGCGTGCCCGAGCGCCCGCCGGAAGGCGAGGACCAGGTTCTCCTCGACGGTGAGCGAGCCGAAGACCGACCTGCCCTCGGTGACGTGGGCGAGGCCCATGCGGGCGATCTCGAACGCCCGCCGGCGGGTGACGTCGCGCCCCCCGAGCAGGACGCGCCCGGAGGACGCCGGCACGAGCCCCGACACGACCCGAGCCACCGTCGACTTCCCTGCGCCGTTCGCCCCGACCACGGCCACCACCGCCCCTGGCGGCACCGAGAAGCTCACGTCGAAGAGGGCACGGTAGGGGCCGTACGAGGCGCTCACCTCATCGAGGGCGAGGACGGGGCCGGCCGAGGGATCGGTGCTCATGCACCCGTGCCCAGGTAGGCCCGGCGGACCTCGGCGTCGGCCATCACGTCGTCGACCGACCCCACGGCGATCATCCTGCCGAAGTCGAGGACGCACAGCCGGTCGACGACCTCCTCGACGAGCTCGAGGTCGTGCTCCACCAGGACCACGGCCGTTCCCTGGCGGTGACGGACGTCGGAGATGATCGTGGCCAGCCGCTCCGTCTCGCGGACGTCGAGCCCCGACGACGGCTCGTCGAGCATGAGCAGTCGAGGCGCGCCCATGAGAGCGCGCCCGAGCTCGACGAGGCGGGCGTGCCCCAGGCTCAGGCCGTCGACCGGGCGCTCGGCGACGTCCTCCAAGCCGAGGAGGGCGAGCATCGAGGCGACGGCGGCCATCTCCTCCTCGCCGGGGCCCCCGCGGCGCAGGAGGTCGCTCACGTGCGGCCGGCCCGTGGCGCGGGCTTGCACGGCCACCAGCAGGTGGTCGGCGACGGTCATGCCGTGGAACAGCTCGACGCGCTGGAAGGTGCGACCGATGCCGAGACGGCTCCGGCGCCAGACGGGCAGGCGGTCGATCCGCTCGCCGTCGAAGAGCACCGTGCCCGTGTCGGGAGGCGTGACACCGAGGAGGCAGTTGAACAGCGTCGTCTTCCCGGCGCCGTTCGGGCCGACGATGCCGACCGACTCGCCCGGGGCGACCTCGAACGACAGCTCGCTCAGGGCCACGACGCCGCCGAAGGACTTCGAGATCCCGCGTGCGACGAGCAGGTCCGTGGTCACCGCCCACCGTCCTCGGACACCGCGACCTCGTCCGACGCGACGGCAGAGGGCGCCACGCCGGCGCCGGGCGGCTGGTCGGCTCGTCCCGTCTCGGGCGGGCGGGCCGCGCCTGCACCTCGCCCGGCCGCGCCCCGGCGTCGGCCGAGGACGCGGAGCACGCCGCCCCCGAGGAAGTCGACCACGCCCTCGGGATGGCGGGTGTAGCTGAGGGTGGCCAGGCCGAACACCACCGGCAGGAGCCCCGAGAAGCGGGCGGGGAACGTCGCCACCTCGGTCTGGAGCGCGGTGAAGGCCAGCCCGGCGACCACCGCGCCGGACACCGAGCCGAGCCCCACGATGGCCGCCACCACCAGGAACACGAGGGAGAACTGGTAGGTGAAGGCGTCGGGCGACAGCGAGCCCTCGAGCGAGCCGTAGAGGGCCCCTCCGACGCCGGCCAGGCCGGCCGACAGCGCGAAGGCGACCACCCGGAGCCGGTGGACGTCGATGCCCGTCGACAGCGACGCCAGCTCGCTGCCCCGCATGGCGGCGAGCAGGCGGCCCATCCTCCCCTGGCCGACGGCGCGGACGACGGCCGCGACGAGGGCCAGCACGACGAGGGCCAGGACGAAGAAGGCGCGCGACCCGTTGAAGCCGATCGGCCCGAGCTGCGGGCGCGGGACGGTGACGCCGGTGGCGCCGTTGCCGACCCAGCTGTTCGGGAAGAGGATGTTGTCGGCCAGCAGGGCGAACGCCAGGGTCGCCAGGGCCAGCGGGAGCCCGGCCAGGCGCAGGGTGGGCAGGGCGACGAGCACCCCGAGCACCGCCGCGACCCCGCCGCCCAGCACCATGCCCACGAGCACGGAGGTGCCGAAGTGGCCGGCCAGCTGGCCGGCCACGAAGCCGCCGAGGCCGGCGAAGGTGGCCTGGCAGAGCGAGATCTGGCCGGACATGCCCGTGAGCAGCGTCAGCGACACGAAGATCACGCCGAAGGCGATGCCCTGGGTCATGGTCACCAGCCACACGTTGGGCACCCACGTCAGGGCGGACAGGATGGCCAGGCCTCCGACCGCCCAGGCCGCCACGAGCGTGGGCCGGCTCGCCAGGCGGTCCGCCACCTGGCGGACCCCGGGACGCACCGCGCTCGCGGAGTCCCGGCGGCCGCGGACGACGAGGGCGTGGTGCCACCCCGCGACGGCGTGGCCGCCACCCTCGCCACGCGCGGGGGCGAGCGTGTTGGCGGCCCGGTACCCCGTGGCCTCGCCGACGAGGGCCGTGGGGGGCGGGTCACAGCCGGCGAGGGGGTCGTCGACCTGGCGCTGGCGCGTGAAGGGCAGGAACGCCAGCAGGACGACGAACGGGAGCGACGGGCGGAGCCCGGTGGCCAGGATGCCGGCCGGGAGGTAGCCGGCCAGCACCTGCTGGCCGATCCCGAGGCCGATGCCGCCGAGCAGGGCGACGGGCAGGCTTGCGAACCGCCCCACGACCGCCGCCGCGATGCCCCACACGAGCAGCACGGTGTAGTTCTGCGGGTCGAGCTGCGCGTACAGCGGGGCGAGCAGCACGCCGGCGAGGCCGGCGAGGCAGCTGGAGAGCACCCAGGCCACGGCGCTCACCCGTCCGGCGTTGACGCCGGCGAGCTCCGTCATGCGCGGGCTCTCGACGACGGCGCGCATCTCGAGCCCGATGGGGGTGAAGCGGAACACGGCCACCAGCACGGCGACGACGGCCACGGTCGCCACCGTCACCGACACCTCGAGCCCGCTGATGGGAACCGAGCCGACGTGGAAGTAGACACGCTGGGCATCGAGGAAGAGCGACGGCGGGGCGATGCCGGGCTCCGAGCCGGCGACGATGAGGGCGACCTGGGGGAGGGCGATCAGCAGCCCGAGGGCAGGCACCAGCTTGACCAGCGGGGACGCCGTCCGGACCTGGCGGAACAACAGGCGGTCGAGGACCAGGCCGAGGGCCGGGCCGAGGACGACGATGGCGACCACCCCGGCGACCCATCGGGGCCAGCCGTCCTCGACGAACGAGACGAAGGCGAGCGAGGACACGAACGCCTGGGCCCCGAAGGCGAGGTTGAAGACGCCCGACGCCTTGTAGGTGAGGACCAGCCCGACCGCCATCAGGGCGAAGACGCATCCGAACGGGACGCCGGGGATGGCGTAGTCGAGCAGGGTGGTCAACTGCCGGGCACTCCGGACGGCAGCGGGAGCGGGACGACCTTGCCCGACGGGCTCGGCTTCTGCGAGAAGCACGTGTAGACGCTCGGCTTCGTGCCGTAGACAGGGACGAAGGCACCGTGGCGGACCTGCACGTAGGTCGTGCAGTCGAGCGGCGTCACTCCCGAGTGCGCGACCTTCCAGTTGACCGGGGCGAGGGCGCCGTCGGCCGTGTAGGCGGTCATCGAGTTGATCGCCGCCACCAGCCGGCTCCGGGTGACGTCACGGCCGATCTTCCGCAGCCCGGCGACGAACAGGTCGGCGCTCACCCAGCCGGAGAGCGCCGTCGCGTTCGGCGGCGTGCCTGGCGCGTACTTCGCCAGCGCCCTGTTGAAGGCGTCGATCCCCGGGTAGCGGCCGGGGAAGAGCCGGCTCACCTCGAACGGCGTCTGCTGGAGCATCAGGTAGACGCCCTCCATCGCCGTGGCGTTCTGGCTGAGCGTCTGCTCGTCGTAGCCGTCGAGCCAGAACTGGGTGACGTTGCCCATGCCGTGCTGCTGGAGGGTCTGGGAGAGCTTGATGTTGCCGGTCACGTCCATGCAGCTGGCCACGAAGTCGACCCCCGCCTGCTGCATCCGGGTGACGTCGGCGTCGAGCGAGGCGGCGCCGTAGGGGATCGACGTGTCGATCACCGGTGTGGCGATGTGGTCCTGCTGGAGCGCCTTGGTGATCCCCGCGCACCCCTGCGACGACTGGGCGACGTTGTAGGCGAGCACGGCGGCGCGCGTGTCCCCGTTGCGCTCCGCGACGTAGGCGGCCTGCGGGATGGGCGCGGTGAAGTTGACGTAGGAGCCTCCCGCGCCGAACATCGTCGGGCCGGCCCACTGCGCGTTGGTGTTCTCCTGCACCCCGAACGTCGGCACGGCGTGGGCGCGCAGGACCGACGAGCCGGTGAAGAACGGCGTGCCCACGCCGACGACGGCGAACACCTTGTCGGAGACGAGCTGCTCGGCCCCGGCCGTGTCGCCGGAGGGCGAGGTGCCGTCGTCGATGTTGGGCGAGTACACGATCTTCCGGCCGTCGACCCCTCCCGACGCGTTGAGCTGGTCGAAGTAGACACGAGCTCCCGTCACCACCGGGCCGAAGTCGGCGGCGGCGATCCCGCTCGAGGAAGCGAGCGACCCGACGCGGATGGTCGTCGCCGTCACCCCGTCGACGTTCCCGGTGTGCGAGACCGCCTTCGTTCCCGCGTTGCCGCAGGCGGCGAGCGCCGAGCCTGCGACCACCAGGGCGGCCGCCGCCGCGACCGTCCTGGACAGCTTCACCGACGACATCCGTCGCGCCACCTCAGCACCCCACTTCCTCACCTCGGCCGGCGCCCACCGCGCCGTCGGCCCGGCGACCAGCACCTTTGCTCGGAAGCGACTGTACCGCCCGTCCGGGAACGGGCGGTACGACCCCCCAGGGCCCGGCGCGACCGCTCAGCCCGCGGTCGGGACGGCAGCCGTGGCCGACCCGACCACCTTCTCCTCGCCGGCGTCGTTGACAAGGCGAACGTCGAGGTCGACGAGGTGCTCGCCGTCCTCCTCGCGCACGGCCGTGACCACGATGCGCGTCTGCAGCCGCTCGCCCGGCCACGTCTGCTTGGCGAAGCGGACACCGAAGCGACGGACGTTGGCGATGCCGACGTAGTCGGTGAGCGCCGTGCCGCAGAGGCCCATCGAGAACATGCCGTGGCCGAACACGCTGGGCTGGCCCGCCGCGGTCGCCTGCACCTCGTCGTGGTGCATGGGGTTGAAGTCCCCCGATGCTCCTGCGTAGACGACGAGGTCTGTGCGGGTGAGCACGTGCTCGAGCACCGGGGCTTCGTCGCCGACGTGGAAGTCGCCGGCGGTGCGGGCCGGGCCGGCAGGCGGTGCGCTCATGGTGTGCCTCCTGGTCGGGTGCGTTGGTGGCGGATGGTGGTCTCAGGGCTCGTGGGCCGGCTCGCGTCCGGTCGCCACCCGACGAGCCGTGGCTCGCGGCGCGCGGACGGGGCGGCCAGCCCCGCCCAGCGGTCGGTCGGCGCCGCCGTGCGGTCGGTCGACCCAGCGGCGGTGTCCTCGCCGGCCATCAGGACCGGTGGATGACGTTCATCCGTGACGTGCAGACCTCCTCGCCGCTGTCGCGGTCGCGCCAGACCGTCTCGACGACCACGAAGGTCATGGTGTGGCCCTTCGACTCCTTCTGATAGGCGTCGGCCACCTTCCCCTCCCCCACCAGCACGTCGCCGGCGAGCACGGGCCGGCGGTACGTGAACTCCTGCTCCCCGTGGAGGATGAGCCCGCCCTTGGACATCAGTGGGCCGAGCGCCGTCACCACGGGGTTCCCCTGGGGGGACTCGTCGAGCTGGAGCTCGGGATAGCGGCCGAAGTTGCTCATCACGAACGGGTAGGTCGGGGGCGCGGGGATGCCGGCGAGCCCGGCGGCAGCGACGGCGCGCGCGTCGCGATAGAGGGGGCTCGGGTCCTTCACCGCGTCGGCGAACTGCGCCACGTGGCCCCGCTCGACGGTGATCACCGACCGGCCCGTCGGCGTGCCGACCAGCTGCTGCAACGTGTCGTCGGCCATCTGGCTCCTCCCCCTGTGCTCGCCGGCGAGGGGGCCCTCCGCCCTCCGGCGGACTGCCGGCCCGCGAGCGCCCGCGTTCGGGCTGGCAGTAGGGTGCCCGCTCGGCCACCTCGCGCGCAAGCTCCGGCGCAGGGCTCCCTTCCCGGACCGGGGTCGCCTGGCTCCGGAGCCGACGGCTGATCACTCCGGAGCGGACGGCGGAGGAGCGTCCGTCCCGGCGACCCGGTCGGGCCGAGGGGCTGGCGCCCCGCCAAGGGCGGCGCGCCGGAACTGCTCGCTGCGCCGGCGGTAGCCGCCCTGCCCGGCCGGCGTGGGGGCTGCGGGCGAGAAGAGGACGACGCCGCCCGCTGGCGTGACGGCGCGGGCCTCGGCGACCGCCGCCGCGACGTCCACCGCTCGTCGCACGCCCCACGGCCCGCCGGGCGGGTCGAGCAGGGCTGCCCATCCGGTCGGGAGCGGCTCGAGCACGACAACGGTGGCGGCCGGCCGCGCCTCGGCGAGCGCCTCGAGGAGCGGCCCCGGGTCGACCCCGCGGTCGCCTCCGCCGACGACGAGCGTGACCGCCTGCCCGGCGAACGCCCGCAGGGACGCGGCGGTGGCGAACGGGTTGGAGGCGAGCGCGTCGTCCACGTAGACGAGGCCGTCGACGGCACCGACCGGCGCGCAGCGCGACGCCAGCCCGGCGAAGCCCTCGACGGCGGCGCGGGCGGCCTCGGGTGACGGGGGTCGTCCCACCAGCAGCGACACGCCCGCCACGGCGCCGCACAGGTTCCAGACGTTGTGGTCGCCCGGGAGCCCGAGGAGCGCGGCGTCGACCAGGGGACTGCCGTCGACGAGGACCGTCCGCCCCGGGGGCGGGCCGACCCGCACGGTCCCGCTCGGCCCGAACAGCACACGCCCGGTCACGCCGCTCGTGCGCGAAACCGCCTCGGCGCTCGCCGCGCCGACGGCGAGGAGCGGCTCGGGCCCCGCCGTCACCAGGCGGAGCTTGTCGCGGTAGTACGCGGCCTCGCCGCCGTGCCAGTCGAGATGGTCCGCGGCGAGGTTGGTCACCACGACCACCCGGGGCGAGGTCGTGACGTCGGTGGCCTGGTACGAGGACACCTCGACGACGTAGGCGTCGCACGGCGGGCGCTCGTAGAGCTCGGTGACCGGCACGCCGATGTTGCCGGCGAGCGCGACGGTCAGCCCTCCGGCTTCGAGGAGCGCCGCCGCCAGCGCCGCCGTCGTGCTCTTGCCCTTGGTGCCGGTGACGGCGAGGACCGGCAGCGACGCAGCGTCCTCGAGCCACACGGCCATGGCCGTCGTCACCGCCGCGCCGTGCGCTTCTGCGGCGGCCAGGCCGGGGTGGCGGCGGGGGACGCCGGGCGAGCGAACGACCACGTCGACCGCGCCCCAGTCGACCGAGCCCGGTGAGCGCACGTCGACGAGGCCTGCAGCGGCACCGCCGGTCGCGAGCGGCGCCGGGCCGTCGTCGACGACGGTGGGGTCGGCGCCCCTGCGGCGCAGCAGCTCCACCACGGAACGGCCCTCGGCGCCGAGGCCCCACACGACGACCCGGGCCCGGGACAGCTCGTCGAGGGTCACGGCTCGGCCACCCGGCCTCTTCCGCACACGGCCGCGACTGCCTCTGCGACGTCGGCGTCCGGGTAGGCGAGGGCGGGCTCTGGAGCGAGCACGCGCTCGAGGTCACCGGGCGAGACGAGCGCTCGGGCCCGCCCCGCCAGGGCCGCTACCACCGGCGCGCCCCGCCACTCCGGCCGCTCGGCCAACGAGGCGAGCGCGACGGCCGACTCGAGCCGCTCGCCGACGCACTCGTAGGGCTTGTCGGGGCCGAAGAGGGCGGCGAACCCGCTGACCTGTCCGGGCTCCGCGAACAGGTCGCGGCCGAGGATCCCTGCGACGCCGTCGCGCCCGAGGAACGGAGCC
This sequence comes from uncultured Acidimicrobiaceae bacterium, assembly GCA_964610905.1. GTDB lineage: Bacteria > Actinomycetota > Acidimicrobiia > Acidimicrobiales > RAAP-2 > JAJZJT01. The sequence goes on from CAZSYT010000036.1 coordinate 25,149, forward strand.
AGCACGAGCGCCACGAAGCGGCACTTGGGGCACGCCCCACACCAGGTGGGTGGCCCCTGGGCGTCCAGGCGGTAGGCGGCGTTGCAGCTGACGAAGCGGTGGTGGTACCACGGCATGCCGGCGAACGCCCGTGCGATGGCGAGCTCCGAGTACGGGCGCAGCGCCGACCCGTAGCGGAGCGACGGGTCGACGCGGTCGGCCACGAGGGCGGCGAGGGCCCGTTCGAGGACGAGGCCTTTGGAGAACTGGTGGTTGACCGCGACGCCGCCAACGACGGCGGTCTCCTCGCTCGCCGAGCGCTCCACCGCCATCACGACCCGGTCGCAGCCGGTGAGAGTGGCGGCGGCCACGGCGAGGAGCGACACGATGGCCGTGATCGGCACGTGCCCGTTCAGGGCGCCGCGCCGGTTCAGGTCGAGCAGGGCGGGGTCGATGGTGCGGCGGACGACGAGGAGGTCGAAGCCCGACTCGACCGCGGCCTCCACGACGAAGCGCTTCGGGTTGACGGCGAAGAGCAGGGGCCGAAGGGGTCGGAGCGCCTCGGCGAGGACGAACGAGTCCTTGCCCCCGCCGACGGGCACGAGGGCCCGCCCTGGACCCCCGGAGACCGACGGCGCAGGAGCCGGCGGGGGCCGCTCGTCCCCCGCCGTCCCCCGGACGTCGACGGCCACGGGCACCCCGAGGCCGTTGGCCACGGCGAACTCCCGCAGGCCCTCGTCGTAGAGGAGACGGGCGAAGGCGGCCTCGTCCTCGGGGACCGGACGCTCGACGACCACGTGCCCGGGGGCCGCCGCCTTGTAGTAGCTGACCCCCGCGGCCAGGTGGAGCAGGTCGACGGCGCGGCCGAAGGCCGCAGGGACGCCCGAGCCGGAGCCGGAGCCGGAGCCGGAGCCGCCCAGCGTGCTCCCGCCCGGACCCGGGCCGTCGAGCGCGAAGTCCACCCGCTCCTCGAAGGCCACTCGTCCGACCGAGGCGACGCTCCCGTCGAGGGAGTAGCGCAGCCGGAGCGTCCACGTGCCAGGGTCGAGCTCCCAGTCGGTCACCCGGAACGTGTCGATCGACCCCGGGTCGAACGGGCTGGCGTCGCGCATCGCGCCGGCCATGGTAGCGGCCTCCACCAGGGCGGCCGCCGGCCGCCGGCCGGTCCCGTTGCTCCGGCAGGCCCGGCTGGGACTGCCCGCCTAAGGTCGAGGCGGCGCCCCGTTTCGCCGGTCGGGACGGCACGCCCGGTCGGACGACGCACCTCCGGCACGGACGCACCCCGAAAGGACGGCCATGCGCTCCACGAACCTCGGCACCTCGGGTCTCCGGGTGTCCCGGCTATGCCTCGGCATGATGAGCTACGGCAACGACAGCGACCGCCCCTGGGTGCTCGACGAGGACGCCGCCGAGCCCATCGTGCGCGCCGCCGTCGAGGCCGGCGTCACCTTCTTCGACACGGCCGACACCTACTCGAATGGTGCCAGCGAGGTGGCGACGGGACGCCTGGTGCGCCGGTTCCTCACCCGCGAGGAAGCAGTCGTGGCGACGAAGGTGTTCTCCCCGATGACCCCCGGGGAGAACGGTGGCGGGCTCAGCAGGAAGCACGTCATGGCCGCCATCGACGCGTCGCTCGCCCGGCTCGGGATGGACTACGTCGACCTCTACCAGGTCCACCGGTTCGACCGACGGGTCCCGCTCGAAGAGACGATGGAGGCGCTCCACGACGTGGTCAAGGCGGGCAAGGCCCGCTACGTCGGAGCGAGCTCGATGTTCGCCTGGCAGTTCGCCAAGGCACAGCACGTCGCCGCCACCAACGGCTGGACCCGCTTCGTCTCGATGCAGCCCCACTACAACCTCGTCTACCGGGAGGAAGAGCGCGAGATGCTGCCCCTCTGCATCGACCAGGGAGTGGGGGTCATCCCCTGGAGCCCCCTCGCCAGGGGCCTGCTCGCCGGCACGCGCGGGGACGGCGCAGAGCGCCACACCGTCCGGTCGGCCAACGACCCCTTCGCCGACCGCCTCTATGCCCAGCCCGGCGACCGGGACGTCGTGGTACGGACGGCCGAGGTGGCGGCCCGGCGTGGCGTCGCCCCGGCCACCGTGGCACTGGCGTGGCTGCTGCAGCGGCCCGGGGTCACCGCACCCATCGTCGGGGCCACCAAGCCCGGCCACGTGGCCGACGCCGTCGCCGCCGTCGAGCTCGAGCTCTCCGAGGACGAGATCGCTCGCCTCGAGGAGCCCTACGTCCCCCATCCGGTGCTCGGTCACGCATGAGGGGGGTGCGGCCCTGCGACGGGACCCGGGAGGCCCCAGCCGGGGCCGGCCCCGCCGGCCCCACCGGCCCCGCCGGCCCCACCGGCCCCGCCGGCCCCGCCGGCCCCGC